>JAZGFD010000276.1:0-22186 GCA_036479115.1 Saprospiraceae bacterium | reverse complement strand
AAATATAAATGTACCTATTCAGTCGGTATGCTCTTGAGATCTGTTTGCCAAAGAGCCAGATAATAAATTGTTGTTTGCTTGCTCAACGGTGCTCATTTTTGACTTAATCGCAACACTTTTAATAATTTATTTTTAAGATAGCAAATCTTGATTATATTGACATATTTTCGATTTGAGGCAAAAATAGCCAAAGTGATGTGATAAAAAAGATTTTTTAGCTAAAATTGATGCCGAATGAGTAGTTACAATTAAACTAAAGATGTCATTCGACAACAGTTTCCCTTTGCTAATAAAATTTCATTTAATATGCCCAAGTCAAATAGGATGCTCCCCATGTAAAACCTCCACCAAAAGCAGTAAGAATTATTTTATCACCTTTTTTTAGCTTCGATTCATAATCCCAAAGACAAAGGGGGAGTGTACCTGCTGTAGTATTTCCGTATTTCACAATATTCATCATCACCTTTTCTTTCGGAAAATTGAGCATCTTGCCCACTGTATCAATAATTCTAATATTTGCTTGATGAGGTACCAGCCAGTCTACATCATCCACTGTCAAGTTGTTCTGTTTCATCACTTCTGTTACAGCACTTGTCATGCCTGATACTGCAGCTTTAAACACTGCTCTACCATTCTGCTGCACAAAGTGTTCTTTATTTTTTATTGTCTCCAAAGAGGATGGTTTTACTGACCCTCCTGCTACAATATATAAATGCTCCTGCCCACTGCCATCACTACGCATATATGAATTGTGGTACCCATTTTCTTCATCAGCTTCTAATAATACAGCTCCTGCTCCATCACCAAAAATGATACATGTAGCCCTATCTTCATAGTTTATAATAGATGACATCTTATCAGCTCCAACTATTATCACCTTTTTATGGTGGCCAGATTCTATATATTTAGCCCCTGTTGTCAATGCAAAAAGGAATCCTGAGCAAGCTGCCGTAATATCAAAAGTGAAAGCATTGCGAAGACCTGTCTTATATGCAATTATATTAGCGGTATCTGGAAATAATACATCAGGTGTCACAGTAGCACAAATTAAAAGATCGATCTCTTCAGGGTCACATCCAGTTTTTTCCAAGAGATTTTGAACAGCATGAATACCCAATATTGATGTGCCTTTATGTTCTCCCTTTAGCAATCTTCTTTCTTCTATTCCTGTGCGAGACCTGATCCATTCATCATTGGTATCTACCATTTTTTCAAGATCAAAATTACTCAACACGTCGGGTGGCAAATACCCTCCTACACCTTTTATAGCTGCCTTAATTTTCGTCATAGAAACATTTTCAATTTCGGCACACAAGGTACACAATTGAGAAGTAATGAGCACCTTAAAGTCTCATTATTGGTATTCATATTTAGTGTCTGAACGAAAACTCATCAAAGTTAGAAACAGTTCTTTTCGCGATATTTTATTTTTTTTCAACCCGCTGATACTCAGGCATCACCGAATATCAAAAAACTAAATTCTCATCCAAAATATTCTATTTCATAAAATTCGACTGTTTCCGTTCAGACACTATTTAAAAAGAAATTAAATAATGCAAAATAATAGGTGCTGATAATCAACTAGTTATAACATTTTTCGCATCATATTAATCAAATACGTAATACGAATGATCTATTGGTATGGTGCTTGCAATTTAACATATGGTGACAATACTTAATGTGATGTCATTACTTAACATAAAAACCAGAGATGAGATATTTAGTTTTATCATTACTCCTGTGCATTTCAAGCGCAATGGTGGGATCTGTTAATAAATATGAGCCCAGTTATCACAAAGGCACTCTAGAATCTGCAAAATCATTGGCAAAGAGTGAAAACAAATACGTGTTTGTGAAATTTTATGCTGACTGGTGTGTCCCTTGTAAATGGATGGATGAGACAACCTATAGTGATCCTACTGTAGTGGGAAAAATAAATGCTAATTTCATTCCTTTGAAGGTAAATATTGACGATTTTGATGGGTTTTCACTAAGGCAAGAACTTGCAGTTTCGGTACTTCCTACGGTAATAATATTTGACAGTGACGGCAGAGTAATTAAGCGAATTGAGGAAACACTACCCCCTTCAAAAATGATAAAAATCATTGATAAAGTAGTAGTCTCAAATGGTAACATGGTCATACACAATGTTAATCAATCTCCTTCTCACAAAAGAAAAATATCAAGCAATACGTCATCAAATGACTATAAAACGAAGAGTTACAAACTTCAATTGGGCGTATTTGAGGGTTTTGAAAATACCATGAATTTTTTAGATGATGTAAAAGAAAAGCTCAATGAACAAGCTATGGTATTGCATGATTACCAAAATGGAAAAACCATGTACAAAGTTCTCATAGGTCGCTACAAAACTCATTCAAAAGCAGTAGCGGCACAACATCAATTAAAAATCAATCACGGGATAGATTCTGTGGTATATTGAGCATCCAGTTACTGGGTATATAATAGTCAACAAAACAGCAATAAGCTGAAAACACTCCGCGTTAATGATAAATCATTGGCAGTGGTGTTTTTTTGTTTTAACTAAAACTGATCTTTAGTCAGACTTTTATGGCGAGTATTCAGAAATTTAGAGGTTTATCTTTTTCCTCTTTTTTATGCTTGATTTTATTGTTTAACCTACCACTGCAAGGGCAAGATGACCCTGTAGAATTTAGAGGAGAATCCAAATCAGGAGAACCTGGAAATATTGTTTGCATTGACTTTATTGTCAATAATTTTGACTCCATTGCAGGGATGCAGTTTACGCTCAATTTTGAAGCCGACTTATTAGAATTTGAAATTGTAAATACATTTGGCGATCTCAGTGGTTTCATGGGTGTTGATAGGTTTGCTAATTGTATGACTCCTGGTGCTTGGGGGCCTCCTCATTGTACTAACGAAGGTACATTTTTAAACGCATTGTGGACAACCAATGATTTCTCAGCTGGAAATTCCTTGCCAGATGGCACTAGGCTGTTTGAAATTTGTTTTAAGATAAAAGATGATGCTATCCCTGGTCAATGTGCCAGTTTAAATATCAATTCTTACGGCTTGGCATCAAGAGAACAAGGGATTGAAATATTTGACCCTAATTTGGATCAAAGAGAGTTTGTTCTTGTATCTGGTGAAATTTGTATTACCCCTCCTGCATCAGCTATTACACAAGCTGATATACTTACTATCTGCCCCTCAGGAATGGGCCTTAATAATGGCGAATTTTCTATTATTGTCTACGGTGGAAATGCTCCATATACTGTAGATATCAATGCTTCTGGAAATATTGAAACTATACAAAACAGTGGAGATATTTATACAAAAACTGGCTTGGGGCCTGGCAGTTACGATGTCCAAGTCTTTGATGCCACAGGTGCACAGATTGCATTTTCAGTTAACATTGAGGACGGAAATTCTATTGAATTTTCAGAGACGATTTTTGGTCCCACATGTTTTGATTTAGACAATGGGAGAATCGAAGTGGATGTAGAAGGCGGACTTCCTTTCGCCGGAGGAACATATAAATTTGAATGGAATAATTCTCTGATTGATTTTGCTACTAGAGGAGTAGTTACTAACCTTGCAAATGGTATATATGAAGTTACCATAACTGATTCTCTAGGGTGCTCAATAATAGGTAATTTTGAATTGCTGACAGAACCTATTCAACTATCGGTTTTTGCCACAAATCCATTTTGTGAAGGAGCCACAGGAAATATTCGAATTGAAGTAACTGGAGGCACAGGCTCATATAACGCTAATCTTTTAGATGTTCCATTTCAATCGAGTTTTGGATTTCCAAATTCTACTACATTTAACAATTTGGTTCCTGCCAAATACCTTATTGCTCTGGAAGATGCCCAAAATGATGATTGTTTTGTTATTGATTCAGTAATTCTCTTGTTTGAAAACTCAATAATACTAGACCCACAAATCACAAATGTAAATTGTCAAACTCAATCTGCCGATTATGAAATAGCCATTACCAATAGTGATGGCAGCATGAGTACCAATTTCGATTATCAAGTATTTGATTTAGCAGGGCCTACCCTCTTGGATATGGCAAGTACTGGATCAGGTAGTAATATAATTACCTTGACCAATGTTCCTTTTTCTAGTGGTGGGTATGAGATAAGAATTCTATCCTCTGAAGGATGTGAAATTATAGAATTATTACCGTCTGCATCGGCTACAGGAGTACTAAGCTTAGTCAATGAACCCACTATTAGCCCAACATGTGAAGGCCAAGCCAATGGCAGCATTGATATTGACGTAACCAGTGGCAGTCCTGTAACTTATACATTTAGCAATGGAGAAACTGGAAATGGGAATTCAATTATACTTGCTAATTTAGATACGGGGTCATATACCGTTGTGATAGCCAATACAGATGGTTGTCAAATCACATTCTCCTTTGATATATTGGCAAAAGTCATCAATATCACATCGGCCACAAATAACAGCTTGGTATGCACAGATCTTACAGGTAATATCACGGCTGAGGTAAATGGTGGAACTCAACCATATATGTTTGAGTGGGATCATCCCAACAATGACAATTCGTCCACACTACCCAATGTGGCAGCAGGAAATAGCTATACTCTAATAGTGACAGATGCTAGTGGCTGCTCCAGTTCTCAATCCCTCGCTCTAAGCGCTGCTGATGCAGTAATAATAGACAATTTTAATATCAATGCTCCCAATTGCTTTGGAATACCAAATGGCAGTGTAGAGGCCATGGCATCAGGAGGAAGCAGTAATAATGGCATGTATACTTTTACTTGGTCTGATGGGACGGTGGAGACCATACCAAGCACAACAGCAGCCTTTGATTTCAATCTGGGTAGTGGGCTTCACTGGCTGGTAGTCGATGATGGAGAGTGTGTATCCGACACCATTTTTTTTACCATGCCTGATGGGCCACTTTTTAAAGTAGATTTAGACAAAAGTAGCATCATACCACCTGCATGTGATGGAAATGTAAGTTCAGTATTTATAGAGGTCACCCCAGAAATTGATGGTACTTCTTTTACTTTTTCATTTCCAGAGTTAGGAATATTTAATTCTCCCAGCCCTTCCCAAAACACACTGGGAACGGGTGATATTGTCATAGAAATAAGTGACTCTAATGGATGTACCAATTTAGACACTTTTACAGTTACCCCATTGAATCCACTCTTAGCCAGAGTAGATTCTACTGCCAGCCTTATCCCCATATGTGCTGATGATGAATCTGCTACTATTGTAATAGATGTAGAAGGAGGCTCTGGTAATTATTCTTTCATCTGGACCAACACCAATGCCAATTCTAACACTGCAATGGATTTGGGAATCGGTACCTATTCCGTATTGGTTACAGATGACGATGGATGCTCAGCGGAAGTAAATGATATTATTATCACTATTCCACTTCCCGTAGTTGCGTCAATTGAGAATTTTGACCCTATTTGTACTGGAGATAGAGGAATCATTTACGTAGCAGAAGTCTCAGGTGGTACTGGAGAAGGATATTCATATCAAGTAAATACTGATCCAGTTCTAGCCATTGGCGACACTGCCTCTGTTTTTCCTGAGGATTATATTGTCAGGGTGTATGATTCAGAAGGCTGTTCATTTGAGTCTTCTCCATTTAGTGTAAATCAAGCTTCCGAACTGTTTGTTTTTCTAGGCCCTGACCGAACAATAAGTCTAGGAAATGATATAGAATTAGAGGCAATGGTGTCAATTGGAGTCACCTTAATTGATGTAGAATGGACACCAGAGGAAACATTAATTTTTCTTTCGGAAAATGGTTTAAATGTCATGGCCAGCCCATTGAGCGACCAAACTTTTCAAGTACAAGTCACTTACGAAAATGGATGTACAGCTACTGATGAAATCAGTATTTTTGTGGAAAAAGCAACTGAGATATTTGTTCCGAATGCCTTTACCTCAGATCAGACTAAAAAGAAGCATGGTATGTATGTTTTTGTTGGGCCATCTATAGAATCCATAAATAGTGTTCAAATTTTTGATCGATGGGGCTCAATGGTCCATGCAATGAATAATGTAGATACTCCGAATGGAGAAATGAGAATTTGGGGCGGGTCATTAAAAGGGAAAGAAGCCAATTCAGGAGTTTATATTTATAGAATAGGGTATACTTTAAAAGGGGGTGATCTGGGAGTATTGATAGGGGATGTTACATTATTGAGGTAATGCTGATGTCGTATCGGGTCCCTCTTGTGATTCTTTCACTTTCTCTACTACAGTTCCAGTAAATTTAAGTTTGACTATCTTCTGAGTGGCATTGCTGATTACCGTTATAATCGGTGTTTGTATTCCTGATTTTCCCACACTATTATAAGTCACACCAATGTATCCTTTTTCACCTGGATCAATAGGAATAAAAGGATAAGATGGAATCGTACAACCACAAGTAGCAGTAGCACTTTTCACAATAATTGGTGCCTTTCCTGTATTTTTAAAATAAAAGTCATGCTTTACGATATCTCCTTCCGTTATAACTCCAAATTCATAGACAAATTCCTCAAATGCTAATATTCCTCTTTCCCTTAATTTGGGTTTAGGAGTGGATTTCGTAGCAATTTTTTCAATTTTCATTCCTTCTTTTATCTCCTTTTTTACAATATTCGGCATAGGTGTTTTGGTCATATCACTTTCAGCTATAGTAGTGTCTTTTGTTTCTTCCAATAGAGGTGAAGGATGGACTTTTGCAAGAGATTCCATCTCTCTTTTAGAAGCAGCTTCTTTTATTACATCATTGTATGAATTGGTCTCAGACTTACAACTCAATAAAAAGCAAACACCGACAAAAAGAAAAAGTCTGAGTCTACTCTGGAAACTAACATTTTTCATAAAAGAAGCGTTTTGGATGAAACTTGCATTTTTAGAGATTCGGTGATGCCTGAGTATCAGCGAATTAAGAACAATATAAAGGTAAATACTTCAGTAGTATCAATTTTAAAAAAGTTCTTTTATCACTATACTTTGGCAATTTATGTCTCAACTCGAAGATGTGCCAACATAATCGAGATTCATTAACACATAAAATAAGTTATTAATAGCGCTGCTATTAATACAAAAATAGTATATGCCTAGTACTAAAATAGCAATTTTTTTACCTCAAAAGCACACCTCCTGAGTAGATTCACGTTCCCCAAAAGTAGCTTTTTTTAATTTTGTGAGTTTTCGAAGTGGGCTAGAGGATTTTCTTTTGCATCTCAGATCAGTTCATGTTAAGCGCCTAAAATTAACAAAATCCTATCGAATTACGTTTATCACGCCATTGCGTTGCGTTTCTGCGCCGTCACAGACATATCGTACCCTATAGAGATAAGGCCCTGGCATTACAGGTGAATTGCGAAAATTTCCGTCCCAAAGAGGTGTATTAGAAGTAGCGTAATACATTCTACCTCCCCACTTATCAAAAACTTCAAACGAAATCAACTCATCAATAATAAATTTGTTACTAATTCCAAACATATCATTTACCCCATCACCATTTGGTGTAAAACCTGAAGGTAGTAACAGTTGTGAACAATCCAAATTATCCAAATCAACAACGATAATCTGAATACCGTCCTCTGCTTCACATCCATTATCATTAATTGTCAAAGTATATCGAGTCGTTTTTTCAGGGCTCGCTAATGGATTGAGAATATTGGGATCAATCAATCCTTCTGTTGGCGACCATTCAAATTGATCAGAACATGTTCCTCCTGTTTCGATAACCGCTGATTCTCCTTTGAAAATTACAATTTTATCTTCTATTATTTGATTCGGATAATAATCCTCTTGAGAAATATCCCTGGCTGACAACGCTACATTATAAATACGAAATTCATCTATTAACCCTTTATATTCAACTACTCCCCTTTCTCCCGCACAAGTACCTAAAGATAATGTAAGTTCGTCATCAGACTGAAACATAGGAACTATAGGAGAAAAAGATTCATCCTCCAACTCGTTATCAATATACAATTTGAAATTATTCTCTTCTTTGGTTATTACAACATATGACCAACAATTTACATCGGATAAAAACCCAATTAGTTCTATACTATTTCTTGGCTGATCAGAAAATCTCACCCGCATTTCGCCATTTATTGGAAAATATCTCACTTGAAATATTGAGTCTAGTCCACATTCTTCTCCTATTGTCCAAATATCCACAGCTTCTGTACCTGAGACTGTGCTTTTAGGAAACATATAAAAGCTAAATGTAAATTCATTTAAGAAACGGTCATTTAAGCTTCTAGGAAATTCGCCAAATTGAGACGGTTGATCAAAATTAAGTGCAAACCCATCTACACCACATTCACATTCGGATATTCCAAAAACAAATCCACTCTCGCCCCCTCTGGAATCCGCTCCATTACAATTATTAAAAGAAAAATGATGAACCGGGCTAACCTGAGCCTCTAAGGCAAAATTTAACAATAAAAATCCGAAAATATATACATACTTCATAAATACATTATGGTCATTACAGAGATTCCCAACTACATCGTTTGAAAAAGATAAAAGTCTTATTTTCAGGATTTTGAAAAGTTCTATTTGCATATTTAGTACGCTTTGAATCTACCCACCTTTTTCTGAAATTTATTTTTTTTGTAACTATTTAAGCCAGTGCTTCTAATATAAAAAATTGATATTTTTTTATTAGGCGCGGCTCATTTTTATCAGAAATCAAAAATATGGCAACATTATCAAGATTCACCAACACATAAGATAAGATAGTAATAGCAGAACTATTGTTATAAAAATAGGCGACGTCTAACGATAAAAGAATTTTTTAAGCTAAAATTGATACTACCTAAGTAGTTGCCTTTTTTAGTTAGAGGTTTCTTTTTTCAATTTTATCATCCAATAAGTTATATATCCACCCCCTATAATTCCAGGTACAAACCAATTCCATATTCCTGGCAGTATTTGATTTACAACAAAATACGCTGAAATTGCTGCAATATATCCACCTGTCATCTTTCCTAAATGCAACTTTAACCAACTCTTTTTAAGTTGATCTAAATCTTTATATAATTTCATATCTCTTATTCCGAATATCATCCCAACAATTCCAAACACAAATAAGATGATGTTTAATTGTCCATTTAATATTATTGGGTATAAAATCATAACAATACCGGTAAGAATTATCAAAGAAGAAATAATTTTATCAATTTTCAAATTGAAATCATTCTGTTTAAAATTCAAACTTCTATACCCACTCAATAAAAAATAAGTACTAAAAGCTCCAATAGAAAATAAAAATGGGCTCTCATGGTTTGGCAAGAGGGCGATAATAAGTGAAATCAATGCAGAAATTAACATTGTATAAAAAAACACTTTGCCTGAAGTTTTATGTAATCTATTCCCTTTTCTTGCCAATAAGGCCAGCCCTCCTGATAAAAGTGCAAAAGCACCAAATCCAGCATGTGTATATATAAATATTTGAGCAAATTTTTCTATTTCCATCCCAATGTCTTAATGTAACTAACTATGTGTAAGCAAGATTATTATAGAATTGATAAATAATGAGGTTGAACAGTTGAATATAGTAAATGAGTTACATAAATGATTTATGCTTCTTATTTTTCTCTTCTTACTAAAATAGGTTCCCTTTTACAGATTCTCCAATAAAAAACGCATAAAAGATGAGCAACATTACACCTTCCCACCTACTTATTTTTTTAGAAAGGCAAATTATCCCCATTAGGGCAGTGACCACAATCATGAATGGAAGATGAAAGCTTAAAATTTCTTGGGGTACAATAAGGGTTCCAAAGAATGAAGGAATAGCCATAACAGCATATGTGTTAAAGATATTTGAACCTAAAATATTTCCCATAGCCATTGCATGATCACCTCTTCTAGTAGCGGATATACTCACTACTATTTCTGGCAATGAAGTGCCTAAGGCCAAGGCTGTGACAGAAATTATAGATGCAGGAATTCCTATACCTGTAGCTATTTGGCTCAATGATTTGACGGTATATTCAGCTCCAAAATACACAAGTATCCCAGTGATAAGCAAGGTAATGTAATCTCTGGTTGCTGCTTTTGGCCTTTCAGAATCACCTTTGGGGGAATTTTTTATTGAATTAATAAGAAACACAGCAAATGCCCCAATAAATAATAATGCCTCAAACAAAGTGAATTCGCCATCTCTTAGAGCAAACCACAACAAAAAAGCCGATAAAAACAGTAATGGCATGTCTACATCCATTACATCGTAATCAAGGTTAAGAGTCTTTGTAAATACCACGCTCAGACCCAGTACAAGCAGAATGTTAGTAATATTAGACCCTACCACATTGCCCAAAACTATATCAGACTCTCCATTAATTACGGCAAAAATAGATGTAGATAATTCAGGTAAGGAAGTGCCAAATGCCAGAATAGTAACACCTATAATAAAAGATGAAATCCCAAAAGACCTGCCAATTATTTCAGCTGCGCCAATAAATTTATCGGATGCAAAAACCAGCACAGCAATGCTCAATACAAATAAAACTACAGTAGCTATCAAAGAAAGGTATATTTTAAATATTTGCGAAAATAGCTTATTTACATAACAGTTTAATCATTTAAATGTGTAGGCCTATTGCTTTTTGTTTTTCGAGGTAAGGCCAGCACAGCAATCCCTTTGGTGCACCTCACATTTCCTGCTTGCTTACAGATCTATAGCCTTCTTAGGATCGGTAAGCACGGAATATAGTGGAGCTGAATGAAGAGTGAGGAGCAATGTAAGCGCAAACAAAATAGATAACCCCAGGACGCCATATTTAACATCCCAAAGAGATTAGCCAAGTTGACTCCGCTGTTACAATTTACTTCCCAAAGAGATTAGCCAAGTTGGCTCCGCTGTTACAATTTACTTGACAAAGAGGTTGGCCAACTTGACCAACGCATTTGTGAAGTGATTTTATTTTAAAAAATGATAAACTTGATACGCACCAATCAAACCAGAGTATCATAGTTAAAAGGCAACTACTCAGGTGGTATCAATTTTGAGTCCACTCCGGAAACACAAAAAATCAAAAAAATTTCTTTTGGCGAAATTTACATTTTTATTAAAAATCGCGATCTCCTATAGTCCAAACATTTTTTCCTACCACGTAAGCATATAAACTATTGGGTACAATTAGTAAATTTTCTGTGCTTTCAAACTTTGTTTTACTTGTGATAATCCCCTTGTCGAGATTATTTTTTTTCATAAAGTATTTCAACTTATTTACTTTGAATGAGTCCGACCATTTCACTTCCAATGCCCATTTTACTTCCAGAAAATTTGTGCTTAATTGTATCAAATCTACCTCTCCTTCATAAGCTCCTTTTTTCCAACTCGCATACCTCAGATAAAGATTTTCTCTATGCAAGTATTGTGCATAAACCGCTGTCTCTACTAAGTGAGGAAATCTTACATTATCACTTTTGATTCTTCCAAAAAGGCCAGTGTACAAACTTGGATTGGTAAGATGTACTTTAAATTGAGTGATATTTCTGAACCGCTTGGCTGTCATATCTACCCTATGCAGCACTTTAATAAGGAAGGCCGCCTCTAAGTATTTGATATATTTTTTAACCGTTTTGACATTGGTTCCTGTCTCTCTTGATACCTTGTTAAAATCCAAAATCTCTCCAGTGCGATATGCCAGCACATTAAAAAATTGCTGTAGCTCCAATGAGTTTTCTATCCCAAAAAGACCAGGAAGGTCTTTCATTATCACTTTGTCTGTAATATCTTTCTGAATTACCCTTTCCGGATTCTTAACCCTTTTGGCATTGAGTGCTATTTCTGGAAATCCTCCAAAATTGATATAGTCGACAAAATATTTATTAAGAGTTTTTATCTTATCCGTAGCATAAAAGCTTCTTGTTCCCAGAAAATCTATCTCTACCTCATCCAATATTTTGTCATATCCATTGAGGTCAATGTATTCTGAAAAAGTCAATGGAGGAAGAAAATAATCGGTAAATCTTCCTGCCCCACTCTCTATACTCCTCATTCTTAGAGTTGCCGCCGCACTACCGCTTACGATAAATTTAGTGCTCCGATATATATCTACTATAGATTTCAGATGTACTTCCCAGTTTTTTAGATATTGTATCTCATCAAAAAAGAAATAACAGCCCTCTATGTCTATCCCATTGGCTGATCTACCAAGTTCGATAAGGCCCTCCAGAGAAATATTGGTATAAATGGGTGTATCCAAGCTAAAATAAAATATCTTTTGGGGATCTATCCCACTGTCCATTAAATCCTGTATGACCTGATACATCATCACTGTCTTCCCTACACGCCTTGGCCCCATCAAGACCACTGCCCTGTGTGGAAAGTCTTCAGTGACAAGGTCACAAAATCCTTTGTAGTAAACTCTTTTACTGAGCTCATTATAAAAGGGGATAGACGTACTGACCCACCACGTACTGTCTATAACAACCCTGTTTAAAAGAACTTCACGGTCAAAACTCATTAGTCATATTTCGATAAAATATGCCATAATTTTCTTATTGTCAATTTTCGGTATGGCCGTACCCTAATTTGACTAAATGTCATATTTCGGTACGACCGTGCCATAATTTGACTAAAAGTTGTATTTCGGTACGACCGTACCATAATTTGATTATTTGTATAATTTCGGTATGGCGATCTTATAATTAGACAAATCGGCATATTAGCCATGTATGACCATGTTAAAAAAAATATCCTATTTCAAAATAGTGATGCTTTTTAACACACTAATGGTAGCTTTATGCAGAGCTTGTCGAAGTGAACTTTTTTTGATTTTGTGAGTTTTCGGAGTGTACTTAATCTTATAACATCGAAAACGCTGTAGTTTCCTGGACATTATTGAGTACCTTCATAAAATATGTAATGACTCCTTTTATCACCATTTATAAGCTTTCTGGAAGTATCATATTCATCCAACTTAGGATATTACTAATGCAATCTATAGAGAAACGACATTTTAAAATGCAAATTGGAATATGATAATATTTGGAGCTTGAGAAATAGAGCTTATTTTTGCTCCCCTAGAAAAAAAATAAATGTCAAAAGAGATAGTTCCTACTAAAAAAGAGATAATAAAATCTAAAGAGAAAGAAATGTCTTTTCTGGATCATTTAGAAGAACTAAGATGGCACATTATTAGGTCTATAGCCGCTGTTTTTGTGTTGGGTATAGCCTTTTTCTTGCTCAGGGATCTTGTATTCCAAATTATTCTTGCACCAAGTAAAGCCGAATTTCCTACTTATCGTTTATTGTGCAACATTTCCGAGATAACGTGCATGAAGCCTACTGATTTCAAACTTCTACCTCGCGACATGGGCGAGCAGTTTTTTACTCATATCAAAATTTCAATTTGGCTGGGATTTATATTGGCTTTTCCATATGTATTTTGGGAGTTTTGGCGATTTATAAAGCCTGGACTTTATAAAAATGAGCAGAAGGCAGCTCGTGGCATTGTAGGTGCCTGTTCCTTTCTATTTATGTGTGGCATTTTATTTGGATATTATGTGATTAGTCCATTTGCCATAACTTTTCTCACTGGGTATCAAGTTTCTCCTGATATAGTAAGTAGTCCTACCCTAGCCTCTTATATTAATTACATGACAATGCTCACCATTCCAACGGGTATAATATTCGAACTTCCTATTGTTGTATATTTTCTAGCTAAGATTGGGTTGATTTCTTCCGATTTTATGAAAAAGTATAGAAAACATGCCTTTGTAATTGTATTCATACTTGCAGCAATTATTACTCCTCCTGATGTGTTAACACAAATATTAATAGGTATACCTATCTATATTTTATACGAATTGAGCATTCATTTGGCTAAAAGAATTGAAAAGCAAAAGGCAAGAGAAGAATTAGAGTCGTAGAATATAAAGTATTGAGTCTATTCTGGAAACTAACATTTTTCATAAAAAGAGTTGTTTTACATGAAAGATGCATTTATTGAGATTCGGTGATGCCTAAGTATCAGTGAGTTGAAAAAAAAATGTAAAGTTCGCCAAAAGAATTGAAGGGTGATTTGGAATCTTTTAAGCCTGCACATCGTTGGAAAATTACTCATTTAGCTTGCTAAAATCGTAAATTCCCCGCCTTGTTCAGCCTCAAAATATTCATCAAATCCTACCCCACATTTAACACTTGACACAGCACTAACAGGTAATAGGAGAAGTACCAAAACCATACCATTGCTACTTTGCCGTCAACTCTACAAAGGGACAAATTACTTCTTCAAGTGATATCCCTCCATGCTGAAAAGTGTCTCTATACAGATTATTGTAATAATTATAATTATTAGGATACAAGAAATAGTTGTCCTCTTTTGCAAAGATAAATGAAGAGCTAATATTAGGTGAAGGCAGGCCAAGTTCTTTCGGTTTTCTTACTTCATATACTTCATTTCTATTGTACTTCAACATTCGGCCTAATTTATATCTTAGATTTGCTGTAGTTTCACGATCACCAATTACTTTTACTGGCTTTTTTACTCTTATAGTACCGTGATCAGTAGTGATAAATACTTTGCCCCCTTTTTCAGCAATACGTTGTAAAGTAGCCCACAGAGGTGAATTTTTAAACCAAGAAAGAGTCAACGATCTGTAAGCCGTTTCATTAGCAGCCAATTCTTTTAGAACTTCCATCTCAGTACGAGCATGAGATAGCATATCAATAAAATTATAGACAATCACAGTGAGGTCATTGTTATAGTAATTATTGATATTATCACCCATGACCTTGGCTCCGTGGGTATTATAGACTTTGTAATAATCAAATTTTACTTTGTCCCTGAATAGTCTGCCTAGTTGCTTTTGCATCAGCTGTGACTCAAATTGATTTTTCCCACCTTCTTCAGCATCATTTCTCCAATATTCAGGATAGTGCTTTTCAATATCAGCTGGCAGCATTCCTGCAAATATTGAATTTCTACTATACTGTGTTGCAGTAGGTAGGATGCTGTAAAAAGCCTCTTCTCTATCTACCCTAAAGGCTTGCATAATTACAGGTTCTAATATTTTCCACTGATCGTATCTCAAGTTATCTAAGACAAATAGAAAATTAGGTTTATCCTTTTCTAAGTGATCAAAAAGATAGTTTTTAAGAAGGCTGTGAGACATTACAGGGCCATCTTCTTCCTTAATCCATCTTTCATAATTTCTCATTACAAATTTAGAGAACGCCGCATTGGCTTCTTCTTTTTGCATGTTTAGTATTTCACTCATATCATCAGCATTCGAGCTGTCTAACTTGAGTTCCCAGTGTATAATGTTTTTATAAGCATCCGACCATCCTTGAAAATCAAGTCCTTCGCTTATGTTCATCGATATTTTTCTAAATTCTTGTTGATAGTCAGTCATGGTTTTTGCGCTCACTAACCTATCGTTGTCTATAAGTTTTTTTAAAGTAAGTAGAATCTGATTAGGGTTTACGGGTTTGATGAGGTAGTCATCAATCTGAGACCCTATTGCTTCTTCCATAAGGTTCTCCGCTTCATTCTTGGTAATCATGACTACTGGGACATTCGCATTGATCGCTTTTATTTTTGTTAATGTTTCTAAACCCGTAATACCAGGCATAGATTCATCTAAAAAAACGACATCAATATCATTTGAGCTTGAGAATATATCTACCGCATCATATCCATTGGTAACTGTTTCTACCTGATAACCTTTCTTTTCGAGAAAAAAAAGTTGAGGCTTTAACATATCTATTTCATCATCAGCCCAAAGTATTTTGATTTGACCCATATTTTATTTCTTGAGGATTTGTAAAAACTAAAAAAAAAAGAGAATTAGGTACCCTTTTTGATATATTATCAACAAGGAAAATGTATCCATGTAATCGCAGGATTACGAACGAATGTAAATTTGCAAATAGTATAGATGATCTCAAATTCTGAATGAAAAATAAAAACTTAAGATTTTATTATGACCCTGTACATGGAGTAATAAGCTTTCCTTTTCCAATAGTACAAAAAGTGATAGACCATCCTTATATGCAAAGGTTGAGGAGAATTACACAATGTGGTTTAATTCATTATGTATTTCCAGGAGCCAGTCACACACGGTTTCACCATACTATGGGAGTAGCACATTTGGCATACAAAGTGCTTAATGTTTTAAAAATCAAAGAAATACATATATCTGATGAGGAGGTTGAAGCCACATGCCTTGCTGCGCTCTTACATGACATAGGTCATGGCCCATTATCTCACGCTTTAGAACATAAGATTGTACCTCATCATCACGAAACCATGTCTATACTTATTGCAAAAGAGATGAACAAACAATTTGGTGGGGCATTAGACATGGCTATTGATATACTTTCTTTTAAATACTCAAAGCCGTTTTTATCACAACTTATCACAAGTCAACTTGACGTAGATCGTATGGATTATCTTGCTAGAGATAGTTTTTACACTGGTGTAGAAGAAGGAAGAATCGGAATAGATCGATTGACCAGAACATTTAATGTATACAATAACAGACTAGTTTCTGAAGAAAAGGCGTTACAAACTATTGAAAAATTTTTAGTAGCAAGACATCACATGTATTGGCAAGTGTACATTCACAAAGCTGTATTGTCAATTCAGCAGATGCTTATTATGTTAATAGAGAGAATAAAGTGGGTTATACAATGCAAAATGAATACTGAGCTTCCACAAGCTCTTTCCCACCTATTAAAAAATGCAGGTCACGAAAGTCCTAGTAATATATTAGAGGCTTTTATAACTCTGGATGATATCAGTATTATGCACGTGATAAAAAGTAATCTACATCATGATGATAGTGTATTGTCTTTTTTGTGTAAATGCCTATTAAATAGAAAAATTTTTCACTTAGAATGGATTAATATTGAAAAAAAAGAATATCTTATCGCCCAGAAACTCCAAAAAATAAAGAATACACCTTGTGATCTGAATGATGAAACACGTTTCTTAGTGAGAGCAGGTTCTGAAAAATCTGACTCTTATCGATTAGATAAAGAAATTGAAATCTTTACTAATTGTGGTAATGTTATGCCATTGTCTGAAATAAGTCATGTATTTTTTAAGGAAGAAAGCCTTATCAAATCATTTATTTGTTATCCCAGACCATGATATGACTAATATGTTAAAGTTTAGTTTAATAAATTATTATTGCCATTTGAATTGTAAGAGTTCAAAAATAAATTATTTTTGTGGACTTAAAATTTAAGACGTAATTAAAAAATCATTTTCTCATTTAAATCATTTCCATAGGACTATGAAAAATTTAATTTTACTTATTGTCATGCTTGCATTAGCTAGTGTGGGATATGCGCAGCCTGAGGCTGGTATGCCATCTGAAACTGGCAAATGTTATGCAAAATGTCTCATTGCTGATCAGTATGAGACGGTTACAGAGCAAGTTTTGATTCAAGAAGCAGGTACTAACGTAATAGCAACTGAAGCAAATTTTGAAACTGTAACAGAACAAGCAATTGCTAAAGAAGCTGGCAGTTCATACACTGTTGTCCCTGCATCTTTCGAAACTGTAACAGGTTCTGTTTCAGGAGAGACCGCTGAGGGTTTAAGAGTTGTAGCTGCTTCTTTTGAAACTGCAACTGAGCAAGTTGTAGCTAAAGGTGGGTGCGGAAATGCTGCTAACGGTGACGATTCTTGCGGTAAATCAATCTCTCCAGCACAATTTGAAACAGTAACTGAGCAAGTTGTAGCTAAAGAAGCTTATACTACTGTGAGAGTAGTGCCTGCAACTTTCGAAACTGTTACTGAGCAAGTAAAAGTAAAGGACGGTTATAGCGTTCTTACAATGGTACCTGCTACTTACGAAACTGTTACTGAACAAGTTTTAGTAAAAGATGGTTATTCAGAACTTTCTGTTAGCCCTGCTACTTACGAGACTGTTACTGAACAAGTTTTGGTAAAGGACGGTTATACTGAATATACGGCTGGTAGCTCTAGTAGCGAAACTCTTACTGAGCAAGTAATGGTTAAAGAAGCTAGTACAAGAATTGAAACTTCTCCAATGCTTTATGAGACAGTAACTGAGACAGTACAAACTTCTCCTTCATCTACTAAGTGGGTTAAGAAAAAAGCTGACAAAAACTGCCTTTCTGCAAATCCCGATGACTGTCTAGTATGGTGTCTGGTAGAAACTGCTGCACAATTCAAAACTATCACTAAGAAGATAGCAAGAGGATGCGCTGCTGGTTTTACTTCGGATTCTAACGGAGGATGTTCTAGAACTATTGATGTGCCTGCTCAGTACGAGACCAGATCTTACCAAAGACCTATCTCTACTCAGCCACAAGGCAGACAAGTAGACGCGATATATAAAACTGTATCTTACAGAAAAATTGCATCTCCTGCTGGTTCATCTTCAAGAGATGTACCTGCTCAATATACTACAAGAACATACACTCAACTTGCAACTCCTGCAAGGATATCTTCTAAAGATATGCCTGCACAATATGAGACAAGAACTTACCAAAAGTTAGTTTCTGCTGCAAGAACGGAGGTTACTGAAGTACCTGCACAATATACTACTAGAACATACTCTAGCTTAGTATCTGATGCTAGTTCTGCTGATGCTGGTGCACAAGCTGCTCAATATGAGACAAGAACATACCAGAGATTATTAAGTGATGCATCTACTGTATCAGTACCAGGATCAGGGGGCGGAGATTTAACTTCTTCTTACACTTCTCAGAGCTTGGTTTCTGATGCGAGAGTAGAAAGTACTGATTCTCCAGCACAATACACTACAAGATCTTACCAAAGACTTGCTGGTGCAGCTGGCACAAGAACTGTAGATGTACCTGCTGAATACAGCACTATCACTAAGAGAAACCTGATCAAAGCAGGTGGATTTACTGAGTGGAGAGAAGTTGTATGTGATACTGATATCACTGCTGATCTTGTAAGAAGAGTACAAGTGGCTCTTATGGCAAAAGGTTATGCACTCCCTCAGTTTGGAGCTGATAACGATTTAGGAGCTGAGACTAAGGCTGCTTTAGTGAAATTTCAAAGAGATAACAACTTACCTATTGGTCAATTGGATTTTGAAACTCTGAGAGTTCTAGGAGTACGAAGATAATATATTAATAATATATTAATGAGAAGCCCTTTCAGAGCAATCTGAAGGGCTTTTTATTTTTTGTACCTACTCAGTTGGTATCAATTCAATCTAAAAAAGCCCTTTATTAATGGTGTTCGACAAACTTCCAAAATACTGATTTGTACAGTTTAAAGGCTTGAATTTATTGAATTGTGAATAGCAGGCTGAATAGCAGGGTCTATGCCCTGGATTGGAATTAATCAAGTTGATAGCTATATATTTTTTTCTGATAAGTACATGATTTCTCTGGTCGATTAAAAAATGAGATAAGTTTCATGTAACTCGCCATATGGATCTTGGCCATTGAGACCATATTGGGCAATGCCCAATTTCTTATTAAATGAGCCTTGATGCCCCCTTTTTAGCGACCGCCAAATCGCTTACTACCTGAAGTTTTTAAGATCCTTTTAAATAAACAATTGTTGTAGAATCTGACAATAACAGGCCTTTAGGAAATCTCTTGTCCATTCGACTGTCCGATAAACTTAATAATACCTATTGTATACCTGTTCGTATACCTGCCCAAACACAGCACTGTCTCCGTTTTTATTCCCATCTAAAATGGCAGATCATTTTGGGGCTTGCTTCAGACCCAAGTGCTTGAGCTTGCCTTCACAAGCCGTTAATTCTAGTAAGTACTCAATATTTTGTTTAGCCAGAAAGATTTGTTACTTAACCAAGGGCGTTTTCTTTAGCTATCAGCTTAAAGGCCTTCAGCCTTTCTATGATGTTTCCAATATTGGGTATTTACTAATCCTGTTGATGACTCTCTGATAGTATTGCATTTGCTGAAGGTCGCATATATCACAGTGCCCAAATCGTCCCCAAGTCTTAAATGTCTTAAATGTCTTAAAATAGCAATCACAACCTGTTCTACAACGAGTTATTCTATTTACATCCGAACGATCTATTCATAGAAATATCTGACTGAAAATCGGCTGTCCGGCAAAATATATGTTTTCATGTAATGCTGTCTTTGTTTGTTTTTCAACTCTAAGATTGCTGCCGTGCCTTGAAACGGGCTTGATTCTTATTTTCTTAATCGGACACCATTAGTTGTGGCTACTCAGGTGGTATCAATTCTGGATAAAAAAAGCTTTTTTCTCGCTATACTGCTGCTATTGATAACTTAATAGCGCTGCTATTAAGGCATAAATGAGCCTTGTCTAACAATAAAATAGCAATTTTTCATCTCAAAAGCACACCACCTGAGTAGTCGCCATTAATTTAATATCAATTTTTTTCGTAAAGCCAAAGTACTTCAGGTAGTAATTATTCTAAGATAATAAATACATTTACGGCTCATTACACTCACAACTAATGGATATCATATTCGATCTTATCAACCAAGAAAAACGCAGACAACAATCAGGAGCAGAGTTAATTGCTTCTGAAAATTTTGTAAGCCAACCCGTGCTAGACGCAATGGGGAGTTGCCTTACCAATAAATATGCTGAGGGATATCCTGGCAAAAGGTATTATGGAGGATGTGAAGTAGTAGATGAAGTAGAAACCCTTGCTATAGAAAGGTTAAAGAAACTTTTTGGTGCACAATATGCCAATGTACAGCCACATTCAGGTGCTCAGGCCAATGCTGCTGTATTTCTTGCCCTACTACAACCAGGTGATACTATATTAGGTTTTGATTTGTCCCATGGCGGTCACCTTTCGCATGGTTCTCCTGTTAATTTTAGCGGCAAAGTCTATAATCCTGTCTTTTACGGTGTTGAGAAAGATTCGGGCATGATTGACATGGATAAAGTAGAGTCTCTGGCAAAGAATAATAAGCCCAAATTAATCATTTGTGGAGCTTCAGCATACTCACGAGACTGGGATTATAAAAAATTTAGAGCCATATCTGACGAAGTAGGAGCATTGCTCTTAGCAGACATAGCCCATCCAGCAGGATTGATTGCTGGAGGCCATTTGAACGATCCTCTTCCCCATTGTCATATTGTAACTTCAACTACACACAAGACATTAAGAGGACCAAGAGGGGGGATTATTATGATGGCCCAAAATTTTGAAAATCCTTGGGGACGAAAGACAAAGAAAGGAAACCCAATTATGATGTCTTCAGTGATGAATAGTGGTGTATTCCCAGGCATGCAAGGAGGCCCCTTAGAGCATGTGATTGCAGCTAAAGCTGTTGCATTTGAAGAAGCACTTCAACCTTCCTTTTCATCCTACGGAAAAGAAGTAATTGATAATGCTCAGGCCATGGCATCAGAATTTGTAAAAAGGGGATATAAAGTCATTTCAGGAGGTACTAATAATCATCTCATGCTCATAGATTTAAGATCAAAAAATGTGACAGGCAAAGAAGCAGAGAATGCTCTTGTACATGCTGACATTACAGTAAATAAGAACATGGTTCCTTTTGATACCCAGAGTCCTTTTGTCACATCGGGGATAAGAATAGGCACAGCTGCCATTACTACCCGAGGATTTCAAATAAATGACTGTATTCAACTTGTAGATTGGATAGACCAAGTGATCAATAATCACGATAATGGATCAATGATTCTAGAAGTAAAAAGTAAAATAAACGCATATATGGAAGGCTTTCCACTATATCAGGAAACGGTCATTTGTTAGGCTTTAAAAATGCCCTTTAGGTGTCATTTGGGTGTCATTTAGGTGTCATTTAGGTGTCATTTGGGTACGTACTAAATATCTTGTGTAATCAGAAATATTTGTCAACATTTTTGATCAAAAATACCGACAAATCATACAATCCCTACTCAACCAAGGGTGTTGCCTTTGGCTATTCAGTTTAAAGACCTTCAGCCTTTCTTTGATGATTACGATTTTGAGTACTTCCTCATTTTAGGTGCATTTCATTTCTTCGTTTGCGTAAAATGTTATACATTACAAAAATGTATATATGTCATGACAAAAGCTGAATATTTAGCCATATGTAGCCAACGTTGGGATGATATCTTACAAGGCTATATGATTGGATCGGGAGCAATCGAATCTGCCCATAAAACCGTCATACAAAGAAGAATGAAATTATCAGGACAAAGATGGTCAATGAAAGGAGCCAAAAACATGCTTAATTTAAGATGTGTAG
>JAZGFD010000275.1:0-4737 GCA_036479115.1 Saprospiraceae bacterium | reverse complement strand
ACCTCAGCTGATCCCCATCCGCTATATCCGACATCCTTGAGCGCAAGATTTACTTTGGCCCAGTCAGCATCTCCTTCACCTAGTTTTACCTTAAATCCTTTCCATATTCCTTCTTCACTTTGTTTGGTGCGGCTGTAGTCTTTTATATCTACTTTAATGATTCTTTTCCCCAATATTCTTATCCAATGATGAGGCCATCCATACCTTACAATATTACCAATATCCATGTACCACCCTATCATATCGCTATCAAACTGGTCAATATATCTGGCTGCTTCCATTGGGCTAATTAGGAAATTATTCCAAACATTTTCAATAGCAATTTTCACACCTGTCTCTCTGGCTATTGGTAACATTTTTTTTATTTCAGCAGTGCTTCGTTCCCATGCTTCATCATATCTCACCTCGTCATTTACCACAGCTGGCACTAAAAGTACAGTTGTACCTCCAAATTTTTTGCATTGATAAAAAGCATCTATCATTGAGGCAGTGCACTCTTCTCTTACTGTAGGGTCAGGGTCAGAAAGCGGCTTCTTCCAGTGTTTAGAATTTACCACTCCAGGAATAATAATGTTCGCCTTATCACGAGCTTCAATTACCTCTTTATCATCTAGCTCATGTGGACTATCCATCTCTACCCCATCAAAACCAAGGGTTTTTATCAATTTAAATTTATCTAAAACAGAAAGATCTTCTTGAATCATTCCATATTTAAGGCTCTTTTTATTTAGAGGCCTAGATAATTTATTTTTGGAAGCACAAAAACTCATAGTAGTGGAGGACAAAGCAGCGCTAATAATCACGCTGTTTTGGACAAATTTTCTTCTTTTCATTTTTATTTAATATTAGCCTTACTATTATCCATGTCATCTGCGCAATCTTCACATTTGGCATAGGTTGTGACTTTGTCACACGTTAAATGACGGAGAGAATTGAGGGTATTTTTTTATCACTATACTTTGGTAATTTATGTCTCAAACCGAAGATGTGGCAACATAATCGAGATTCACTTACACATAAAATAAGTTAGAAATAGCGCTACTTTCAATATAAAAATAGGCTGTGTCTAGCAATAAAATAGCAAATTTTAACTGCCTGCTTAACAGACAGGTCTCAAAAGCACACCACCTGAGTAGTTACGTCTTCTGAATAAAAAGGAATTTAAGAAAACTTAGTTATTCCTGGTTTAGCTACATCTGCCATTGGCCATTTCAAATCCCAAGTGTATTGATCAATACTAGGGCCCATTATTTCATTGCTATTGTAGGCCTCTTCCCAAGTGAGAGTCTTCCCTGTATAAGCTGCCATCCTACCCATTATAGCGAGCATCGTACTATTGGCCATTCTTACGCCATCATGATACGGACTGCCTTCTCTTATAGACTTAAATAATGTATTATGCTCCAACTGGTACATGTTTTTCCAGTCTTCCTCAGTAGTATATTCCCAGTTGGTTTTTCCTATGATTTCATGGGTTTTAAACACATCAATGTAACTCCTGCCCTGATTACCCATAAAGTCCATGGTGTATGCCCTTGTTGCACCTTTTTGCTGTCTACTAAAGTGGTAACCTTTTCTTCCTTCACCGTAGTCATATACCAAAGCAAAGTGATCAAAAACATTTCCAAATTGAGCTTCTGTTCTACTTTGTCTACCTCCTGTGCCCGATACTGATACTGGCATTACATCACCCATGGCCCATGACATCATATCCAGACTGTGAATGGCTTGTTCTGCTATATGATCTCCACTCATCCAGTTTTGATATAGCCAATTTCGCATTTCAAACTCAAAATCACTCCATCCTTCTTGTCTTTCATGAAACCACAAAGCTCCAGTATTATATGTAGAATACACCGTTTGCATATCACCTATTGCACCATCCAATAGCCGATTAAAGGTTTCAATTTTAGGTATATCGTGCCTCCAACAGAATCCTGACATTAATGCCAATCCTTTTTCTTTTGCTTTTTTTGCTGTAGCTATCACACTTCTCACTCCGGGGGCATCTACCGCTATTGGTTTTTCGCAGAATATATGTTTATTGGATTCTACTGCTGCAGCAAGGTGCCCAGGTCTAAAGCAAGGTGGAGTGGCCAATAAAACAACATCTACTCCTGAATCAATCAATTTTTGATAAGCGTCAAAACCAATAAATTTTCTATCGGCCTCTACCATCATTTTCTTCGGATCTATTTCTTCTTCTGACATGGTATCTTGCAGCGCTTTGTATGCTTTATCCAGCCTGTCTTGAAATATATCTGCCATTGCGACCAATACCACATTGTCATCAGCTTTTATGGCTTGTAGAGCAGCTCCTGTCCCTCGGCCTCCACATCCTATTAATCCTATTCTGAGGGTATCAACATTCATTTTGTTTTTAAAGGGAGAAGCCGTGAGAGAGTTGATTGCAAATGGAGCAATAATGGCTGCTGCTCCTGTTTTTTTTACAAAGTCTCTTCTTGTAGAAAGATTAAATTTCATGATATTTATTTTTGTAACTTATTTTGTAATTGCTCAGTTGGAATCAATTTTAATTTTGAAGCTGCCTAAAAAAGCACACTGAATGAATAGTCACCATATTTTTTATTATCCTAAATGTAGTCATTCTATTTGTTTTAGAAAATCATAAGCTGATATATTCTGAAAAGTGTTTTTCCAATATGTCAGAATTGAGATTTAAACTCATAACAGTAGCCAATGCATCAGCTAAAATACAAGATGGTCCCATGATATTAATTATTTCAGAATTTTTTAATCCTTCGGCCTTTTGGGGATTGATTATATGACTAAATGTGGTTTTTCCTATTGTCAAATTTTGAAAAATTGGGCCAGATGATGCCACTGCCAAATTCTCCACAGACAACTTACATCCAGTTTTTTCAAAATTTATTATCCAACCATTTTCTGGATGTTTTCCTGCAAAGATATCGCCACCACCGTCTACTAAAACATATTCTATTTTATTGCGTATAATCGTTTTATAGGCTTCATCTACTGCATATCCTTTTACTATACCTCCAAAATCCAAGATCATTCCATCTTTTTGAAATGAAACTTCTTTAGACTCATCATTCATTAATATATATTGAAAACCCACTTTTTTATTGGCTTCATTAATTTCTTTATTGGTAGGCTTTTCTCCTCTTCTAATGGCTTTTCTCCAAAGCTTACTAGCAGGGCCAATAGTTACATCAAATGCTCCATTAGAGCAGTAAAAGATTTTTTTTGAAATCATTAAAACATGCCAAAAATCATCTGATACTCTTATAGGAGTAGTGGATATCGACATGGCTTCACTATCTTCTTGAAAGTTAGAAAAGATATTATTGAGTCTGTCTATTTTTTGAAATGCAGAATCTGCTGCAAATTTTGCTTCATTTTCATCATGATGATACATGACAATTCTGAAGTTTGTACCCATTACAGGTTTTTCAAACTGATATTTTTGTAAAATACTTATGGATGTATCGGGCTTGAAAAAAGCAAGAGATCCTAATGCACATATTACCAAATAACAAGTTGACAATAAAAATGAATGGGACATATTAAAGATTTGAGAATAACATCAACCTCCCAACACCAAATCCCAAAAAGCAGCCTGATCTTCCGCGCTAGGCTGAACAATAGGGCTAACTATCCTGAATCCTACAAAAGGGGAATCCGTATTCCACCAAAAACTTTTAGGGATCTGTGGATCTCTTTCTTTCCATTTAGAGCTTGATTTTATTCTACAAGCACAACGATGATATTTTGCCTTATCATCCCAAGAACCTCCTCTTACGGTACGAGGATGCAATTTAGTAGGTTTTATCCAAGGATTTACTTCTTCTGCCATTGTAGTAGAAATGATCATGTATCCATCTTTTTTGTATTGATCTAATGTCCATTCTGACACATTTCCTAACATATCATAAAGCCCCCATTTATTTGATTTTTTTGTCCCTATTTTATGATAATTCTCGGTACTATTTTCATAGTGCCATGAGTAATCATTGAGGGGAGTATGATCATTTCCAAAATGATATGTGCTTGTACTCCCTGCTCTACATGCATATTCCCATTCCACCTCAGTAGGAAGGCGATAAAATATCCCAGACTTTTCACTTAGCCACTTGCAGTACTGAAGTGCTCCAAATTGTGTCATACTGACTGCTGGAAATCCTTCATTGCCCATTCCAAATGTAGGGTCTTCGTATGGTGGGCTTGGTCTGGCTATGGCATCGGCATCCCAGTCGGGCCGATCTGTAGTTTTTTTATCCAGTTCTTTCTGACGAAAAATATTGTACTCATCATAGCTCACCTCATGAGTTCCGATTAGAAAAGGTTCTACTTCCGTTTTAAATTGTGGCCCTTCATCTTCTCTTCTATTGGTCTCGTCTACAGGGCTCCCCATAGTCACTGTACCTCCTATCAGCGGCATCATCATAAATGTAACCTCTGTGCCTGGCACAATATGTACTTCCGCGATTGCTTTTTTAGGCACTTTATTACTCAGCCCTTTAAATGATTTATTTGAATTACAACCAATTATTAATAACAGCAAACAAATGTAAATTGTAAATTTTCTCATACTGCAAGGTATATTGATTAATGGATTAATAATGGAATGTAATGGTGTCCGAATAAATAAATAAAAACCGAGTCCATTTCTGGACTCGACAGCTATCTTGGAGTCGAAAAACAAAACAAAACAGCATTGAACAAAAGTAAACATTTCGTCGGACAGCCGATTTT
>JAZGFD010000274.1:0-2163 GCA_036479115.1 Saprospiraceae bacterium | reverse complement strand
ATATCATATTTTTTTGATGATATCACAACAATTTTTGGGCTTTAAAAACCTGTCATTTGTTGGAGAAATCCAAATAAAAGGCAAGGCCATTTTTTGACCCTGCCCTCTGATACCTAGCCAAAGTTATTTCTTCTTAAATGGCAAATTAAAGAATAACTGGCTATTGGGTGATGGCGAATTTTTTCCTAAATATTATGAGATGATGTTCTTCAGGAAAACCTCTATCATGCCTTTTCAGGCTTAATAAACCAAAAATAACCAAACCCAGCGGCCAGAAACACGTAAATAACGACAGCCGACCACCCAAATGCGGTGAACGTTCCACTAAAAATTCCCATCAAAGACACAATAATTCCGACTATATCGGCAATAAAAAGGGCTTTAACTATGGCTTGTTTGGCCTCAGATGGGGGCGCATTTGCGACAAATGCTGTTATCAAGCCCACCGCTAGTAATCCCCAGCCAAAATAACGTGCTGTAAGTATGACTTCTGCGGTTGGGGTGTCGGTGACAAAATAAAGTGTCGCTAATGTCTCCGGAATAAACAATTCACCAAATGCATAGGCTAATGCAATAATGGCATTGATGATAAATAAATGTTTTAATTTCATAATCTGCTCTCCTTTCTTATTGAATAACCATTTTTTAGCATACGATCTATTGCCCCGGAGGTCGGTAGTCTACACTAATTTTTGAAACCTCATCAACTTCTTCAGGAGTTAAAAGCACTGTTGTTTTAACGGCAACTGCTCCTGTTGCACTGGCTATGAGTGCTCCAGCGGCCGCTTTAATATTATCAGGAGCCTCTGCAATGATAAAAAAATCATCAGCACCAAAAGCAAAATAGAGGGATTCAATTTTGCCGCCCAGACTCGTAATTAATTTTTCGACAGCTTCTTTTCGCCCAGAACCCCCATCTTTCAATAATCCCTTTATTCCTTCACCAATGTATGAACCTGAAAATAGATATTTTGGCATAATTATCCCCCTTTCAACAGTTTCTAATGTTATTCAAGACCAAGTAGCTAAGGCTCCTAACAGAAACATTTATGCTCTATTAGGAGCATGAGAGGCAAAATTTGAGGGGCTTCTCCATATGCTCTTTACCCATGTTTTGGGCTAAATTTTAAAGAGGGTGCATCTTCGACTTGGAATGCAAATTAGAATTTGAGAAATCGCTCAACAGGTGAATTTGTACAGTAGAGAGAATTGATAATGAATTTTAGTTTGAGATAGAGCTTCAGTAAGCGCACAGCTGGCAGCCTTATATTTGAAAACAGATTTACATGTCAACAAAAATTTATTTATCAGGTAGATATCTTAATGTGCGTCAAATGATGATATATTGAGAGACTGTCGAAAAAGTCCAAAAATAGCGATTTCAGCAATTCTGCATTCAATAAAATCAATAACTTACAGGCATAAAAATCACAGATTTAGGGTTTTTCGACAGTCTCTGAGAGTATACAAGGTTAGGGTCAATCTGTGGCTATCATATTTTTTTGGCAATATCACAACAATTTTTAGGCTTTAAAAACCTGCCAATTGTTGGAGAGTACCAGATATCACAGGATTTGAAAACTCAAAAGACCTGAGAGATATAGCATCATGATTCGCCTTTCATTTTCTCAGGATCTTCAATAGGAATCTGAATCTTCACCTCTTTCCTACTAGATTTTGATGATATTTGTTTTTCAGCACTTTCTATGTTTCTTAAATCCTTTCTTTCGTACTTATATTTAAAGGGAGCTAAATCGTGTAAGGTTTTTAAAGCCCCTTTATTTGGCGGCTGCCAGTCTTTATCATAAACAAGCCATGAACAATGTTTACAAATGGAGCGTTGATGTAGCTCTTGCCACACTAACCCAAACCATTTTTTGCAATTAGGACATTTTAATGCAAACGCGATGTTCATTATACTCAAGAGTATTATACTTAAGAGTATAACAGCGATAATGATGAAGTTACACATGATATGGTGCCTATAAGATCGGTTGTGGCTAATTTATTTTCTCTCATTTCCTAACCTTGATAACCATCATCAATGTATGTGTAAGGCGGTCCATCTACCTTCCAGACAATCAAGCTACAATGGCCTCCTAACAAAAACCGATGCTCTGTTAAGAGGATAAATAGACACATTTTGAGTGGTTTCTCCATTTA
>JAZGFD010000273.1:0-4455 GCA_036479115.1 Saprospiraceae bacterium | reverse complement strand
ACACATTAGTTCATGCAGAACAACCCAATGTTAAAAGAGTGAAGAGAGTTTGGGTACTCTCTTTTTTTTTGTACTAGCCAGTTATTGTAGTACTTTAACACCGAAGTCTATTACCTCCTTAGCCTTGTCCTTTTCATCTTTTGTTAGTTTTAAAAACATGATTGTAGAGACTCTTCCTCATTCAACCAAAACTTAATATCACCTTTTGATAAATATTTATTATTTCAGATCGCTTTAATAAATTGAGGCATTTAAGTATCTATTCAAAATGTTGCTAGACACAGTATAATAGCGTGGATTAATAACCCTATTTTTAATGTGTCAAAAAAAAATCGTTATGAAACTACTCGTCATTGGAGGAGGAAATATGGGACATACCTACGCCCTTTCTATTAAAGCTGCTATGAAAAAAATGGATATAGCCATCTTAGAAGCATACCCCCCTAAAGTGGAGCAACTGAAAGCTGAAAACATTTTTAACATTTATACCAATGTAGAAGCTGGTTTAAAAGGAAGAGATATTGTGATGTTAGCCGTAAAGCCCCAGCACAGCGATGCCCTTTTTAAAAATATGAAACCCTATATTGACCCAAATACTTTGGTAATTTCTATTATGGCAGGTGTTAAAATAGACACAATAAGTGCTGCTCTTGATACACTAAAAGTGGCAAGAGCAATGCCCAATCTCCCTGCACAGGTAGGAAAAGGCATGACCGCTTTCTGCACCTCACCATCAATAGATCAACATGAAAGTGAACTAATAAAAAATATTTTAAATAGTACAGGTGTAGCCATAACAGTTGATAATGAAAATGATATTGATGCTAGTACGGGCATTTCTGGTAGCGGCCCTGCTTATGTGTTCTATTTCATGCAAGCTATGATGCAAGCAGCCGAAAAATTAGGTTTTTCCACAGACGAAGCCAAAGTCCTTGTCACTCAGACATTTGAAGGAGCCGTCCAACTTTTCAAAAAGAATGATTTGACTACTATGGAATGGATGAATAGAGTAGCCTCAAAAGGGGGTACTACCAGAGCCGCACTAGATTCTTTTGAAGCCAATAACCTAGGCACTAAGATAATCGAAGGGGCAGTAGCTGCTTATGATCGGGCTGTAGAATTAGGAAAGGAATAATCGAGAGGTTGAGAAAAAGTAAAATATTGAGTCTATTTTGAAAAAAACAATTTTAATTTTGATGAATTTTCATTTTACCACTATTTATCTACTTACAACCAAATAGGCTTTCAGGCCTCCATCTAGACTCTGTAAATTATCAAAATCATGTTCCTTTTTAAGAAAATTTAACACACTCATACTTCTTTTCCCTGTCTGGCAGATTAGTACTACAGGAATATCGTATTCAATCTCATTGGTATTGGTTTTAATTTTTGATATTGGAATATTCAGACCACCAATATTCTGAAAAACAAATTCTTCTTTTTCTCTTACATCAATGAGTTGAATCTTTTCACCACCATTGAGCATAGTTTTCAATTCTGCTGAACTTATAGTATCATCATGAAACGAATATTTTTTTAGCCCGCAAAACTCCTCATAATCAATAAGCTTTATAATAGAAGGGCGCGTACCACTAATAGGATTGTCACTTCTTTTCTTGTATTTTATTATTAGGCTTGAACTACTTTTGGCATCATACATGAGCAATTTTTCACTAAGCACACTACCTACATTTGATATTATTTTAATACACTCATTGGCCATCATGCTACCGATAATGCCTGGGAGTACTCCAATGACCCCTCCTTCTTCACAATTAGGCACCTCACCAGGATGAGGTGGATTTGGGAAAAGGTCGCGATAATTGGCACTGTTGTTATAGTTAAATACACTCAATTGACCTTCCCATCTAAATATAGCACCATAAACCAATGTCTTTTTACAGAAAAAGCATGCATCATTAACTAAGTATCTGGTCGGAAAATTATCAGTGCAATCAATGATTATATCATATTTTGAAATGATGTCAATGGCATTATGGGGCTCAATTTTAGCATGGATAGCTTCTATTTTAATGTCAGAATTTAGAGCTTGCATCTTTTTATGCGCAAGAGCAGCCTTGTTTTGCCCTATTTCGACTTCTGTGTATATCACTTGACGATGGAGGTTAGAAAGATCTACCACGTCATGATCTATAATACCAATATGCCCCACTCCTGCTGCGGTAATATATTGCAAAACGGGTACTCCTAGTCCTCCTGCCCCTATTACCAGAACAGATGCATCAGTTAATTTCTTTTGTGCCTTCGAACCAAAATCAGGTAATATTACCTGTCTACGATATCTCATAGAGTAAAGGTCGTTGAACCTGATTAATAATAGTGTGAAAAATTAAAAAAATATAAAGCTGAGCCTACTCTGGAACTAACATTTTTCAGAAAAAGAATCGTTTTGGATAGAATTTGCATTTTTAGAGATACGGTGATCCCTGAGTATCGGGGGGGGGTAGGGAAAAATGTAAAGTTCGTCAAAAATTTTGTACAGAGCTTGTCAAAGTGTTTATGCAGAGCTTGTCGAAGTAAACTTTTTTGATTTTGTGAGTTTTCGGAGTGGACTCAAGGTTATTATTTAATCGGACAGAAGTTAATAGAAACACCAAGAAACCATATGTTGTGAGATAGCATCATGACACTTTTATTATAATTGAAAATATTACGATAATCTTTTGAGGATGGTAAGATTTGAAATCATGTTGTCATCAAAACTAAAAATCATAGTTCTCGTTTTGACATCCACTATTATATCACATATAAAAAAAAGGGAACCAAGCTCGGCTTGGTACCCTTTTTTTATCCTAATTTCTAACTAAATAGAACTAGTTAGAATAATGTTTTTCTCTATATACTGCATTAAGCACTACATTCCTTCTTTCTACAGAAGGTTTGGTGAAATTCTTTCTTCTTCTCAATTCTTTGATCATACCTGTTTTCTGCACTTTTCTCTTATATCTCTTGAGTGCTCTGTCTATGGTCTCCTGATCTTTTACATTGATTATTAGCATAAATATTTTTTAAATCTTATAGATTTTCTTAATGGGCTGCAAATATAGCCTTACTTTTTCCTAAAGAGCAAGAAAAAATAGAGAAAAGTACTGGACTAATTATTGTTAACTATGTAGTGGTTGAAAGAGAACTAGCATTTTTTACAAAATGAATTGTTTTTAATGAGATTTTCACTTTTTTTGAAAACAATAGAGATATAGATAAATTGTCAATTTCTCATCTTACAAGGCTCTTAATTCTTCTAAGAGTTGTTCTGGTTTTTTAAAACCAGGAGAAACTTTTATTTTATTAAAGTCGGCATCAAAATATACTAAAGATGGATAACCCAGTCTTCCATTCAGCATTTGTATGGCTAAACCATTGGCACCTCTCCTGCCCATCTGTTTAAATTCATAGGTTTGGCCTTTAAATTCAATAGGCTCCTTTGTCTCTGCATTAAATTTTATCAAAGTAAAATTTTCGTTTAAATATTTGACTACATCTGGATCAGTAAATGTCTGTTTATCCATAACCTTACACCAGCCGCACCATGATGTATACACATCTACAAGAATTTTTTTTCTTGCTTTTTTATTGATTTCTATAGCATTCTCAAAGTCATACCACATGAGGCCAGCTTCGGTTTCTTCTATAGCAATAGCATTACTGGCAGATATCTGATTACAGGATTGGATAACAATTGTGCTCGAAATAAATAAAGCAATTAAAATGAATCGGTAAAACATAGTCAATACATTTTTAAAATTATAAAATGTAACAACTCAGGAAGAGCCAATTTTGGGTAAAAAAAGTTCTTTTTCTACCATAAAGCGCCTTCTTTAGAAGTTACCATAAAATTACTATATCCTTTTAATAAGTGCAAAATTAAAGTGGTCAATCACATATAACTTAAATATAATACATAATGACTGAGTTTATTTAGTTGGCTTTATTTAGTGGAAAACGAAACTATCATTTTTAATTTTGATGAGTTTTCGATCAGACACTATGTATTAAAGATGTAAGCTTTCAATATCTTGTATAACCAGAAAAATTTAATATCATTTTTGAGTCCACTCCGGAAACAGACATTTTTCACAAAATGAGTTGTTTTGGATGAGATTTACATTTATTGAGATTCGGTGATGCCGGAGTATCAGCTAATTGAAAAAAATATAAAGATCGCCAAAAGAAACTTTTTTGATTTTGTGTGTTTCCGGAGTGGGCTCATTTTTGATCAATAATGCCGCAATTCACAACGATCGCCAATTCACAACAATTGATATTCAACCAATGGGGTAGTTACGATTTTTGTAATCTCTCTGATGTTCAGACAACCAAGCCTTTCGTAGTTTGAGTTGCAACGGTTTTGTAAATTAATCTCATATTGGTACCTGGATAAATAGCCTGAGAGTCAGTGAGAAGTTGACATAATTTATTTGCTGCTTCATTGTC
>JAZGFD010000272.1:0-5577 GCA_036479115.1 Saprospiraceae bacterium | reverse complement strand
TCCACCTACAAAGGAATTTACGACCATAAAACCAGAAGCTACTCCAGAACAAATTGGACATGGATTCGACTTGTATTTCAAATACTGTGGACAATGTCATGGGGATGGATTTGGTTCTGGAGGAGGTGCACTTCCTGATTTAGTCAGCTCTTCTGATGGTGTATTTAATAATTATAAAAGCATCGTATTAGAAGGGGCATTGGCTCAGAATGGTATGCCTAATTTTGGAGACAGACTTACCGATTTGGAGGTAGCTGATATTAGAAGTTTTATGCTCTATTCAGCTGATGAAATAGGAAAAGGAGTAGATATAGTCACCTTTTTAACTAATGTGGCCGGCATGCAATATTTGAGTGATATGAAAATTGCTGCTCATAAAGATTGATAGCAAGGCTCGCTAATGAATGGTTTTATCAATGCCTTAGCAAACCGATGGGTGGAAACACAAATCGTTAATGTGGCAACACAATGTAGGTTCGCCAATGCATGACGATATGATTACATTGTCAATTGAAATCCGTGTATACATGCATTGGAGATACAATGACTTGTTAATAATTTAACAAAAGGTTATTTGACATGATCAAAACTAATTATGATCAAGGTATTATAATTCATCATCAATTTAGTGGCCCATCTTCCTTTTTGCTTATAAGAATAGGAATAATGAGTCCACTTCAAGAACTCCTAAAAATAAAAAAATCAATCCAACAAGCTCTGGACAAAGCTTTTGGCGCACTTTACATTTTTCTCAACTCGCTGATACTCAGGCATCACCGAATCTCCAAAAACGAAAATTTCATCCAAAACGGTTCTTTTTATAAAAAATTTTGTTTCAAGAGTAGGCTCAATATTTATTATTCACTTACATTATGTGATATTATTTTAAAAGAATGACATTAAAACCCTGTACTTTTGTATGGTGACTTTCCGAGATTTAAACCTAAATTCTAGTTTGCTCAATGCCATCAACGACATTGGAATTACGACACCTACTGCTATTCAGCGTAAGACTTTTTCGCCTATTATGTCGGGTGATGATATTGTAGGTGTAGCTCAGACTGGTACAGGCAAGACTTTTGCCTATCTTTTACCCAGTCTTCGATTGTGGGAATTTACCAAATCCCCATTACCGCAAATATTGATTATGGTACCTACTCGAGAGCTAGTAGCTCAGGTAGTCGCAGAAGTTAAAAAATTGGCCATATATATGAATTTGGAGGTTGTGGGAGTCTTTGGCGGCACCAATATACGGCCACAAATAGATGCAGTATTAGCTGGAACAGATGTTGTAGTAGGCACACCAGGCAGGTTGTTAGATTTGATGTTAAAAGGGGCTTTGAAAACAAAAAAAATTAGACGACTAATCATTGACGAAGTGGATGAAATGTTACACCAAGGATTCAGAACACAACTCAATAGTATAATAGAATTTTTACCAAAGAAGAGGCAAAATTTAATGTTTTCAGCTACTATGCCAGAGGAAGTAGAGCAGGTAATCAATATTTATACTGACTATTACAAAAAAATAGAAGCTGCACCTTCAGGAGCACCTTTAGAGAACATTGAGCAATCAGCATATCGTGCCGAAAATTTTAACACCAAGGCCAATCTCTTGGAACTTTTGCTTTATAATGATATCGAGATGGCAAAGGTATTGGTATTTGTGAGCAGCAGAAAAATGGCGGATGCTCTCTATGAAAGGATGCTTTTGACATTTGAAGAGAGGGTAGGAGTGATACATTCATATAAGTCTCAAAACAATAGATTTGGGGCTGTACAAGCCTTTGACCTTGGAAGCTATCGATTTCTCATTGCAACTGATCTCATTGCAAGAGGCTTAGATGTATCGGAGGTAACACATGTAATTAATTTTGATATTGCAGATGTTGCGGAAAAATATATTCACCGTATTGGCAGGACAGGAAGAGCAGAAAAAAGAGGAGTTGCAATTTCTTTTATCTCTGAAAAAGATTTGCCACAGAAAGAAAATATTGAAGCTTTAATGGATATGGAAATAAAATGGAAAGATGCTCCTGATGATTTGGTAACTTCTGACGAGTTGATTCCTCTTGAAGAACCAGTAATCATTATTCCTTTTAATAACCACAAAATGAAACAACACAAACCATCGGGTGAAGCTTTTCATGACAAATCAGATAAAAACAAGAAGATCAATAACAAGGTAAGGCACGAAACCAAGATGCAAAAAAAATATGGAAAACAGTATAGGAAGAAAAGATAGGTGGTTTTCTAAACCAAACACAATGCCAATGTAAAAGTGATTGTTTTAACGATATAAGCCTATTGTGCTAATGAAAAATTGTAATCGTTATTAGCATGTTGACTTCTTATTGAGTCCACTCTGAAAACAGATCATTTTTTACAAAATGAAATATTTTAGATGATATTCTCCTTTTAAGGATTTTAGATGCCAGAGTATCAACAGATTGAATATGAGGATAAGATCACTAAAAGAAACATTTTAGATTTTTTATGTTTTCGGAGTGGGCCTCATTATTATACCCTGATTTCAATTTAAATTTTACAATAATTCTAATCACCTTGCATTTAAATTTTAACCAAAGCCTTAGTCCTTATGCCTTTGATGCTGCTAATACGATAGAAATAATTACCTGGAGCAAAATCTCTTGTTTCCACTTTTAGTTTTGCTGGGCCAGGTGCAAGTTTTTTATTTGATAATATTTTTACTTCCCTTCCTAAGCCATCAAATAAGCTCACACGATAGTGCTCGCCTTGTGATTCAAAATTAATGGTAGTCCAATCACGACATGGGTTAGGGAAATTATAAATTTCAGTATCATCTAATGTTGTATCAATAGTGGGCGTGGTAGTTTGACATGAATTAATAAGAGGAATATGCTGAAAATCTTCAAATAGTAAGGACTTCACCTCATTCTTCTCAACTCCAAACCAATCCATTAAGATAGAACCATAGATATCCCTAAAATCATATTGCATGGGCACACCATCTCCCACACCAGGGTCCTTGGGCAAGTCAGGAGTGCTCCCAATAAAGCCAGGGTTGATACAACTCCCTGATATCAATAATGGTGCAGCAGTACCATGGTCAGTACCCAGACTGTCGTTTGATCTAATACGTCGACCAAATTCTGAGAAGGTCATTGTGATCACTTTTTCATTTAGGCCCAATTTATTCAGATCGTCTTGAAAAGCATTCATAGCCGATGATAAATTGCCTAGAAGCTCTGTATGATTGCCTGTTGTGGTGTCACCTTCTTCTACTTGATTGGCATGTGTGTCAAATCCTCCTAGATTGGCTACATATACCTTTGTTTGTAGGCCTCCAGCTATGAGTAAAGCAATCGTTTTTAATTGTTCTTCAAGGTTGCTATTGCCGTATAATGAAGAGCTATTTTTTCCTTTTTCAGCTGCCTCACTTACTACAACGCTATAAGCATTGGACTGTGAAATAGCAGTGCGTAAAAAATCTAATTCCTGACCATAAGGTGTATCAGGAGCAGCACTATTGGCACTATCAGACAATGGACTTAGTGAGAAAGGGTCGGTTAAAGCCAAGCTAAAATTAGCCAATGTTCCTTGACAAGTTTCTGAAACGGCATTACCCAAAGTGATGGCAAATGGATGTGGGTTATCGTCATTTGGGTAACCTACTGGAAACTCTGGAAACCTGTTGTTATAATACCTCCCCATCCATCCTGTTGTCCAAAATTGCTCGGCAGGAGAACCCGTTTTCCAAATATCTATTGATCTAAAATGTGACCTGTTTTGATTTGGGTAACCCGTATCTTGTATTACAGTGAGATTGCCATTATCATAAAGATCTTTAAGACCTGTCATAGCTGGATTAAAACCCACTTTATCAGTTATTTTTATCACTTTATTCTCTGGTATGAGGATGTTGCTTCTTACATTACCCAGGATGTTGTATTTATCTAATGGGATTATTGTATTGAGCCCGTCATTTCCTCCATTGAGTTGGATAAGGACGAGTACATTGTCGTTATCACCAGCAAATGAATCGAAAAACATATTCTTACCTACAGCAGAAATGGGTATCCCATTGAGTAGCATTGGAAGGGTCAGGAAAGAACTGTTTTTAAGAAATGATCTACGTTTCATAATCTTTTAATTTATTGGTTATACCTTATCGGTATTGATTTTGCATTTTTTTTTCCGTATGCTATTGATATTAAGGCATTTATCGCTCATTATTGTAAGTACTTATTATCTTGTGTGACCAGAAAGATTTGTCATCAGTTTTAGCAAAAAAGCTGCCAAATCACAACGGCTTAAAGGCCTTTATCCTTTCTATGATAATTACACTATTGAGTACTTACTCATTCTTTCTGAAATATTTAATCATTTGTGAATATTAAGAGATTTAACTGAGATAATACTCAGGCATTTTTAATAATGCAGAAAAGAAATTTCTGAGCTTTTGATCAATGGACTGTCTGGTTTCTTCATTGTCTGGATTATTCAGGTAAAGATCATACTCGACCGTCCATTCAAAGTCTGGAAGCCCTGGAATAAGTATCTCTTTCAGAAAAATCAGCTGTTTTTCTGTGATAGGCTGAGGAAAGAGATTGGCTACAAATTCTTTTATTAGTGTATTGGGATCAAAAGGATCACCAAAGGAGGATATATAATCTATCAAATCTACCGTGACACTGAATCCGCCAATTCTAATCTGCCCTAATGAGATAGCGTCGGAAATTGCTTGCCTGGCTCTCAATGTTACCGAACTAATCCAAATACGATTATAAAGTGGCTCTTGATAGAATGCTTTCCATCCAGCTACGTTAGGTGGGTTAAAGTACGCCATCTCAGAATTTTCAAACGATCTGTTCATTCTGAATAAAACATTATACTTTTTCAGGATGTCATTTTGAGGCAGACTCACGTTATTTTGCCTAAGAAGATTGACTAAAAAAGTGATGGGGTTTTTAATCATTGGGCCTATACTACAAATATTAAAGAAGTGTTCACTTGACAACAGCGTTTTTAATACTGGCAAGATTTCATATTTATTATCTCTCAGCATTGAAGCTAAAGGGTCAATAATATTTGCTTCTACTTCTTCTGTAATGTCGTAATAGACAAACCATCTATATAATTTCCTACAAATAAATTTTGCTACTTCATCTTGTTGAAATATGATATTGATTAGAGCTTTGTATTCGTCTTCACCTTGATCTTCGATTTGCGCATTCCCAAAACGGTGAGACATGTTCTTCGTGCTTTTATCGTGCCTATTATTGATATATACAGCACCAATGCCTCTATCATCCCTTCCAAAATAACCAATGTCTCGCCAACCAGTTAGCACTTGAGCAGCGCTCACTACATCTTCTTCTGTAAATGTTGTATAGTCACCTTCACCGGCAAACCTTCCTTTGCCAATAGTGAATAATTCTAATAGCTCTCTAGCATAATTCTCATTAGGTGCTTTTTTAGAATTCTGGTTGCCATTGAGATATCTCAACATGGCAGGGTCTATAGTCATCTGTTCAGCGAGAGTCTTAAAATTTCCTGTGGCGTTTTTACGGATTTTAGTAATATAGGTATAGA
>JAZGFD010000271.1:0-11356 GCA_036479115.1 Saprospiraceae bacterium | reverse complement strand
ATCCAGATCACTATCCCGCTTTGGCACAGCATTTGAGCAGGTAAACATTTGCATTCTTGGTCTGCTGCCATCTGGAGGGGTGGCAAAATTTGCATTACAGTTTCCACTATTCTGTGCATCAGCATTTACATAGTCACCTCCTGTTCCTTGTCCACTATAATTGGTTTGTTGAAAATTTCCTGAGGCTTCGTCAAAACCATAAAAATGCATGACATCATGAATGAGGTTGTTCCAGTAGAAGAGATTAGTGATAGCTCCTGCCTGGTATTGTGACGGCTCTATTAGTAAATCAATAGGGAAGTTAAAAACCAGGTTAGCACCTCCATCAGGGCTAAATCCAATCGTGCCTTCGTTATCCCCATTTAGGTCTTCTTTTGCCCATACGTTATTTCCTCTGGTGATGGTAAATTCATGTCCGATAGTGCCATTGGTATCATGCCAGCCGAAAGGTGAGGCTGTGTTGTTAGCAGGATCTGTTGTCATTGATTGTGGGCCGTTATATGGGCTTTCTAAAGGACTAGGATATACCAAGTAGCAATCTTGTGCATTGACCATAATGGCATGAGCATTCTCTATATCTGCATGAGAATGTGAAGGCGAGTGAGTAGCAGAAACTGATAATTTTCTTTTTTTTCTATCTATATTATCTAATCCTTCTGGAGCACAACTTATGGTATAATTCACTTTGGAAATGATGTTGCCATTCTTAGCATTTACCAATATTTCCCACCAATCGGGTGATGATGACACATCTATTTTTACTAAATATCCATATTGAAGCTGATTATTTTTTTCGTAAAATAACACTCCTTTAAATGGAATGTCTCCATTTGCTATACCCTCAGCTCGCAATATTGATGTTTTGTTATTTAGGTTTTGACTTACTACATTGATTTGTAATTTTTGGCGGGGTAATTCTAGTTGGTCTACAATGTTATGTAACAATTCTGTATGCTCCATTTCTTTCATGATAGAAAAATTTGGGCTCATTTTCAAAGCATAGTTTTCCTTGAAAAGAACATTAGAAGCAACTACACCATTCTTGCCATTGATGTGAAAATCTGATTCACTTCCTACAATAGGCAGCCCATTATATGTTTGACGTGCATAAATGTGAGTGAGATCGGAAATTGGATCATAATGAGAAGAAGTGGTTGTCCATGTGATTAGTTCTGGTTGTTCAATTTGAAGTTTTGTACCCAGAGAATTTCTAATAGCAGATTCAGATTGGGCATCAAGGAGATTGCTGAAGCAGAATAAGAATAGAATATAAAATACTATTTTTAAATCTTTCAAAAGAACATCGGGTTTGATCGATTATAAACGTACGAAAAATTGTACTTTTTTTATGAGAAAAATAAAAATTTTTATAAATAGGTTAATCAGTTTTATTATTTTCAAAACAATTAAAAGGCCCATATTACAATGAAAAAGAAATGCCTAGTTTGTGAAGAAGAGTTCGTTGGAAGGATTGATAAAAAATTCTGCTCTGATGAATGTCGTGTTGAGTACAATAATAGACTAAATAGAGACCTCAACAACTATATGCGAAATGTGAATAATATTATTCGCAAAAATAGGCGGATACTTTTAGCATTAAATCCTCAGGGAAAAGCTAGGGTAAATAGAAAAACGCTTCTGGATAAAGGGTTTAAGTTTAATTATATGACAAGTATTTATACCACCAAGACGGGAAAAATGTACCATTTTTGCTATGAGCAAGGCATCCTTGACATCGGAGGAGGATACTATACTTTAGTAGAAAAACAAGAATATGTGGAGTAAGAGGAAGTTTGAGCCCACTCCGGAAACACACAAAATCAAAAAAGTTTCTTTTGGCGATCTTTATATTTTTTTTAATTAGCTGATACTCAGGCATCACCGAATCTCAATAAATGTAAATCTCATCCTAAACAACTCATTTTGTGAAAAATGTCTGTTTCCGGAGTGGGCTTAAGTTTGGAATAATATCTATCACTATATTCTCAAAATAAAATAGGCACCTACACCATCAAATGAAGGATTCCTTTCCTTTCCAGCTAAAAATGCATTTGATATGTGAGTGTTCCTAACTCCCAAAGCATATGAAAATTTACCTCTTTTTATCTCCAATTGTAGCCCATAAAAGGTATAAAAATTAAGCCGAGTGCCTCCTTTAGGAAAACTTTGAAAATAATAAACGGGGCCCACTCCATTGTCATAAGTGAGTCTCCACTTAGCATTGTTTAGAATATTCCAAGAGAAGAATGGGCTCAATCCAATTCCTAAGATAGCCTGATCATCATCTACTACAAAAGCACTAATTTCATACCCCAGCCAAATTCCTTTTTTCCATTTCCAACCCATTCGGGTTTTTATTGAATAAACAGTAGATAAAGGTGCTTTCCGATATTCATGGTACCACTCACCAGTTAGCGAAGTGTATCTGGCACTGTCTTTTATTTTTATTTTTTTTCTAGTTAATAAGTGTATTAATCCAATTGCAATACCATTGTATAAAATTACTTTGTTATCTCCCAAATCAATGGCTCCAACATCCACAGGATCATGCCAATCCCAATTATCTTGAGCAGAAATTGGGTGAAGGAAGCAGCTGAAAAAAATGCTGATAATCAGCAACTTATAACTACACAGCTTGTATAATGTCATATTGTGTTACCACGTGAAGCACACCTGCTGTATCTTTTGCAATGACTGCAGGAACTGATTTGGTAATGTATCTATTGAGCTCTTTGACAGGTGTTGAGGTGTCTACAATAGGGAAGGGCAGCCCCATTATTTTAGTGACATTATTTTCCCCATTTCTAAAAGGATCTTCAAGAATGTAACTCAATAAGTTACTCTCTGTTATCGAACCTATAATTTCTTTTCCATCCATCACAGGCATTTGAGAGATATCGTTACTTTTCATCATTTCTAGTACAGCTCTTACTGTTAAGTCCGGAGAAATAGTGATGAAGGTTTTATCTGATTTTTGAGAGATCAAGTCATCCACATTGAGATCTCTGGTTTCTAAAAATCCTCTTTCTCTCATCCAGTCATCATTATAAACCTTGCCTACATATCTGCTGCCATGATCATGAAAAATAACGACTACAATATCTTCTTTTGACAAGTCATCTGCCATTTGCAGAACACCAGCCATTGCAGAACCACAAGAATAACCTTGGAATAAGCCCTCTTCACGAGCTAAACGACGACACATCACGGCTCCATCCTTGTCACTTACCTTTTCAAAATGATCAATAATATCGAAGTTCACATTCTTAGGTAGGATGTCTTCTCCTATTCCCTCTGTGATATATGGATATATTTCCTTTTCGTCAAATTCACCAGTTTCATGGTATTTTTTAAAAACAGATCCATAGGTATCAATACCCCATATTTTTATATTAGGATTTTGTTCTTTTAGGTATTTTGCAGTACCAGATATAGTGCCACCAGTACCTACCCCAACTACGAGGTGAGTAATTTTTCCTTCCGTTTGATCCCATATTTCTGGACCTGTTGAAAGATAATGGGCCTCACTGTTTGATAAGTTATCGTATTGATTACACCAGTAGCTATTTGCTATTTCCTTGTTCAGTCGTTCAGCCACAGAGTAGTAACTACGTGGATCAGTGGGCATCACATTCGTGGGGCACACTATTACTTCTGCACCAAAAGCCTTTAGAATGTCTATTTTTTCTTTGGATTGTTTATCACTTGTTGTAAATATGCACTTATACCCTTTTACCACCGCAGCAAGGGCTATGCCCATTCCTGTATTGCCAGAAGTACATTCTATTATAGTGCCTCCAGGCTTGATGTCACCTCTTTTTTCTGCATCTTCTACCATCTTGATGGCCATTCTATCCTTAATGGAGTGACCTGGATTATAAGTCTCTACTTTGGCAAAAATCTGAGCGGAAATGTTCTTTGTTATCTTGTTGATTCTTATTAGTGGGGTATTTCCTATTGTTTCTAAAACGTTGTTTTTTATTTGCATTAGTTAGTGATGTATTTCATTTCTACTCTAAATTGGTTGTCTTTGGCACCTAAAGCCGCAGCAACACTCGGCGAAATTACAACACTTATATTTTTAGGGTACAATTTTTCAGGAAATTTACTGATTACCTTAGCTTTGACTGTCTTATTTAGCATAGGATAAGTAATTTCCATTTCACTATTTAACTTGGCATGGGGATGAAGGACGAATAAATCATTGCCTTCCATTTTCACATTTTTTGTATACGCCAATCCCTTTTGAGAAAACATTTCTATTACCTCCTCTACCTCCTCTACTTTTTTTGTGTCTATTAAAAGGCCCTCTTTGCCTTCTTTTTCAGAAAAACCTGATTCTTCTTCTTCTCCTATCATTTCAATGAGTTCAATTATTGTGTATTCCCTTTTTTTGCCAGACTTTCCCCTTGCTTTTTTCGTTACTATTTCATTGTCATAATAAGACTTATAATTCACCTTTTGAGTGACAACTGCCTCTTCTTTTGTCTGAATATTTGTTCTAATAGCATTGTCATTTGGCTGAATATTTGGCACCTCAGACCATTCACTTTCATTATTTAATGCTAACGTATTGGTATAACCTATGATTAGTTCTTGCCCAATGTCAAGATCGTCATTCTCAAGATTATTCAATCCTTGTATGCTTTTTATATCTACATCAAAGTACCTTTTGCTAATAGAATAAAGGGTCTCTTTTGGCTGTGTAATATATACCAATGCAGTAGTAGCAGATCCTGTAGAATGTATGATCATGTCTTTGGAATATGGAATTCGTATCGCCTCACCAGATGCCAATGCAGTCAGATTTTTTTTAATATTGATTTGAGCGATTTTTGTAAGGGGTTGTTTAAATTTTTGACTTACGGAATAAACTGTTTCTCCTTTTGTCAATGTATAGTCAAAGTAAAAACTCTCATTATCTGATTTGAATAATAAAAATTTTGTATTACTTTGATCTTGGCTCAAGATAATGATAGAAAAAAAACAAAATGCTCCAGTTGCTAAATATTTTCTCATATAGCTGATATTGAGTCACAAATATATGACGATTTTATTTAATATGATGTAAATACCTGTCGTGATTGAGATCGTCAAAAAGGCGGTATTTTAGTATGTCCCAAATTGGCAAAGAGGTCAGAATATTTTTCTTGAAAAATCATGTTTGCAGAAATTTGTAGCGAAAGTCACATGGTCTCAAATTGCGACACCTTTTTTGTTTAATAAGGTAACTTCTCAGATTGATGCTTTTGAGGCCTGTCTGACAATCAGGCAAGTAAAAAAATGATAACTACTCAGGTTGATTTAATGTATTAATAAAAGTAGCCACCAAATCCCAATTTGTATACGATGAAATACTTGAAGAAATAAAGAAAAGTATATATATAGGAGGGGATGAAACGAGGATAAAAGTGAATGAGAAGAAGTGGTGGATTTGGGTATGGCAAAACGTAAAAAACACTTATTTGGCAGCCTCAAACAATAGCGGATTCCCAAACAATAGAAGCCCTATTTCCAAAAGAATTGCCAATACAACAGTAGGCACTCAACTATGATGCAAATAGCCCAAACTTAATTCACTTTTAATGGTACCTGGGTAGTCACACCCAGAGTTGAACCTGAAGGGTTTATATGAATATAATAAATAGACGTTAATCGGTACATACGACCCCGACAGGGTCGAATTTCTTCAATACAATAAAACTCTACGAATATTAAATCCCTACAGGATTTGTTTTTGAGATTGTTGGTTTGGAAAAAACCGAATCGATATTTTTCATTTATAACCTATAAATATTAAATCCCTACAGGATTCATAGATATTAGGTGGTTACTACTCAGGCCAACATGTTTTCTGTACCCTAAGGTCTGATTGTGATAATTTGAGGAAAAGAAACTTCAATATGCACTCAACTATGATGCAAATAGTCCAAACTTAATTCTTTTTTAATGGTACCTGAGTATTCACATGGTAGGTTTTTAGTCTAAGATAAAAGCATATTTGTTTGCCCCAATGCTTAATCTACCTTTAGCTCATAAGGAAACTCTCCTGGGTATCTTTCATAAAATCCATTGAGACTCAAGCCTCCTTTTGATTTTCCAATAATTTTTAAAAACTGTTGGTCAGAATGTATTCTTTGGCCATTGATTTCTGTGATGATATAACCAGGTTCCATGTTTGATTTTTGAGCTGTTGACCCTTTAGAAACACTCACAACATAAATACCCTGAGCATTGGTTCTGTCCTTTTCTATAGAATTCATATTTCTCACTTCTATTCCAATCTCTCTGAGTTTTGGACTGTTTTTAATAGCAACAAAATCGGTGGTATTCAAATGGTTTTTTAATAATACCTTAGTTTTGAAAGTTTTCTGGTTTCTTTGATACTCTATTTCTATTCTATCTCCGGGCCTAAATTCGTTAAGCTTTTCAGTAAATTCTGGAGTAGTGTTCACTTGTTTTTTATTTATGGCAACAATTACATCTCCTCTCTTTATTCCTGCTGCCTGTGCAGCCCCTGAGAATGAAGCCGCCACTACAAATACTCCTTTGACTTCGTCCATTTCCAACATTTCAGCAAGGTTGGCATCTACATCTCTAAGCGTGATACCCATCTTTGCTCTTTGTACCGCCCCAAATTGCTTGAGATCAAAAACCACCTTCCTTACTACATTTGACGGGATCGCAAATGAAATGCCTTCGTAATTCCCCGATGCAGATATAATAGCCGTATTTATACCCATAAGTTGCCCTGTCTCACTGATAAGAGCACCACCGCTGCTGCCAGGATTAATGGCAACATCGCTTTGGATAAGAGATTCTATATTATTGCTGAATGCTGTGAGATCAATATTTCTTGCCTTAGCACTAATAATCCCGGCAGTCACGGTAGATTGCAACCCAAATGGATTACCTACAGCCAATACCCATTCTCCCACACTTATACCATCACTGTCACCAAAAACAAGAATAGGAAGGTTATTGGCTTCTATCTTTAACAAAGCCAAATCAGTGGTAGGATCAGTGCCTACTACTTCGGCTAGGTATTCTTTTTTATTATTGAGTGTTATTTCTATATGAGACGCTTTATCAACAACATGGTAATTGGTTACAATATACCCATCTTGGTGTACGATTACACCCGATCCTTTTTCTCTTTTAAAACCTTTGACGTATGCCTTTTTCTCTAATTTTTCATATGACAGTATATACACTACGGCCTCTCTAGAGTCAGCAGCAGCTTTTACAAAATTTCCTACATTATAAGCTGGATGATTATTTTTCACTTTCCCTGAATAGAGAAACTCATCAAAACTCATCTCATGTGATTTGATCTTATTTTCAATCATTTTAATATCAGGAGATACCAAGAAATGATAAGCCGTGATGGCAACAGCACTGCTTATTATTGAAACAATAAGATGGGGTAAAAACTTAAACACTTTCATTAATAAAGATATAGAATTTAGGTAATTACTCTGGTAGTATCAATTTTAGATTAAAAAGCACGCCACTTGAGTAGTTACGAATTTAGTCGAATATGATAACGACATTATTAGTAAAAAAATTCTTTTCCTTGTATTCGAGCTTTCTCCAGTTGGGTCGATTTTGTTAAAAAAAATTCTATTGCTATTCAGTTTAAAGGCTTTCGGTCTTTCTATTATGATTACAATATTGAGAATTTATAAAAATAGCCTGTGTCTAGGAATAAAATTTTCTTTTCTCCTTGTTAAAATTTAAACCCAATAGTCCTGCTATGTTTTAGAATGTTGCCTTGATCTAAAAAAAACACAAAGTAGTTACTCGTATTGGGGTTGATAATATTAAACGTTTTAATCTCATGGTGAATAATGTCATCTTCCTACCTTTGTCAACATAGAAAAAAATATCAATGTCAAAAGAAGTCATTTTCTCAATAATCACTGAAAAACTAAAACTCCCATCTCGTGCTGTAAAAAATACGATCAATCTTATAGAAAAAGGGGCTACGATACCATTTATATCCCGATATCGGAAAGAAGCTACAGGATCATTAAACGAAGTAGATATAGGCGAAATAGATAAAGCATGGAGAGAATACAATGAACTGATTAAAAGAAAACAATACATCACTGAAACCATCAGAGTACAAGGTCATCTTACTACTACTCTTCAGAAAAAAATAAATGATTGTTGGGAAAATACTGTTCTAGAAGACTTGTATCTTCCTTTTAAAAAGAAAAGAAAAACCAGAGCCGTTACAGCTAAAGAAAATGGCTTAGAGCCACTGGCACAGGTTATTTGGGGTCAAAATAAAAAAAATTTAGAAGACTACTCAAAACAATTTATTAATAAAAAAGTGCCTGATAATTTTACTGCCCTCCAGGGTGCTCGTGACATCATAGCAGAATGGATTAATGAAGAATCAAAAGCAAGGCATGATATCAGACGTATTTTTGAAAGATCGGCCATGATAACATCTAAGGTGATCATTAAGAATAAAAAGGAAGCTGAAAAATATAAGGACTATTTTGACTACGCAGAACCCGCCAAAAAAGCCCCTGCCCATAGACTTTTGGCCATTTTAAGAGGCGAAAAAGAAGGGTTCCTCAAGGTGTCACTCTTAATTGATTTAGGAGATGTACTATATAAATTAGAAACTGGGTTTATAAGTCGTAACTCGACTTATGAATGTGAAAATCAACTCAAATTAGCAATAGAAGACAGCTATAAAAGATTACTTGGCCCATCCATAGAAACTGAGTTTCGAAACAAGTACAAAGACAAAGCAGATGATGATGCCATTGCAGTTTTTGCTCAAAATTTGAAACAACTTCTATTGGCACCGCCACTAGGAAGTAAGGCAATATTAGGCATTGACCCTGGTTTTCGTAGTGGATGTAAAGTGGTATGTCTGGACCAAAATGGCAATTTAATTAATAACACAGCTATCTACCCGCATCCTCCACAAAATCAATACTCAGAAGCACAAACTAAAATCAAAGAACTGGTAGATCGGTACGGCATTGAGGCTATAGCCATAGGCAATGGTACTGCTGGTAAGGAGTCATTTGCTATGATAAAAGATATTCGTCTTGAAGGTGATATTGAGGTATTTATGGTAAATGAAAGTGGTGCTTCTATTTATTCGGCATCGGAGATAGCCAGAAAAGAATTTCCGGATCATGATATCACTGTAAGGGGGGCTGTTTCCATAGGTAGAAGACTGATGGATCCTTTGTCAGAATTAGTGAAAATAGATCCCAAATCCATTGGAGTGGGCCAATATCAACATGATGTGAATCAACCCAAATTAAAGGAAAACCTAGTAAGATGTGTAGAAAGTGCTGTAAATGCCGTAGGTGTAAATCTGAACACTGCGAGTAAACATGTACTGACCTATATATCAGGATTAGGTCCTACATTGGCTAAGAATATAGTAGAATACAGATCAGAAAATGGTTCATTCAAGACTATAGAAAGTCTTAAAAAAGTGCCTAGGATGGGAGCAAAAGCATTTGAGCAAAGTGCTGGTTTTCTTCGGATTAGAAATGGTAAAAATATTTTGGATAATACAGGAGTACATCCTGAGCGATATCCTCTGGTAAGGTCAATGACTCAGTCCCTTAAGTCTGATGTCAAAACATTCTTATCAGATCCTTCACTAAGGGAGAAAATTATTCTCAAGGATTTTGAAAGTGATCAGGTAGGTATGCCAACTTTGAAAGATATTATAGAAGAAATGGGTAAAACTGGCCTTGATATTAGAGGTAGCGCAAAGGCATTTGAATTCACAGACGGCGTCAATAGCATTTCAGATGTAAAAGAAGGCATGATGATAAATGGCATCATCAATAATGTGACAAAGTTTGGTGCTTTTGTCGATATTGGTATCAAAGAATCTGGATTGATCCATGTTTCTCAAATGGCCGATACTTTTGTAAAAGACCCGCTTCAAGTAGTCAAACTGAATCAAGAAGTGGTGGCTAGAGTAATTGAAGTGGATGTAGGAAGAAAGAGGATTTCTTTGAGTTTGAAAAAGTAGAAGGTAATAACTGAGATGCTACAAACAACTTAATAATAAATAATATTAATGAAAGTACAAGCATACGCTACTGAAAAGCCGAAAGGAAAACTTAAGCCATACTCATTCACTTTGGGTACACTGGGTAGCGAAGAGGTTGATATAAAAGTCTCATATTGTGGCATTTGCCATTCTGATCTTAGCATGATAAATAATGACTGGGGCAGATCGCATTACCCTTTGGTACCTGGGCATGAGATAGTAGGTGAAGTGGTGGCAACAGGAAGTAACGTTAAAAATATTAAAAAGGGAGACAAAGTAGGCTTGGGATGGTTTTCGAAATCTTGTATGAGTTGTCAGAGCTGCATGGAAGGTCAACACCATTTGTGTTATAAAAAAGAATCCACGATTATAGGCAGACATGGAGGCTTTGCTGATTTTGTGAGGGCGCATTGGTCATGGGCTATTCCTCTGCCAGATGCCATCGATATGAGCAAGGCGGGCCCGCTGCTCTGTGGAGGTATCACTGTATTTAATCCTATTATTTTAGCTGGAGTCTTGCCTACTGATCGAGTAGGCGTGATCGGTATAGGAGGGTTGGGTCATCTGGCAATTATGTTTTTAAAACATTGGGGATGCGAAGTGACTGCATTTAGCTCTAACCCAAATAAGAAAGAACAAATTATGGCTATGGGGGCTTCTAGAGTGATCAATTCCAGATCTAAAGAGGAGATCAAAAGAATAAGAGGGCAGTTAAATTTTATTCTCAATACCACTAATGTTGCTTTAAATTGGGATTCGTTTTTAGAAGCTCTGACCTCAAATGGTACTTTACACCATGTAGGTGTGGTACTTGAGCCTATGAGTGTGAAAGTTGGCAGTCTTTTGGGCAATCAGAAGTCTATCAGTGCTAGCCCATTAGGGAGTCCTGCTCTTAATAGAACAATGCTTGATTTTTGTGTAAGGCATGATATCTATCCTATGGTGGAAGAATTTCGGATGGAAAAAGTAAACGAGGCTCTTGATCATCTGAAATCAGGAAAGGCTAGATTTAGAATTGTGTTGAAAAATTGATTTGTCAATTTAAATGACTCTATTTCAATATTTAGACTGCAGTTTCACATCTTTTATTAATATCTCCAAGCAGTCAAATCGGCATCTTTTGGTGCTACCTTATGCACTTTCTCCGCATATTTTTTAATAAACATACGATGGTATCTCAGCCTACTGATGTGGTTGCCATTTTGATGATCTCCATTCCAACAATGTTCGGCTCTGTCTCCATAATCTACTTCTCCATTGTAATAAGGTTCTGTAGTTTCCTCTAGCATATTTTCAGTAAGGTACACTGCA
>JAZGFD010000270.1:0-22985 GCA_036479115.1 Saprospiraceae bacterium | reverse complement strand
GACAATGAAGCAGCAAATAAATTATGTCAACTTCTCACTGACTCTCAGGCTATTTATCCAGGTACCAATATGAGATTAATTTACAAAACCGTTGCAACTCAAACTACGAAAGGCTTGGTTGTCTGAGCTTGAGAAAAAGATGAAGTATTGAGGATCAAACCGTAGATGTGGCTACACAATCGAGATTCGCTTATACATGGTAATGGATAAGCAATGACTTGCAAATAAATGAACAAAATGTGTTTAAACAACTTCTACTTCAAAATGCAATAATCAACTCATACATGTTCTTGTGAACTGATAATATAGTTTTTAAACGAATGTATTATCTACTACAACATATCCAGTTATTAATTAAAAGGCTTGATATTCTTCAATTAAGGCCAAGATTAGGTATCCGAACATGTAACAATCCCGTCAATATTATACGTTTTCTATGTAACTGAATAAGTCCTTTTTTCTCCATATCTTTTAATATCCTAGATATCACTTCTCTTGATGTTACGAGTTCTTTTGCGATCTCGTTATGGGTCAATAGGAGGGTATTGTCATTGATATAGTGAGACTTCGTTCTGAGGTATTTTCCTAATCTGTCCTGAATAGTAAGAAACACATTATCTTCTAGTACTGCTAGTACTTCTCCAAAACGCAAAGTGAAAGTATTGAAAACAAAATTAGACCAGCAAGGGTAGTTTTCATGAAGTTGCCGTATAAGCTCCACTGGCACTGCCAATAACTCTGTCTCTTCTAATATTTTTGCATTGATAAAGCTCTTTTCTCTTTTAAAACATGAGCACATTGTAACTGCGCATGACTCACCTTCTGAAATTCGATAGAGCAAAATTTCTCTTCCATTCTCATTCTCTCTAAAGACTTCAACGAGACCTTTTAAAACAAGGGGCACCACATTTATTATAGCACCTGTACTTAGCAATTCTGTTTTCTTAGGGAGCTTCAGGAAAGTAGATCGTTCTACTATGATTTCCACCAGTTCGTTTTGTGCAAACACCGGAAACTTTTTTCTCAAAAGGGATTTTAATTCATTCATTCACTTATATATTAGTTGCTCATTTGAAGTAAAAAAAAACAATATTCAGTTTTACATCAGCATTTTTTTTATTTATTACTGATTTCGAAATTTGCCTAAAGTAACAATTGTCACATAAATAAGTCTTTAAAAAGACATCTTTTTTTCTCTTTTGGTGACTAAAATCACCAAATATTGCATTTTTCATGACCACTTTTACGAAGTCTTATTTGATTATTTACAAAAACCATTATTATGTTAAGCCATCTAAATTTTGAATTAAAATCAGTATTTTATGTTTTAATTTTACTTGTGTTAATTACTCCCAATAGTCTCTTTTCACAAAAAAATGTTGGGATAAATACATCAAACCCAGAATCAACTCTAGAAATAAAATCACAAGGAATTTCCGATAGCACATCCGCACTAAATGTGACAGATTTAAACAACAAGTCGTTAATGTATATCGGAGATGATGGCAAGGTAGGAGTTGGAACTACCTCTCCTGGGGCACGATTCATGGTAGTAGGAAAAGACGGTGCTCCTACATTGAATATCCTCAATGATGGCAGCAACCCAATGAACCCTGCTATAAGAGTAAATGATAATGGCAGAGTAGGGATAGGCACTACAAGTCCAGGAGCCAGATTTATGGTAGTAGGAAGTGGTATGACTGATGCATCAGCCACTATAAATTTCACAAATGCTGGTGGCAACTCATTATTTCATATCAAAGATGGAGGAAATGTAGGAATAGGTACTACCAGCCCAGCCTTCAAGCTTGATGTAGATGGAGATATTAATGCTTCTGGTGTGATCAGGGTAAATGGGATGATGGTAGCATCAGATAAAAGATATAAAAACAGCATTACAAGCCTTGTCAATAGTCTTGCTATTATAGGCCAACTTCATGGAACAAAATACTTACTCAATGACACTAAAATATCTGAAGAAGAACAATTTGGATTCATTGCACAAGAACTTGAAACTGTTCTCCCAAACTTGGTGGCAGAGAATAATAAAGGCTATAAAGCTGTAAATTATATTGGTCTAATACCTGTTCTAACCGAAGGAATAAAAGAACAACAAAAACTCATTGAGAATCAGCAAAAAGAGCTAACGGAAGTAAAGGCTAGACTGTTTAAAATTGAAGCATTACTATTGAAGATAGCACAATAGCATTAGATAATCTAAAATAAAAACAAATGAAATATTTTAAATTGTCGCTACTTCTCAATATATGTTGTTTCTTTTTTAGCCAGCTGTCTTTTGGGCAGTTGGTAGTGAAAGGTGGTTTACATATTCAATCAGAGGCATTGCTTTATGTAGCATGTGATATAGATATCAGCACTGCTGAAGGCAATATAGAGAATGAGGGAAAGGTAGAGCTTATGGGTAGTCTCACAAAAGACCAGTCCTCAACATACGGACCAACCACAATAGGAATAAATGCCGAAGAAATTGTTTTTAAAGGAGCAAGTATATCAGAGATAAGTGGAAATTTTGAAGGCAGCAATGCCATTCATAATTTGACCATAGATAAGGCATCAACACTAAGTTTACTTAACGATATTGAAGTCAATAATCAGCTTCGTCTACTCAATGGAGTGATAAAGACCACAGATACAGGAGAACTGTACATCAGTAATAGTCAGTCAAATGCCCTTTCAGGCAATATCTCGGTGGCTTCTCCAGGCAACTTTATCAATGGTAACCTAAAGAGAGCAGTCTCAATGGCAGGAGTGACTTATGAATTTCCAGTGGGAATGAGTGAAAATGAACCCGCTCACATTCGGTTCAATGATACCCCTCCAGTATCTGATATAACGGCTCGCTTTTCTCCAGAAACAATAACTGGAATAAATACAGAAGTGGATTGCTCGGACATGGGTATTGGTATTAAGACTATAGATTGTGTTCTAGGGCATTGGAATATTAGTGCCAATGATCAAGGATATGATTATAACATCTCATTATTTCCAGGAGAGATGCTCAAAGAAACCTGCTCAGAAGCAGCTCTTTATTATGTGTCCAAAGATGGAATGATAGATGTTTGTCCTGATCAAGATTTAGTGGATGGCATTAACTCATCTAGCACTGAGGCATTTGGTATCTTTGAAATTGCCACAGCAGCAGCAGAAATAGACGAGTCAGCTTGTGGAGCACCACGTAATATTACTGCCACTAAAACTGGGCAAAGTGCATGGATCATAGAATGGGATAAATCTCCAAACGCTAATAGTCATGTACTCCAGATTAGATTTAAAGGAACGACTCGATGGTTGGTCACAGCTAAAATAGGAAAGGGCTCAAAAGTTTATATTCTTAGTCCTCAGCGGGAATATGAATATCGGATTAAAACCATTTGCATAGGGGAAGAATCTGTATACAGTGAGGTACAGATGTTCACATTGGGCCCTGGAATTATAGGAAAAGAGGAGATTACAAAAGATTTAGATTCAAATATACCATGGATAAAAATTAGGGACACTTCTCGAGAAGTAGAGTTATTTCCTAACCCATTTTCCAGTGATTTGTTTATAGCATTCAATACTGACAAGGAGCATTCTACTTTATTTGTTCATGATATAAGTGGCAAGTTATTGCTGGAAAAAAGCCTGCAAAAAGGAGTGAACCATCATAATTTGAATCTTTCCAGATTGCCAGATGGGTTTTATATAGCGAGCATCAATCTAAATGGAGAAACTATTTTTAGAAAAAAGATCATTAAAAAAAGGTAACTACATGGGGGGGGACTTAGGTTAAGGAGTTAAGGAGTTAAGGAGTCAAGGAGGTAGGGAGTCAAAGAGTCAAAGAGTCAGGAAGGTAGGGAGTCAGGGAGTTAAGAAGTCAAGGAGTCAGGAAGGTATGTAGTTAGTTAAGGAGTCAGGAAGGAAGGAAGGAAGTTAAGAAGGAAGGAAGGCAGGAAGTCAGTACTCAATATTGTAGTCATGAAAGGCTGAATGCTTTTAAGCTGATAGCCAAGGGCAACGCCCTTGGTTTTAAGCAGGGAATGTTGTGATTTGGCGACATTTTTGACTAAAAATGATGACAAATCATTCTGGTTGTACGAGATATTGGGTACTTAGGTCAGGGAGTTTGGGAGTTAGGAAGGCTGGTGGGAAAGTCAAGAATTTCAGGCTGATATGACACCTGTGTATTCAAATCAAACACTTACCATTACCCTACACTCTTTAGCTACTCATTAGGGTAATGAAGAAATAAATCAATTATGTCAACTTCTTACTGACTCTGGGCTATTTATCTAGAAACCAATATGAGGTTAATTTACAAAATCTTCGCAACTCAAACTACGAAAGACTTGGTTCTCTGAAAATAAAGATATGGATCAGTTATTATGTGCAAATAATGTTTATTATTTTGTATCTACAGGTGGAGCCGATTTTGGACAAAAAAATTTTTTTCTACCATATTACTGATATTTTTTTCGCCACAGTTCACTGCTATGCCTTAAAAAATGAACTTTATCTGGAAAAGAAATAACAAATTATTATCCCAAAAGTGACCCATCTGAGTTGTTACATTATTTTAAAAAATAATACCTTCTACATTAAAAATTCGTAGTGATGACATCAAAAGTAGTCGCATTATTATGTACCATTTTATCCATTATTACTCTCAACGCCCAAGAAACAGGAATTGTAAATTACAAACAACTTGGTTTGTCTTTTGAAATTCCATCAGGATGGGTAGGTCAAGAGACTGAAGGAGTATAAATCATGGGGCATAATACATTGCTGGGGCGATATTGGTAATTCCCCAGGATCGGCCATATACAGTAGCACAAATGAAGGAGGAAGCAGGTCAAGGCTTGGATTTTGGTGGAGGCACTTACTTCCGACCATTGGGTGATCTTATATCTGTGGAGGGGAAATCGGTAAAAGGTGAAATGGCAGGAACAGCACAATTCACTTCAGCATTAGGATATATCACAGGATTGGTTAATCCATAGGGAAATGGAATTACTATCATTGCTCTTGCCAATAAAGACGTATATCAAGGATATGCTCTGGAAGATGCAGTCAATAAAGTAGCAGCCAAAGTAATTTTTTCAAAACCATCTGTATCACTGCAAAGCACATCATCAAATAATTCAAAAGACTGGGAATACCAAATAAGTGGAGCAAAGTTGACCTTTATGGAATCTTACAGCTCAGGAGGAACTACAGGTGGAGGGTATAATATGAAAACCGAAATACACCTCTGCAAAGCAGGATATTTTTTATTTTATGTCTTCTGGTACTGGTGACGTTACTGCTTATTCTGCTGAAAATAAAAGCGGTGACGGATCATGGATAGTTACCAATCAAAGCGGAATGTCTTACCTCTTGCTGCAATTTAACGACGGCTCAGAGCGCAATTTTTTATTAGAGTGGGGTGAATATAAAAAAGTTGTATTTGAATGGATCCAGGTACTTTCGCACTTGGGAAGGTGCTTATGCTCCTAATTGTAGAAATTAAGAAGCGTAACTCAATTTGTCGTTTTGTTACGATTTAATAAAAGTTTAAAAGTTTAAAAGTTTAAAAAATTCAAAGATGAGCCAAAACCTGTATAGACATTAATTCAGTTAAATGCTTTTCAAAATATTGATTTTGATATTTTTAAAATATGAGATTGTTTTGGCGCTTTTACTTCCCCTTAAATGTCTTTTTATTCATTTCCTGAACCGCTTTCTCAATTCCCCGTGGGGTCATAGGATACATACTAATAAGCTGTTTTAGCATTTGCGTGGTATAACTCATATTCCAATATTTCTCTTGTGTAGGATTAAGCCAAGCCGTCCGTTTGAATTTTTCTTTGAGCCTACCCCAGAAAATGATTGACCTTTCATCTAGTTCGTAGGGAGCCATAGCGGCATCACCTACTACAAATACTCGATAATTGGGGTCGAGATCAAACAATCTGGCTGTGTCCTCATATTTGGTGCGACGAGCATCGGTATAGATTACGTCATATACTGTATTGTGAAAATATCTGAGCTCTAAGTCGTGTGCAAAGCGAGTTTTCATCTTTCGGAATAATGATGTTACTGCTCTCACATATGGGTCCATACTCCATCCTCCATTGTCAATAAGAAGAAGTACTTGGAGCTTATCGGTTATCTTTTCTTTTTGGATAGGAAGAAATATTCCTCCTTGTTTGATGCCTTTTTTGATAGTAAGAGGTATATCAAGTGCTTGGATAATGTCCTCTTCTTTGATACCTTTTAAGGAAGCTAGAGCCGCATCCACATTATTATCAGATAATGTACTGTCTACATCAACAGGGTAAAATTTGGGGTCACCGATCACAGCCCTTGCCATCTTACCGCCACCGCTTCCTCCTACTCTTATTCCTCCTTTGGCCGCACCACTATGACCATAAGGTGATATCCCTCCAGTACCTATCCAATGCGAACCTCCTTCGTGCATGCCCTTTTGCTGCTTCATCACCTCTTCCATTCTTCTACGGAGTTCTTCTAAATCAATATCTTGATAATCGGCTGCTCGATCGAGGTGTCTCTTTCCTTTATCACCCTCTCTATCCTGGCCATTGTCTCCTTGAGAAGGGTCGTCTTTGGCCAAAATATCCTTTCCATCTATGACTTTTTTAATATCATAAGTAGTTTTATGCACCTCATCAAGAAATTTATTGATCTTATCTTCAATATCTAAGGCTTCAAATTTTTCATCGTCGATGTACTTGTTTTTCCACTTGCCAAACGCATCAGATCGTGCTACGGCATTATTAAGCGGCTCTCCAGGGGCGATGATGATGCCGAGAAAGTAATCGTAATATGCTCGTGTGAATGGGCCCAGACCTGTAGGGTCTTTTACGATCACTCCTTTCATTACTTTATAAATGTCACCCACAGTATTTACCAGTCCCTTTTCCATACTCTTTCTCAAGAGCAACAAAGACCTGACATCAGTTTTAACGCCGTACTTTAAGCAGGTATGTGGAAAACTTTCGAACATATTATTTACCTATTGTCATTTCGTATCCAGAATACTTCCCTTCTGAGGCAAAGGTCTCTTCATCATTTGCCAAGCTTTTGAGTTTGCACCCATTTTAATCGAGGGTTATCAGTTATAATTTATTGGCCTGCCTAATACTTTATACTGTACTTTTTTCAGATCATCCTCTGTTTTTATCAATGCTCCAATACCTTTCAGTTCATTGGCACTTCCTATTACTTTTTTCTTATCTAATGTCTGAAGATACTTTAACCAATTCAGCAGCTCTCTAGTAGAAGGCGATCTGTCTAATCCCAGATCTCTCAGTTTATAAAATAACCCCATAGCAGTATTCACTAGCTCTTGATCAGCCGCGGGATGGTGTTTTAACACTATCTGTCTCATAGTATCAGGATCAGGAAATGTAATATAATGGTATATACATCTTCCTTTGAATGCCGATGGTAACTCTTGTTCTCTATTACTAGTCACTACGATGGCGGGCATGTCTTTTTCACTTATGGTGATTTCTCTACCCGACTCTGGCATCACAAATTTTCTATGGCTCAAAGCATAGAGTAAGTCATTAGGAAATTCTCTAGGAGCTTTATCTATCTCATCTATCAGCAATACAGAATGCGCTGAAGAGTATGCTTTAGCCCCAGGGCCCATTACGATATAGTCGTCTAGTTTTTCAGTGCTTCTTCCTCCTGTGCTTAGTTTAGAACCCATTCCCTTTTCTTGACGTTGGGTATTGAGTACTTCTATTTGTGAGTCTCTCAGGTACTTTACATGATCAAATCTCGCTACAAATTGATCCACTGTACTTTTACTGCCTACAGGAAATACATAGAGTTCCAATCCCAAGTCTTTAGAATATTGCAATGGCAATTCTGTTTTTCCTGTGCCAGGTTCTCCTTCTATCAATAGAGGCATGCCCAGCACTCTAGCCATATGAAAAGATTGCGCTAAGTCTTCATCGCAAAGGTAGTGTTCGGAGCCTGTCCAATATGTCGTTTCTGCCATGGTGCGAAAATATAAGATTTGATATTGTTAGATCATTAAATGTATTTAAGAAGAGTATTTATTTGTATGTGTTTTAATGTTTTAATGTTTTAATGTTTTAATGCTTTAATGTTTTAATGGTTCGATACTTTAAGATTTAAAAATTTGATGGTCTTCCTTCCTTAAATCATTCTCTTCTTAAATCATTCTCTTCTTAAATCATTCTCTCCTCCCTTAACCTCCTCCACCATTCACATATTCCTCTCTTCTCTCGTTTTCTCAAAAGAATCCCTTGGCAAAAAGTATTCAGGAGGCCCTTCCGATGCCCATGGGTCTCTTTTTTTCTCATCTATTTCAATACTATTTTTAAAAAGAAAGGCTACAATAATACCTACGAGGCCACCTATGAGATGACTTTCCCATGATATTCCCTCTTGATTTGGTAGTATACCAAGAAAATAGCCGCTATATAAAGTGGTAACTATCAGAGCCAAAACAACAGATTTTAGGTTGCGCCGGAATATACCTGTCCAAAACACAAAGGATACCAATCCATATACAACCCCACTGGCTCCGATATGATAGATATGAGTCCTAGCAAATGCCCATACTCCGATGCCTGTAAGCAAGTAAATTAGCATGACACTAGAAAAAGCGACTCTTCTATAAAAAAAAAGAATCATAAAAAGAAGTACAAATAAAGGTATAGAGTTAGAAAAAAGATGGTGCACACTCCCATGAATGAGGGGAGAAAAAAATATACCTTTTAGTCCACTTATGCTGCGTGGATATACACCATACATGCTAAATGTCATCCCTGTAAGGATGGAAAAAAGGTGAATAATCCATAGTATTCCGACAGAATATATAGGGACTCTCAACGAACTAAAAAATGACTTTTGCATCAAAAATTGAGGTAAAATTTAAGAGATATACTTCCTCTTTACTAATTTGATAAAATCAATGGCCTTCTCTTTTTTACTACTATTTCCCCATTCATATTTTTGTGCCACTTCAATTTTAAGAAATTGGCTGGCCTCTTCAAATGTACTGAAGTAATTGAGTTTTTGGGCTACATAATTAAAGTCCTGCTGATCTTTGTTAAATAAAAGATTTACTATTAACAATCTTTCATTTATCCCCATTGCTTTAGTGATATCAGCGATAGGACTTTGGCTAAATCTGTAGTCAGCATGGCTGAGAATAGAAGGGTCGAAAAGCCGCTCAATATCAGGAGAAACCTTAGCTACTTCAGAGATGGTAGAGGCCGGTTGAGGTATTGGCAGTACAGATGTAGCGGCCTGATGGAATCCATTTGACGATTGCACCCCAGTATCTATTATATCAAAAGTGGCTTCCTCTAATTCTACCTCACTTGCAGTAATTTCTATTTTTCTTCCTAATATTTCATCTTTACCATTTGCGATCTCCGTTTCTCTGGCTTTTTTCTTTTCTTTTTTATCCTCATTTCCAAATGACTTTTTATTCTTTTTTACCTTCTTAGGAGACACTTCTAATACTGATTCATAGAGCTCCTTAACATAATCCCGGAGAAGGTCTTTCTCAATCTTACTGATTTCGTCACTAAGCTCAATGCTCTGGTATAAGGTATTTATTTTTTTTAGTACTACTTTTGATTTTGCAAGATTCATAATGCTGCTTACCTTTATATTTTTTTGTTAGTCGAGGATACTCTTCTATTGGTTTAATTTACATATTATAAAACTACAAAGAGTGCCTAAAAATTATCAATTGTCCTAGATGTTTTTAGAACCAAGTTTTAGAGGTCAACGCAGCGGTTGGATTGAGATCATTACAGGATGTATGTTTTCAGGCAAATCTGAAGAACTTATCAGACGTCTCAAACGCGCTCAAATTGCCAACCAAAACCTCATCTGCTTTAAGCCCATTAAAGATGATCGCTATGCTGATGAACAAGTTGTGTCTCATGATAGCAATTCTCAGGATTCTATTTCTATAGAAAAAAGTACAGAAATATTAAAGTATGTAGAACAGAGTACAAATATTATCGGCATTGATGAAGGGCAGTTTTTTGATATGGATATAGTAGAAGTTACTCAAAAGTTGGCTCTTTCGGGAAAAAGGGTAGTAGTAGCAGGCCTTGATTTAGACTTTCGAGGTATTCCATTTGGGCCTATGCCTCATCTTATGGCCGTAGCCGAATACGTTACAAAAGTGCATGCTATCTGTCCACATTGTGGCAATTTAGCAACGCATTCTTACCGCCTCAGTGAAGAGACTGATACTGTAGTAATAGGCGAAAAAGATAAATATGAACCTCGATGTAGAATGTGCTATTCTATGGGTAACATTTTAGATTTTAGTAAATAATGGCAACTTTTAATAGAACTACAGAACAAGAATCATTGTATGATGATCTCGAAAAGATGAGTACTTTGGAGCTGTTGAAAAATATAAATAACGAAGATCAAAAAGTAGCTCATGCTATTAAAAAAAAGATACCAGAAATATCTTCATTAATTGATGCCCTATATAAAAATATGGCTACTGGGGGAAGGGTCTTCTATATTGGAGCAGGTACAAGTGGCCGTCTTGGCATAGTAGATGCCAGTGAATGCCCTCCTACTTTTGGAGTACCCCCTGATATGATTATTGGCATTATGGCAGGTGGTGATATTGCAATAAGAAAATCAGTAGAATTCGCTGAGGATGATGTCAATCTTGCATGGAAAGATTTAGCCGAATACTTTCCTGATAGCAATGATTTTGTAATAGGTATTGCTGCTTCTGGCACCACTCCTTATGTTATACATGGATTAGCTGATTGTAAGAAAAATGGAATTTCTACAGGATGCATCACATGCAATGAGGGGTCACCACTGGCAAAAGAAGCCGACTATCCTATAGAAGTTATAGTAGGGCCAGAGTTTGTCACTGGTAGTACTCGTATGAAATCAGGTACTGCTCAAAAACTTGTACTTAATATGATCAGCACTTCCATTATGATTAAATTAGGAAGAGTACAAGGAAACAGGATGGTAGATATGCAGCTGAGTAATAATAAACTCCTTGATAGAGGCATTAAGATGGTGCAAAATGCTCTTAAAATTACTTATTCGGAAGCAGGAGATTTATTAAAAAAACATGGCAATGTAAGGGCAGCAATCAATGGGACTGTTTAATAAATAATCGTGATTACTCAGGTGAAAAGGTGCCATGCTGGGTACACACACACATTCACATATGAGATAGGATAAAAATTCTTACAAAAAGTGTATACCCCCGATTTCATCATTAGTAACAATAAGACATGAATCCGATTTTTGATGGTATGGATGCCCCCAACTACTATCTGGAGTTATGGACATAGAGATGTCCAAGGGCTTTATTTCGATACTTTCACGAATACACTATTTGATGTTGAACATGGGCCTAAAGGAGGAGACGAATTCAACATAATTGCAAAAGGGAAGAATTATGGATGGCCTCTTTTTTCTTACGGAATTAATTATGATGGTGTAGGAGAATCTACTATCTCTAAAGATTCTGCTGCTACCTTTACGGTTTTGCCAGAACACTTTTGGACAGTGCTAACAAATGATGGAGGAGAGTCTATTGCCCCTGGATGTTTTTTAAAAGTTGAAAGAAGTAATATATCAGATTGGAATGGCCATTTTTTATTTGGGTTCTTGGCATATAGAAGATTGGTGAAATACAACCGTGATACAGATGAAACTTATGGTTTGAACATTCAGGGACGAGTAAGAACTATAAAACAATGACCAAGTGAGGATATAATTGCATTAATTGAACGAAATGACATTCGTAAATTAAATGGCTAAGTTGTCAGAATAAACAAATAAAAAAAACAAAAGAATTCTATAATCGAGTAGATGGCCATTGGTCAAGAACGATGAGCAAACTTGCTTTTTTTGATAAATTCAGAGCAGAAAAACTATATTAGAGTTTTTGAAATCAAATGTGCTCACTGACCTTATTTGAACGTTAGAGTGAATACTAAAGACAATATGAGAACAAAAATTACAATATTAATATCAGCAATCATCCTTATTTCGTCGTGCAGGCTTTCAATTGAAGAAACGGTTGATTTAAATGCCTATAATTGGATTCATGGTTCTGAAAACTGTGAAGAGAATAATGACCCACTTATTCAGGTAGTTAAGTACAATAGTAGTACTTGGATTTTGCGCCAAAGCAAATGCACAAATTTTGAAGCACCTTTCATGTTTCTATTTTTTGGCGAAGACAAGGCTTTGTTGATGGATACTGGGGCTACGGAAGAAGATGACATTTTCCCTCTTTATAAAACAGTAAAACAAATAATTGAGGATTGGTCTCAAAAAAATGGAGAGGTTGAATTAATTGTAGCCCATACTCATAAGCATGGTGACCACTACGCTGCAGATGCTCAGTTTGAAGGCAAACCAAATACAACTGTTATTGGTCTGGAAGTTGAAGATTTAAAGAACTTTTATAATATCTCAAATTGGCCTAAAGAAATTGTAGATTTTGAATTGGGCAATCGGTTAATGAAAATAATACCTATACCTGGGCACCAAGCTTCTTCAATTGCGGTATATGACGCATCAACAAAAATATTATTGACGGGGGATACCTTTTACCCAGGCAGATTGTATGTAAAAGATTGGAATGCTTTTAAAATGAGTATTGAACGTCTTGCGAAATTTGCCGACAATTATGAGATTTCAACTATACTTGGAAATCACATTGAGATGACTCAAACACAGGGAGTTGATTACCCAATGGGAACTATTTATCAACCAAAAGAACACAAGCTTCCTTTAAGTGTGCTTGAATTAAAAGAACTTTCAGGGGCTCTAATAAAATTAGGAAATATACCCAAAAAGGAAATTCATGACAGCTTTATTATATACCCGGTTGACTAATAAACTGGGTTATAATTACATAAAGCTTCTACCGAATGGCACGATTTATATTGAAGCTCTAAATTTCCAATCAACAAATGCAACAAATATATTTGACGGCAGAATAGGTGCATTTCAAAATGTCGCTTTATCATAATTTTTATTGACAAAAATTTCGCCAAAGCCAACTGTATCATTCATATGTCGCTAAAGTATGAGCCCACTCTGAAAACAGATAATTCTCACAAAATGAATTATTTTAGATGATATTATCATTTTTTGATATTTATTGATGCCTGAGTATCAACAATTTGAAAAAGAGGGAAGATCACTAAAAGAAACATTTTAGGCTTTTTATGTTTTCGGAGCGGGCTCAAGTATAGTTAGTTATTTCTCTGAGGCAATTGGCCACATTCTGAAATGCACCCAAGACAAAACAACAAGCAAGAAACGACCACGATAAAACGACCAAGCAAAGCAACTAACGACTAAACGACTAATACAACTAACGGCAAACGACATCATGGGACTAAGCGACTAATGCGACTAAACGACTAACGACTAAACAATCACGAGGCCAAGGAGGTCGAAAGAAATGACTACGCTTATCACACTTAAAATATTTAAAACCTATTTTATTCTAATCATTTTACCAGTAACTGTATCTTCTCCAAACTCAAGCTTATAGATGAGAACACCTGTAGCGCTTATCATTTTTTTATCTATTCTGTATTGATTTAGTCCTTTTTCAAACTCTTTTTCTGCCATAAATAACAACTTACCATCAATATCATGAATACTCAATTTTGCTGTACCTCTATCTGGTAATTGGAAAATAATATTTGTTTCTTCACTCCAAGGATTAGGGTCATTGTGGTGAATTTTAAGACGATATGTCGAAACAAGGTCAGGTCGGAGATAGAAACCATTTGTACTATTTTCTAAGTATATTTCAGGTGTAAGAAACGAAGATTTCATAGTAATTTTATCAACATGGGTTTCAAAATTACCATGAAGAAGAAGTGAGAATAATGGCAACTCAGAGCCCAGTTTTGTGGGTTGTGTACTGTTGTGGCTTAACCTCAACTGATGACTTTTATCATCAAATAAAAACTGCTCTGGTCGCAGGGATATTTGCCCAGATACGATATCATCTACCTTGCACTGCATTGGCAATTGTATCACGCCCTGAAGCCCTAATATTTGCAATGATTCTTTGATGTAAAAGTCGACCCAGGTCTTATCACTTATGCGTTTCATCCTATAAAAGATTGGCATGGCAGATCGAGGACTAGTATGTAATTCAATGGCATTTTTATGGGTGGATCCCAATAGATCACCGGTTTTAATTCCCACCCATTGCATATGCATTTCGTTTTCTAAATTTAGGGTAGTATTGGCCTGATCGAAAGTCCAGCTCGTATTAGTTAAGACGGATTGATCAATACCCAGGATAATCCTTCTGAGAAGTATAATATCTATAACTGATATGTTACCATCGCCATTTATATCGGCAGCTTTGAGATCATAACCTGTAAGTTCTACTGTGCCGATGAGATGCCGCTTTAAGTGTATCGCATCCATAGTACTTAGGCCTTCATGCCAATTATTATTATCATAAGGTGTTACTTTTGATGTATCAGCCCATTTATTGAGCTTGATCTCATACGAACCATCAGATTTAGTGGTAGTTTTTGACTCCATACTAAGCCCTTCAGCCATCACGATTTGAACATCTTCCATTGGATCTGATAATCTATTGATAACATTGCCAAAAAGGATATTATTCTTGTTATCGTCTACTATTGGATTAGATGCTGATAGCAAACATGATACATTTTTTGGGTTTAATTCTACTTTTAAAATACTCATACAAGTACTTTGATTGCCATTGGTATCAGTGGCTCTGATTAGAATCATGAGATCTGTATCCACATCATTACAACATATTGTGATCATATCACCAAATACTGTATCCTGAGGGCCACAAGTTATGTTCATCTTTCTTCCTTTTACTTCAGCCACTGCACAGTTGTCATATTGATCTATTTTAATGCTATTTATTGGAATTGTCACTGTAGAATCTAGCTCACCTATAACTACCACTTCATTTAGGAGGCATATTGATACAGGTGCTACATTATCAGTAACAATAACTGTGATGGTGTCATTTGTAATGTTGTGGCAAAGATCAAATGCTTGCAGTGTTACCTGATGTGTGCCTGGTGGCAGCTTTAACACTTCTCCGTTGAGATAATCAGCTGTACCGAAGGGGCTATTGGCGATAAGCCTTGTGACATCACTACACATGTCAACAATTTGATCTAACGGTATAGTCACAATAGCATTACACTCTAATTGTTGTGTATTTAGGATTAATGGACTTTGCACACTGATCGTTGGGCCTTTTTTATCAGTAATGATAATGGTTTGAGGAAGTTGTCTTTTGGCAGATTTGCCACATCCGTTTTGATAAATAGTCCACATTCTCTTTATCACTTTTTTACATTGTAAATCTTGGAGTAGTTGATCTTCAAATGCCACGTGCAAGCCACACCTATTTGTAAGTCCTTCTTTTATTTCAATCCCTTGGAATGTAGGCAGTCCAAAATTCATTGATTTTATATTATCAAAGGAAAAATCACAAGAAACGGCTGTGTCAGCAGGAAAAATTATCTCATGAATATCGACTGCTTTTACATACAAATCTGAATTGCAAGTATTGGTCAAATTTCCAAATTGATCGGTTCCCTGATAAGTACGAGATAATTTCATGATTATGGAATCATTCTGACAAAGATCAACACTTGTTTCATTAATTATGTCAATGGTCCCTTCAAAACAATCTTCGTTGACTACTGCTTGCATAAAATTAGGTGCCATGGTACACAGGATTGTATCAATTGGGCAATCAATAATTGGGGCATTTTTTGATTCAAAGCATATACGTGTTAAACAAGGACTAAATGGGCAAGTAAGTACTGTAGTGCTCACTACTTCTATACATTTGCCAATTAATTCTTTGGGTATTATATCCGTTTTGATCTCAACGTTATTATCATCAAAATAGCTAAATTCAATAAAATCCCTTCTTGGGATAATACCTCTAAGCATAATATTAGCCTCTAATTTATAGTCACAACCATCAGGCACAGTAATGTTCAAACTGCTTTGGCAATAAATGGAGTCGCAATCTAATATTGGAAAACAGAAATTATTATTTAACGTCCTGGCTCCTGCTGCCACATTGAATGGTCTGCTCCATCCGTTAGCAGCAAAATTTGTATTTGGGTAGTTCACAAGATTTTGATCTTGAATGACCTGAACTCTGTAACAACTGTCAGTAAGGCCATTAAAAATCCACTCTCCTTGGCCATCAGTCATTGATGTATCTATAACTACGGTTGTATCAGCACATAGATACAGTAATACCAATCGTCCAGAAAGACGGGTTTCGTTATTGTCAAATGTGGCATTGGTATCCTGATCAGCACAGACTATACCTCCTAAAGCTCCGCACATTAAAGGCAGATTATTACCAAGAATAAGAGGTGTAGTATCTGTAAGAATGAAATCTGTAAAGTATGGATTCATTGCACATGAAAAACTGTCTAACAAACCATTTGTAAAGGTAGTATCACCTAGTGTTACCATACCATTAGTACCTATTCCGTCAGCATTAAAGACAGGAAATGCAGGCAGACAAGAAGTGGATAAAGGAATATTTAATGAGTGTGTATAACTGATCCGAAATGTATCAATATTGTCAAGAATTAAAGCGGTCGGAATAGCAAACTGATAAAACCCAGTACGGCCGTCCAAAGTATCCAGATTGGTATCTAGGCTAAATACAGGTTCTATTATTTCTCCATTTTGCAATCGGGTGATTGTGATTTTTCCTCCTTTAACGATTTCTCCAGTAGCATCACAATAAATTACGCCTCTTGGGTCGACTTTATCAATAATAATTGAAGCAAAATGGGTATCATCCTCAGTGTGCATTTCTCCTGTCAAGGTATCCAAAGTCATATCATTGGATTTGTCTTTGTCAGGATCAGAGTCAAAATCACTAGAAACAAGAAATAGCGAATTGAGATGATTAAAAATCTCAACAACATTTACGATTTGAGAACTCAATAAAAGCTGTGTATCTCTATTTACAATCAGAGTAATATCCACAATAGTACTATCTCCAGATTTGAGCACCTTCTTACTATTGTGCACAGGCCTGCCTTGAGCATCCAAGCTCCATAATAGATTAGAAGATTGTACAAATGAAAGCCCAATAGGCAAATAATCAACAATACTAAAGCCAGAAGCAGTCTCAGACCCTTCATTTTTAATTGTTATTTGGTATTCTACTTTGTCTCCTATACTAAATACTTTGGGATTAGTAACTCTTTTCTGAATAGACAAATCCAATGCTGTAATCAAAGCAGGGTCATGATCATCTTCATCAATGATGTTGTCATTGTTGGTATCCAATCGATCATCTAGAATATGATCATCACTCAATGTCAATGGTATACCACCTACGTCATTGTCAAGTATAGCATCTGGATTGCTATCCAAATCAGAATCATTCATTAATTGTCCACTAGAATTATACATGGATAATATTTCGGCAATACTGAGGTGTGCAAAAGAGTCAGGAGATGCAGGAAGGATAATAGCTTTTAAATCAATTTTAATACTGTCTTCACCAAATAGCAATGGATCATGGGTATAAATAGCAGCATTTTCTATTGGTCTCCATCCCTCATTTAGGTCTTCGTCAAATAACAAACCTTCCGAAAAATGATTGATTACATCTATACTTTTCACAGGTTTGTTCCCTTGATTATACACTGTTATCTGGTAACATACGGTATCGCCATACTTTTGAGGAAAGGTAAGAACGACATTTTTAAGTGCTAAATCATATTTTGGAATCGGCGAAATATCGTGGTCGTCTTCATCTAAAATGATTAAGAAGTTATTACATGGATCAAGAGAATCGAGGAGAATCCTACCCAGTTCATCTATAATTACAGGGTCATTAGAAAAAATAGTATCTGGGCTACTATCCAAATCAAAATTGCTCAGATCTTTGCCATTTACGTCGTAGAATCTTAAAATTTCCGCTTCATTTATGTATTCACATTCGTCACCTGGTTTAATTATCAAATATATTGGTATTCGGCTGCTTTGTAATGGATAAAGAATACCGTTATATGTGGTAATAAACCCTTCATCAATTTCGATAAAATCGGTATTTAAGCTAGGGTCGAAAATGAGACAGGGTTGCTTATAGTCAATAACGGAAACATTAGTAATCGTATCCTTACCTTGATTAAAAATTTCGATTATATATTTTACCGTATCACCAAATGACACTGAAACATTTGTGAATTCGGAGTCTATAGTTAGCCTAAGTGCCATATCAGTTGGTAATATATAAGCACGATCAGCATTATCTTGATCTGATATAGCCACTGTATCTGAGCCAGATGCATTACCCAAGCCTAGGAGGTAGTCATCAGCAGGGCTATCTACTATACCTCCTACATTATCAGTAAAATCGCTGTTGAGTTTGCTATCAATATCAAAACCTACAAGAGGCATTCCACCTAGGCCATACGCCTTACTGATTTCAGCTTCAACAGTCCAATCTTCAATGCTTTTGCCTGATATGGCTTTTAAATAAATACAAACTGTATCTTTTTCTAAAGTAGTCAACGCTCCTAATGAAGTATATACAATATTGGGCTGATCATCAAGACTCCAATTTCCGTTTACATTCTCATCAAAACAATAAGAATCAGAATAATACAGAGATACTATTGTTGAATCTAAATCAAAAGATCCTTGATTTTCTATTACAATAATATATTTGATACTATCATAGTTGTTCTGGTACTTAGGATCGGGATAAATCTTAAGGGCTACATCTAAGATATTTGCAATCGCGGGGTCTGCATTGTCTTGATCGGTATCAGGATTGCCATTGGTTTGGGTGGCAGTACCATCTCCCAAAAGCCAGTTGTCAGCAAGGCTTCGATAGAGGTTTCCTCCGTTGTTGTTCTTGTTTCTATCCAAAATACCGTCGAGGTCAATTTCTGCTGTAGACTCTCCTAATATATTTAATGCGTCACTTACTTCGGTCATGAGATTCCACGATTCTGGGCCATATGCATTTGTTACTATAAGGGTAAGAGACAAAGTGTCAGATGCTGCTTCGAGCAAAGTATCAATGTAGGCGTAGAGCAAGGTATCACCTGATAATGTCCAACCTTCATTGACGGCTATTGATTTTTGTAATTTATTTTGCGTCTTCAGTTGATTGTTGGATTCAGGAGCATTGAAAATCATACCACCATTCATATAGGCAGATACTTCAATATCAAATCCAGGGAGGCCTCCAAAATTATAAACGACAATTTGATAAATTATCTCTTCTCCATTGATATAAGGCAGTAGCTTTTCATTAATAATAATATTTTTTACTGCATAATCATAAAAAGAAAGCCCAAAATCAAATGATAAATCAATACTCCCTTCGGATGGTGTCCTCACACCCATAGCAGGATAAGAAAAGTAAAAGTGATCACGAGGAAAGTGTGTAATAGTGGCATCACTGTCCATCCTATCGCCATAAGAAGAATACTCTCTATTTGGAAGTGTAGGAAGGACTTTTCCGATGCCCGATAGCGTGACTCTCAAGTCTCTGTCATACTGGCCATAAGTGGCAAATACTATATCATAATCGGTTTCAGGCTTGATCTGTGGAAGGTCTGAACTTCTAAAAAAATAGCGACCAATAGAATCGGTTTGAATAGTGGCAATCTCCGTTCCGTCTTTTTCAAAAAGTGTAACATTAATACCCTCAGCAGGAGGTTCGCAAGGGTCTTGTATCCCATCTCTATCATAATCTACCCACACATAATTGCCTATTGTAACATCTGTTAATTTTTCACATTGCAGTTCTATATCACCTAAGCCAGCACTCTTAGAAAATGATGGCAAAACTGGTTTTGTATAAGCAACATAACCTTTTAGATAATCGCCATCTACTGTGCTCTGCCATCTCAGGCCAGCAGCAAATTTGAAGTTAGAATAGCTTATAGGATCGACGGCATTAAAGATCATCTGTTTTGATGCGGGTAAAAGGGCCGTTGCTCCTAGGGCAAGCTCTGCATGGATAAGGGTAGAATCGGGTACATGATAGTTGTCACTAAAAAATTCTCCAAATCCTGGCCCTTGCCTGTTGCCGGAAAGGAGTCCTTTATGAGGGCCACTAATGCCGTTATTTTCTAAAATATAAACATTTTTAAATTTTAAGGCTCTTAAAATATCTCCTGCGGCCGATATACTCTTCATATATGCAGACCCAGAGGGGTCAAAATCTTCGTTGCCAGTCATAAATGCACTTCTGTCTATCATGGCTATTACAAGGGTGCCATCTACATCAAACTCTAAATCAGAAATAAGGGGCATAGGGTAGCTGTAATAAAATGTAGTGCCACGATCAGACACATCAGATCTACACCAAGTAGTATAATCTTCATTCCAGGGGTTCCAAAGACCACATTCTTGAAATGGAAAAACGTGAGTAGCCGGTGCTCCTTTAGGATAAGTAAGTGGAAAATCTATGGCTGGTTGATCAAGCCACTTTTTATCAAGCAAACTATAAATGAATATATAACCTCTCATATCTGATCTATTTTGAGAAAACTCAGCATCACATACTACTCCTACATAGAGGTGATTGTCAAATACTTTTACAGCCCATGGTCTTGAGTTTCCTAAGGCGGGGTCACAAATAGAAGGAATGGGTAACCTCACTACATCTGAGATAGTGGGCTTAGTGGCAGGGTCGTCGTCGGCATCTTTGGTTATCTGATAAATGTGCTTATCAAATAGATTGCAGACAAATATATATTCTCCGAAAGGGTCAATATCAATACCTCCGATGCCCACCTTTCCAAAAAGTGGAAAAACGGTGGAGTCTATACTTGGTTTTTCAGGAAGAATCGCTAATCCACGATCAAAATTATTGGGTATTTTTCCAAAGTTAAAAGTGCCACCAAATGTAAGGTCTAACCATTGTTCGAATGGCTTATTTTCTTCTTTTCTATATATTCCTCCTAGGCCTAATGGCCCCATAGCTGAATGGCGACGCAATACAGATGAAGTATATAATGCTTGATTTCCAGCATCCCATGCTATACCCCAAATCGATCCTGCCTCGCTGACTTTGGCAATTATTTTTTTTTCAGAATTGTCAGCATTTTTAGTATCATAGGGTATACTTAATAAAATTTCGGTATCATTTTGACTTCCTGGAATAGGGTCACCATGTACAAAGCATGCCATAGCCACAGCGGGGTTTCTTTCACAGTATAAACCTCTATCAGATACAGATACATTTATACCACAGTTTGGTACCGTAGCAAACTGTACCATCTCATTGATCTCACCTGGGCCTGAAGTATTTACCAAAGTTGCCCCTTCCGGAAATTCAAAAATCACTTTATACTCATTGCCCGTTTCCAGTCCAAGAAATGAATATTCTCCATTTGCATTTGTTGTTGTACTTTTTAGTGGTTCTTGATTGTCTAACTTAAAACATTCAAACACATGCACTACCATGTCAGCATAACCTGTCGTTTCGCCAAATTGTCTTATGCCATCTGCATTCAAATCCAAAAAAGCAAGACCTGATAGTCGGGTAGTATCTTCACCACAAAATAGGAATGGACACTCTCCAGGTAATGCGAATGAAGAACTGGCTTTAGGAGATGGCTCTGAATTAAAATTTATTTGAACGGTTTTGGTCAGTTTGTTAGCTGGAAGTTCAAAAGCAATGACTTGAGGAGAACTCAGAGGTATTGTTTTGAGAAATATATTTTTTTCGTCAAAAATGGGTAAATCGATGTATGCAAAAGTTGAATACTCACCAGGTACCTGTACTAGCAGGCTGTCTCCGGGAGGTGCGTTTTCCCATGAAAACTCTACACTTACAGTAGCATAACTTTTGTCATTATAAAAATAACAACTTGAAACATCCACTCTATTGATATTAATAGTGGGCATTATCTCAATTTCATTTTCTTTCAGTATATGGTACTCTATTTCTTCTGTTTCTAATGCAAGACCTATTGCTAAAGAAAGAATCATAGACCAACTCAATAGTTGCCTCATTGTATGCGATTTCAATCACTTATTTAGCATTGATAACAATCAAATGCTATTAAATCCAATAATTGTCTTTGCACATTGGGTGAACCACTTGCACTGATACTGGTATTATACCATCAAGCATGAATTGTGGCTTATTGTCAAACTATAAAAGGGCCGAATTGAATTGTATACAGAGAAATATTTTTGAACGGTCTTAATTAAATTGTTTCATAACTACTCAAGAGGGTGCTTTTGAGATAAAAATTTGTTATTTTTTTATTAGACGAGGCTCATTTTTATCAGAACAGCAGAGCTATTGTTAAAAAAATAGCCGGGGAATAATGAAAAAAGAACTTTTTTTAGCCAAAATTGACTCCACCTGAGTAGTTACATTGTTTCTTATATGTTTAAAAATCTTCATAAAAAGGCTGCCCTCAATAAATAGAAGGTGGGCGCTTTTAAGGCCTTATTGCAAATCAGGTAGACAAAAAGATTCTTGTTTGATTACACAACGGTAATTTTGATAAAAATAACCGTTGTGTAATAATAAAAAATAGAGCTACTTTCACAAAAGCGCTTTAGCTGAGTGTAGACTATTTTTTCATAGGTTGTAACTACTCAGCTGGTGTATAACAGAAAAAGCGCCTTTTAAAGCAAAAAAAAATACCACCTGAGTAGTTACCATAGGTTTTATGTACCGAAGGTGTTTCCTACCAAGAATAACCAATAGCTAAACCTGGATAATAGGGGATAAATACTCCAGAAGCGAAAATGGGTGTAAATTCTATTTTCCACATAAAGCCACCATTGACTGGCTGATTTCTATACATCAAAGACATCGTGCCAATAATTTTACTATCTAAGTCGCCCAAATCTACCGTGCCTGATATATATGTTATCCCAGCTCCTACTTCAAAATATTTACCATCTTTTCCGAATAAGTT
>JAZGFD010000269.1:0-2166 GCA_036479115.1 Saprospiraceae bacterium | reverse complement strand
AATAGCTCTATGGTGAAATAGGTGAAAATATGGAGATAACGTGGACTCAGCAATGGTAATTACATTTGATGAAATATACTTTTCTTGTGCCTCTTCGATCTCTAGTTCAATTACGTCATTAAAATTGCCCCTCACAACTTTCATTAGTTTTACGTCCAACTTTGCATCCTCCGTAGGCTGACTAGTAACATGCCATTATTCGTTCTATTACAGAGTCTTTTTATTCATTTGTAAATTCATTATTTAGAACATCTAATAATTCCTGATTGATTTTATAAATTACTCACTATCTTTTAAAAAGGTGCATTCAGATAATGTATTGCACTTTATACTTTTGCGTCGCAGACACATAACGCCTGCTTCAGCTGACGTAAAAAGGGGCGCAGTTTTTGCGGCTTTTTCTTTTCGCAAAAATTGTGACGCTTTTTACGGTCAGCTGCAAGCATTTGTTAGGAATTTATCCCTCTCTCTAGCAACACTTTTAGTTGCTTAGTGGGTGTAAAATCCTCTGGTTTAAAATTCCGTCTTAATGAACGCATAATATCGGTTGAATTTCGACAACCTGCTTTAGGAGCCAATTGATTTAACAATTCTTTTCCAGGTAAAAGCTTTAATGCTTGAATTATATCTTTATTGCTTAATGCCTTATCTATATATTTTATTTCATTAATCAACTGTTCTTCTAAAACATCTTGACCAACAGCTTCAACAGCTTTTTGTATTTCAGATTCAGATGCAGATTTGAGGTGCTCTATTAGTGCTTCTTGTGTATCAATTCCAGATAGAATCTTTCTTTGCAAACTCACACCTAAAGAAATTTTTGCTTGAGAAAATAAACGTTTTGCAGCAATTGATAATTTTTGAGTTTCCAGGGTAGAAAATATTTTCTCTGAAATAAATTCTTTTGTGATTGTATTTTCTTGTGAACCTATTCTATCTGCTATAGAAACCAATATTTCTGGTAAGCATAGAAATGATTCAGCCTCATGGAGTTCTAGAATACTTAAACTATTATCATTAAAAGAGTTTAGGTATACATCATTTCGATAATCTGCATCTATAATTCCAATTAAAGTAATACTGGATGATATTTTATCCCACATTCCATTTTTACTTACTATACCGACCACATCTGTACACCCCCCACCTGGATATATTTCTATGGAGTTATCACCAAGAATCCATCTATAAAATATCGAATCAAATGATTTTTCATGCCCTTCTGTAACAACAACTTTATTAGTCGAAAGTATGCCAGGTAGCCCTCCTAAAAATGCAGAAAATTCAGATCTATCAAGGTCTTCAAAATTCTTAAATTCCGTTATATTTTCTGAATCACTGCTTAATATATATATTTTTTCGACATTCTCCCGTAATGCAAAATTAATACTGTGAGTCGCATAAATAAATAATTTTTGTGGGAATTCATTTTCGATAAGTGTCCAAAGCCTTTCTGCTAGTTCTGGATGTAAGTTTAACTCAGGTTCATCTGCAATAACTATTTTATGCGAGTCATCTAATTCAATGAGATCTGCAAGTATAGAAAATACTTGTTTTTCTCCATCTGAAAGTTGTGATGGTCCATAACTAGATCCATTTTTTATGGCTGATAGACGTCGAGCATCATTACTGAAGCTTAAAATTATTTGGGGAAATATTTCATTAAAAAGCTCGAAAAGTCTATCCAAAGGTGGTTGCTTTCTTTTCGGGTATTCTGTTTTCTGTCCACCTTCTACCCAACTTTCTACATCATCTGAATGTGTAGACTTCAATTGAATTCCTTTTTTCTCAAGTACAACTAGAGCATCAAAAACTCTACTAGCAAGAGAAGATACTCTTTTCCCTTCATAGGCAGCTAATGCAGATTCTAGTCGATCATACTGAGCTACATTTGTATGATCTAATTGTAAAACATCCTTTATAGTGATTGTTCTGCCACCTTCAATATACACTGCTTTTGTACCAGGAAGAAGGCTAGGAATTTGGGTTTTTAATTCTTGAAGAAATGTTGATTTACCAGCTCCATTTGCTCCGAGAATTACATTTACTCGATCAAATACAAACTCATAATTTCCATATTTTTGTGAAATATGCTTCATGCTATTTTTTTCCTAACGCCTAGCTCAGATGACGCAGGAAGATATACGGTGAACTTCACCAGTACAC
>JAZGFD010000268.1:0-7774 GCA_036479115.1 Saprospiraceae bacterium | reverse complement strand
CATAATTTGATCCTGAACGAGGCAAAAAACGCAGTCATAGCAGTAGATATGGCGAGTATTTTTAACAAAGAGCAGGTTCAAAAGATGCCAAAGTTACCCGTCAATTTATCCTTGACAGAGCACTAGCCCGAGTAGTTGCCGTTTTTTAACTATAACTTCGTCCGACTATCTAAGGGGCTGAAATAACATATTACTAATTAAATAGATTATGAGTACTGCAATAAAATTTATTTTATCACTTTCTTTTCTGGTTCTGTTTTCTCTTATCCTAATGGGACAAGTATCGCCCCAAACACAATCAGATAGCTATACCCGCTACGAGTTACTATCACCAACCTCTCAGGCTTTCAGAATAATCTATGACGTCTCAGCAACTTCGGCAGGTAAAGCCTATTATTTCAACACTCTCAGAAAAGGAAGCGAACATAAAATAGACAATGTCTATGACCAAATGACCGGTACAAAACTGGAGTGGGAGATAGTTTCAGGAATTAAAGCGAAACTTAATGGACATCCACAAGCCAACGACGCTTTTGAGTATTTAATGGTACAACTAGCCAGACCTGTCCCCGCCAATGGTGAAGCCAGAATACGAATTGACAAAACATATAAGGATGCTCTAAGTTACTACTCAAAAGATGGTAATATCATATTTGAAAGAAGTCTTGGAATCAAAAGAAATGCAGTGGTATTGCCGACGGGGTACGAACTTATATCTTGCAATTATCCTTCACAGGTTGAGCTAGAGAATGATGGTAGAATCAAATTGAGTTTCATCAATAGAGGATTATCAGCTGTAAATTATAAAATTATAGCAAAGAAATTACCCACCTTTGCCACCAATTATGAAAATACCAATGATCCCTCACCCTGGGTGGGGTATGTAACCAAAGCAGGAGGCAGAGATAAGTCTAAGGCTCGAATAAATTACCAACTCAGCGAAAGGGCTTATCAGAATCGGGAGATTGTGTATTTTCCGTTACAACCCGAAACGCATTCATTTCGGCTTTACCATGATTATACAGAAACAAGAGAAGGCAGAGATAAGTACATCAACGTAGTTAGACCCGGGAGTAAAGCCAGCAATCCTTCGGCATTTATTTTAGATACAGGAGAAAAGCTTAAAGTGGAAACACTGCAAGGGCAAGAAATTATAGATAGCGGAATAGATATCGGAAGCGTACCCGACCAGAATACAGAAATCGTTGTAATAAGGTATCCTGTCATACAAAAAGGGCAATCATTGCGGATGCGAATTGAAGAAACCTACACTGACCCGAATAGATATTTGATCTTTAATAATGAGTTGGTCTGGGATCGCAGTTTTGGTCGTAATCGGAATACGCTGATCTTACCCAAAGGGTGGTGGCTCACCACCAATTCTATTCCTGCTATCATTGATAAAAATGAAGAGGGCCTGACAAGGTTGTACTACCTAAATGATCGAGATGATAGTATAGACGTACTAATAAAAGGTCGAAGAAAATTTTAATGTAAGAACCAGATCAATTATAGTTTTAAAAAACAAAAAAAATTAAATCTTGAGTCTACTCTGAAAACAAACATTTTTCAGAAAAAAAATTGTTTAAGATGAAATTTGCATTATTGGATATTCGGTGATGCCTGAGTATCAACGAGCTGAAAATAATTAAAATGAGACCAAAAGAACTATTTCTAATTTTAATGAGTTTTCGTTCAGACACTATATAGGGCTCAACTGGAATTGACTCGATAGAAGATTCAATAATTGTGGTTATTCAAACGACACATAGAAATGCTTCTGATTTCTATAGGCCGACACCTATAGAAGAGATTTTATACAATTAAGCTGATTCTATGCACACCGGGTAAGTATTTACCCATAATAATCTGTTTGACTGCTTCGTAGTTTTTATCATCGCTTAAAAAGTCTAGTGTTTTGAGATCTATAATCAAAACGGGAAAGGAGACAATATTTCTAAAATAGTCAAAATAAGTGTTTTGTATTTCTAAGAGATAGTCTCTTTTGATGTATTTTTCATAATCCCTACCTCTCTTTTGTATATGATCCATCAATATATCTACATCTCTATGAAAGTAAACCAATAATTCGGGATTGGGAAAAGAAGAATCTAAGGCTCTAAACATTTTTTGGAATAACCTGAATTCAGATGGGACAAGGTTGTTTTTCGCAAAAAGAAGTGATTTCGTAAAAAAATAGTCTGCAGCTGTGAAAGGTGCAAAAAGGTCAGGTGTTAGAATAGTGTTTTCGAGTTGTTTGTATCGTTCGGTCATGAAGAAAAGTTCTACAGGAAATGCATATCTATTTTTATCTTGATAAAAATAGGGTAGGAAAGGGTTTTCATCAAATTCTTCTAACACCAATGAACAGTTGTATTCCTTGTTCAACAATTGACAAAAGGAAGTCTTACCGGCCCCAATGTTACCTTCGATACATATAAATTCATATGGAAACTTTTCGCTCATATAGCTGATAAAGATAATATTTACTTAAAACTGTCGTCAATTCTTTTTACATCATTTTCAAGACATAAGATTATCGTAGTTAAAATGCGGATGTTTATATTTACTTTTCCAAAAATTGACGATAATGTACAGAATCATTATTTCTTTTACTCTTAGTATTTTTTGTAGTTTCTTATTTTCCCAAAATCTTGAGACATGCACAGAAACATGGTGCTATGATAATGATGGAAACTTTATAAAAGAAAATAGATTTGACCCAAATACCATCAAATGGCCAATACATTTCAATGATAAGGTGATAAAAAAAGAGGCATGGATTCATGTTAAGTATGAGCACCATGGGGAAGTGGATATAGTATCATTAGAAGAATATAGAAAAATAAAAAACGATCCTTATTTTTGTATAGATGGAGTGGAAATGTATCCTTCTTTTGAATGTGAATATGGGTATAGTGGAAAACCAAAATTTATAAAGGCTGTTTGTAGTTTGGTAGGGTCCAGCCGCGAGGAAAATGAAATAAGAATCGGAGTAGGTTCATGTTTTAAGAAAATTATTACTTGGACAGTTATAGATTGGTGTTCATATGACCCAAGCAAAGATAGCCGAACTGATTATGATGACTTGTTTTTGGTAAAAGATTTAGTAAATAACACTTCCTATTACACCTTTAATAGCAAGTACGGAAAAATGGATAGAGACGGAGCCTATCATTATCAGCAAGTATTAAAAGTAAGTGATGTGGTGCAGCCAGAGATTTTGTTTTTCGAAACAATAAATGTTGATTTGGGCGATGATTGTGTTTTAGAGAGGCTCGTAGTAGGAAATAAGGCAAAAGACGGCGGTTTATGCCCTTCTGAAAATTTTGAATGGACAGTGACACTTTATAATGAAAATAAAAAACCACAAAATTTAAAACATACTAGCTTAGGTCAGGATTCTGTACAAGTATCATTAGAATCTTTAGCTGCTGGAATTTATCAGATATTATGGCGAGTCAAAGATGGGTGTAATAACCCACAAGAAGTAAAACAGGTCATCAATGTACATGATACAAAAGCTCCTAATATTTACTGTAAAGGTAATTTCAGTATTGTGGTGGGGAGCCCAGGATATCCTATTAATGTTTGGGCAAGGGATTTTGTAAAATCGGTACACGACAATTGTACATCTTCATCTGAGATTATTATTTCATTTGCCAAAGATAGTTTAGTGGCATTTTTAGACCTTACATGTGAGGAGCATTTGGGTGAAGTAGACATTCCCATTTATGCTACTGATTCTGAAGGAAATCAAAGTTACTGTCTCGTTAAAAGTAGGTTTATTTCTGACGATTCAGAATGCAAAAGGAAAGTAGAAATAAGTGGCGTTTTAACAGATCAAAAGGGAAATAGCTTGGGACGTAAATCAATAATTTTATCTACTACTACAGGTATAAAATACACAGTTGTTACCAATCTTGAAGGAAGATTTACTTTTCGAAAGACTATACCTATTTCGGCAAAGGTGAGTTTTGCCCTAGCAGGTGATGTTTTAGGTGGTGTAATTTCCAGTCGTGATTTGTTGATTATTCAAAAACATGTAACTCATCATCAAATGATTACTGATATGTATACATTGGCAGCAGCAGATATTAATGACGATGGTGTTGTTAATTCTGAGGATGTAAACCTACTCAGAGGATACCTTTTAGGAAACGTGAATTATCTAAAAGTATTAGGTAATAGACTGGTAAATATTGACTCAGGCGAAATGGGGAAAAACATTGATGTTGAAGAAGACATCGTGCGACTAAATGTAGCAGTGGTAGTAGCAGGAGATGTATGGCAGAATTAAAAGCGAGAGTATCCTATTATTGAGTTCAAAACGAAAATATAAAAAATCTAAAATGTTCACTTCGACCAGCTCTGCATAAATCTTTTAGTGCTCTTACCCTCTTTTTCAATCTGTTGATACTCAGGCATCAACAAATCTCAGAAAATGATAATATTATCTGAAATAATTCATTTTGTAAAAATGATCTGTTTCAAAGTGGGTTTATATCAACTCTTAAAAGAATAACTATATTTGACTATTACTTGTCGTTGATTACTCAATGGAAGTGCTGGTTCAAATCGACTTCGATTAATATTCAGGTTATCATTGTATACGATATACAGGTCATTTCCTTCACTAGGATTATATCTAAATCTAAAGTTGCCTCCGAAGGTTTCGTCAAGGCTATTGTATTGTATAAATGTGGCAATAGATAACTTGGTAGAAAACATGTAAAGTGCTTTCAGCCCGAATAAATGTGCTTTGAAAATTTCATCTCTACTTACAAAATGTGCTTTGTTGTATTCATAAGAAGCTGTTAATTCAAACGATGAGTTCACAGACCAACTTGGAGAAGTTTCAATTTTAGTAAAGTTTCCATCATATAATTTCCCAAATTCTAACTCTACTGAAGTAAAAAGTTTATTTGTTCCTGGAGATGTAAATTGTATTTTGGTAGTACCAAAATCATACCTTCCCGCAGCAATAGTAACATCATCAGAAAGATTAAAAGACTCTTGTAAATTTTCAATCCTCGGTCTGTAGCTGATTTCAACCTTCATATTATTGTTCCAATTGATATTCCAGCCCATTCTCCAAAAAAGAGACTCGACCTCTTTGCTGTCTTTATTCCAATGTATTACTCCTCCAGAACTAAACCCATGTCTAAATATTTTTGAATCTTTTGGTGCAAAAGAATATTGAGTTCGATTTCCTAACCGAAAGTAATTTTCTCGTTGTTGGAAGCCAAGCCCAGGGTTAAAATCCTTGCCGGCAAACGATGCAGAAAGTCCATAACTAAAACCTCGATTTGTATTTCGTGACAATAATATTTTAAGAAAGGAGGGGTCTAGAGAAAAAGGATTATTATTTTCTAAGTTACCGTCAAAAGACTGAGCCCATCGGATATTAAGGAAGTCTTGCCCTACGAGATTAATACTGGCATCTAGCCCGTAAGACGTATTATATGCCCCATCTAACCCTATGCGATTAGTGATTAATATCCCTGCATCAGAAGTAGGGTTGAATATTTTTGTTTTGGCTCTTAAAACTGTAAAATTTTCTCCATTCTGTACGTCATTATCATGAGTATGCATGTTTATTAACCCAAAATCCCACGCTCCTGATTTGCCCACTAGCCGAGCTCCTCCTAATATGCGCTGCTGATTCCCATCACTATCAAGGCCGATTCGTCTACTGTAAAAAAGTTGGTTGGAACGATCCATTCCAAAATTAAAAACTCCTGATCTTTCCTGAAAAAACAATCTTTTTTCAGGGAAAAAAAGACTGAATCTAGACAAATTAACTTGTTGATCATCTACCTCTACTTGAGCAAAATCAGTATTTATACTGACATCAATATTCCAATTATTATTGATGCCATATTTTATATCAATGCCTATTTCTTTTTTAATATTTCTTTTTTGGATATAACCATTTTCAGAGTCACTCAGACTTTGCTTTTGATCTAGCCCTACCAACACATATGGCGTAATGTACAATGGTTTACTCGTCTTGATACCATTCATTGATACCTCTTGGGTTAATGATGGTCGCCATGTACTCCAATCTCCATAATCAGGCGATACTTTTGGGAAAATTTGCATTTCTCCCTTTCTTGCAATATATCTCCACACGGTCATACCCATTTTTACCTGATCGCCACTAGGTCTAAAAGGTAGGCTTGTAAATGGGATACGCATTTCCACATACCATCCTTTTTCATCCTTACTTGTTTTTACATCCCAGTAGTTGTTCCAACTTACATTTATTGGGTTTCTTCCAAGTCCATCATTTATCACTTGAGCATCAAGGCGAAGGCCAGTAGGGGTAGTAAAAAATGCACAAGCATTTTCTTTGTCATTAAAAGAATCTATGATGATACCAAAGTAACATGTGCTGGAGGATAAGGCATCTCTTTTTTTAGTATTGGCCATTATTTTATCATGAGCGCTATCATAATTCTTACCTGATAGATATACATAGTTTTCATCATAGGCGATTCTGATTTCGGTCTTTTCTGTCATCTCACCATTAAAATTAGGATATGCCATAATCAAAGGAACAGGATCAATTGTTTCCCACACTTCTTCGTCTACTATGCCATCAAATGTTATCGGGCTACTGAGTTTGGTTAATGTGAGAGGATCCTCAGTACATAAAACCATCTGATGGGTCAAGAAGGCTATAATGAGAACAACGATTTTATGCATTTAGTAATTTTTATGAATTGACGAGAGTCTCTTTGATTTCTCTAGCTTGATGGAAGTCTTTCTCACTACGAGTGAGATTAACTTCACCTCTATCCTCTCTTAACATTCTTGAAAACAGAGAAAGGTCACCTTCTTTTAACCATTTAAGAAACAATTTGGTCCAAGATTTATGGTAAACTAAATTATTGTAAAATTCAGGGGCAATAGCTCTTACTTTAGGCAGGTTATTCCAAGGTACAAATGCAAAGTCATGATGCTCATTGTGATATCCTACATTAAATGCCAATTTATTCAAAGGGCCATAATAACTATATGTCTCTTGCGGAGGAGCTACGAGATAATGTTCTTGTATCCATCTTGCTCCGAGAGGGTGAAGACCTACAGAGAAGAAAAGTGATGCCACCAGATAAAAGAATGCGTTAGACCCCATAAAGGTAAACACCAGTATATCACAGGCTAAAATGGTAATGAGATTAACAAACGTCCATTTATCTGTAAACTTTATTTCTTTCAATCTAAATTTTCTTAAAATTTGAAAAATTGGAAAAAACAATAGCCACAGTGCTTTACCTATTACACTATTTCCTATTAATCGGGCTTCCCAATAACTAGGCAAGTCAGCATCTAAATCATGATGTCCCTGAAATGCATGATGTTTTAAGTGATACCTTCTAAATTCTGTGGAAGTAGGGAATCCGTTTGGAATATCGCAAATTATACCTGCCCAAAGATTAGCAGTTCTATTTCTAAATACCATATTGTGGGTACATTCATGAATCAAAACAAATAATGCGTGATTGGCAAATGCACCTATACAATATGCCGTAATAAGCATCACCCACCAAGCTTGATCTCTTATTAGATATGCAATACTCAGCTGTAGGACTACTATACCTATGATGTAATATATGGTATTTGGGTTCCTCCCCATGAGGTTTTTAATCTCAGGGTGTTTTTTTAATATTCTCTTCGTTCTCTCAATATGTGGTTCAGGAGAATCGCAATAAGTAAAATCTTTAGTTGATGTGGTCATTTTGTACTTGAATTATGGTGCAAATTACGT
>JAZGFD010000267.1:0-3952 GCA_036479115.1 Saprospiraceae bacterium | reverse complement strand
CAGACATTTTTCACAAAATGAGTTGTTTTGGATGAGATTTACATTTATTGAGATTCTGTGATGCCTGAGTATCAGCTCATTGAAAAAAATATAAAGATCGCCAAAAGAAATTTTTTTGATTTTGTGTGTTTCCGGGGTGGGCTCAAGATTGTTTAATAAATAATTATCAAATCATGACGTTTCAAAAGGTTCTATTATTAATTGGCATCATTGCTCTTTCATCCTGTTCTAATGAATCCACTTATGATGTATGGGTGGTCAATAATAGCGGAAAAATCATCAAAGTAGATTTCAAATCCAATACCCATAAAGAAGGGCCCATTCAAGGTTTCGTGATCATCGAAGAGGGGAAAAGTGAGCATATTATTGCCACTAGAAATATCCATAATGATGCACTAAATGTATGCGACTCAGTTGCCCTTTATGTACGTGCCAGTGATATTGTTATTGGTAGAGAGAGCAAGTTAAAATGGTGTGATGAATCCATAAAAAAAGAACGCATTGATATAGGTCAATATCAATTTCGAGTAGAATATAACAAAGAACATTTTGAATAACTTCATTTTGAAAACAATCTCCACCAAAGTCGCATTTGAGAAACGACACAATAAGAAGTGGAGACAATAAAGAAGTGGAGACAATAAGAAGTGGAGACAATAAGATCAAAAGTTGAAATATCTACTAAAAAACTTAAATAAAGCATTAAAAAATTGGATAAGACTTGGCATTATGCCAGCTCTTTTGGTCAATGAATAAGTGACATTTAGCATTTTGAAAAACCTTCGTGGAGTGATGGATGGCAACTTGGCCAGCCATATAAAATCCTTGAGAAAAAAAGAATATGTATAAGTGGAAAAGTTGTTTGGTAAATAAAAAATCCAATCCACGATATAGTGTGACCACTGAATGAAAAGAAGCACGAATCAATCACATAAAAGCCATAGAGAAATTGCCAGAAAAAAATCGTTTTTTGAGACGTAGCAGAGTAATGGTGTTAAAATAGCTGTAATATGATAGAGGAATAACTTTTTTTAATCAAAATGAGTTCCTCATAAGCATTTATGACCTAGCAAATCGGCTTTATCGCTGTAAAAAATTATAGTGACGCCTATAATCAAAATATTATTTTATAATATATAAGCGATCCCTAAGAATATTTTTATAACTTAAGCATTAGAAAGTCTTCAAGGCCAAGACCTTGTCCATTTTATCATCTTTGAATCCTGAGACATTTAAGCACATTCTCCCTTGTCTTAGTATTCATACAAACATCAACCAATCATGAGTTATGAATCTAAAAATATCAGAAATGTCACTCTACTTGGCCACTCTGGGAGTGGCAAAACGACATTGTGTGAAACGATGCTATTCGAGTCAAAAAGTATACACCGACGAGGTTCAGTCTCTGACGGCAATACCGTATCCGATTATACCAATATAGAAAAAGAAAGAGGAAATACTGTGTTTAGTACCCTTATGCATGCCAATTGGAGGGACTGTAAGATAAACATATTAGATACTCCAGGATCAGATGATTTTATAGGAGAGATAGTATCATCATTAAAGGTAGCTGATACTGGAGTAGTTGTGCTCAATGCCGCTAATGGCGTAGAAGTAGGTACCGAAATCATATGGGAGTATATTCAGAATAATAAAACACCAGCCCTACTGGTAGTGAATCAAGTAGACCATGATAAATCTGATTTTGAAGCTACTTTAGAACAGGCACGAGATAGATTTGGAACCAATGTATTGGCCGTACAATATCCTTTAAATCAAGGCAAAGGATTTACTACAATAGTAGATGCATTACGAATGACAATGTATGAATTTAGTCAAGATGGTGGAAAACCTACCAAAATTGCTATACCTGAGAGTGAGATGATAAAAGCGCAAGAAATGCATAATGCACTGGTAGAAGCGGCAGCAGAGAATGACGAAGGATTGATGGAGAAATTTTTTGAAGAAGGGGCATTGTCGGAAAAAGAATTAGCAAAGGGGCTCACTATAGCTTTGGCAAATCAAGAGATATTTCCGGTATTTTGCTGTTGTGCAGAAAAGAATATGGGCAGCGGTAGGATTATGGGATTCATCAATGATATTGCCCCAAGTCCAGCAGATAGACCTACAGTCATGTCTGCAAAAGGTAAAACAGTGATGTGTGATGCGAATGCACCGAATATTGCTTTTATATTCAAAACAATATCAGAACCTCAAGTAGGAATGTTATCTTACTTTAAAGTTTATTCTGGCAAAGTGAAAGCAGGAGAAGAACTTTATAACCCCACCCATAGGGTTACTGAAAGAATAGGAAGTATTTTTGAAACGAATGGGAAAATAAGGACATCGGTAACTGAATTACAAGCTGGAGATATAGGCGTGACTGTCAAGCTAAAAAATTCTCATAGTAATGAAACATTGGTGCAAAAAGGAACAGAAATTGAAATTGAAAAAATGATTTTTCCTAATCATCGTTACAGAACAGCAATAGTACCTCCTTCTAAAGGCGATATGGAGAAAATAATGAAAGCACTCAATCAGATTGCTATAGAAGACCCAACACTAGAAGTGGAACAATCAGCTACATTAAGGCAGACTTTGCTACATGGCCAAGGGCAACTACATTTGGAATTGATAAAATATAGAATAGAGAAAGTCAATGGGTTAGAAATAGAATTTGCTAAACCAAAAATACCTTATCGAGAGACAATTACCCAGTTAGCAGAGGCATCATATAGGCATAAAAAACAGTCTGGAGGATCTGGCCAATTTGCAGAATTATCCATGCGCATAGAGCCTTATTATGAAGGTATGCCTGACCCTTTATCTCTTAATGTGAGAAAGAAAACTGTAGAAGAGTTAAGCTGGGGAGGACATTTGGCGTTCTACTGGTGTATTGTAGGGGGCAGCATTGATGTAAAATATATTAATGCGATTAAGAAAGGAGTGATACAAAAAATGGAAGAAGGGCCTCTTACTGGTTCTAGATGTCAAAATATAAGAGTTTGCATTTATGATGGCAAAATGCACTCTGTAGATAGCAATGATATGGCATTTATGATAGCAGCTTCTCATGCTTTTAAAAGTGCTTTTATTGGTGCCAAACCACAACTCATGGAACCCATATACAGTTTAGACATACTTTGTAATGACTCTGTGATGGGCGATATCATGGGTGACCTGCAGACGAGACGAGCCATGATACAGGGGATGAGTTCTGAAGGCCATTATCAGAAGATCAGCGCAAAAGTACCATTGTCCGAACTCTATAAATATAGTGTTACTCTGAGGTCAATGAGTCAGGGAAGGGCTAAGTTTACAAGAAGTTTTGTCGAGTTTGCACCAGTGCCTCAAGAGATACAAAAAAATCTTACTAAATCTCATAATGCTGACGCAGAAGCAGCTTAAAAAGTTGAAATATATTAATTTTATTAAGGGGGCTAAATGCCTCCTTATTTTATGTTTTTTTTCTTAATCTCCAAAAATTTGAATGGTTATCATTTTTCCATTCTACCTATTTTCAAACGAAATAGAAACTAAAATAGAAATCTCAACCGATGAAAATTAAGCCATTAAGTATCGTTTATCAAATAATATTTATAGCAACACTTGCTATATTCTATTCTTGCTCAGTGTCTTATCTTGTAGGAGAAGATGAAAAAAGCACTTCCTCCAATTCAGCCATTAACATCTCATATGCAAAGGGTCATTACAGCGATCCTTTAGATGGCAGACTGATATTACTCATCTCTAATAATATTGATACCGAGCTGAGATTTCAGCTCAGAGATGATTCTAAGACTTGCCAAGGCTTTGGTATGGATTTAAATAAGTGGAAAGCAGGAGAAAAAATACCATTTGCTATGAATGCCTTTGGATACCCAATCAGGGATATGAAAAATTTGCCTTCTGGTGAATATTATGTGCAAGTCGTTTTTCATAAATACGAGAC
>JAZGFD010000266.1:0-7740 GCA_036479115.1 Saprospiraceae bacterium | reverse complement strand
CTTATCCTCTTTTTCAATCTGTTGATACTCAGGCATCAACAAATCATAGAAAATGATAATATCATCTAAAATAATTTTTTTGTAAAAATTATCCGTTTTCAGAGTGGTCTCAAGGCTAAACGCTAATAAATAAGTGGCATAAGGTGAACGAGAACTATCATTTTATTTTGGTGTGTTTTTGTTCAACTACTATGTAAAATAAACCCTTATGATCTTACTGCACATAGCCATACATTGACGTTCTAAACCATAGATTATTAAAATTTAATACTCCGATATTGCTTGATTTTACACATTCTCAAACATAATTGGTTATTGTCTTAAGACATTGTTATAGTTCTTATAAAGTTTTTGAGGACAACTGGATAAGACATAATATTGCTCCATCTGTCTAAAATGAATACCTTTGCGCGCTATGAAAAAAATTGCACTTTTTTCCTTTCTGTTCTCATTTCTAATTTTGGCCTGTAAAACAGACTATGAGCTGGTACGAACTAGTGGAGATAGTAAGAAAATATTAGAAGCTGCAAATAATTATTTTGACCAAAAAGACTATTCAAAAGCAATTTCACTATACGAATTGATCATACCTACAATGAGAGGGCGCCCTGGTGGTGAAGAGTTGGCTTATAAGTTTGCTGATGCTCATTTTCTTAGCAGGAGTTATATTCTAGCAGCTCATTATTTTAAAGGATTTTCTGATACATATGGAAATTCTTCATTAAAAGAAGAAGCGATGTTTATGACCGCATATTCTAACTATAAAATGTCACCAAAATTTAAATTAGACCAAACTCCTAGCAATCAAGCTGTATCTGGATTTCAACTATTTGTAAATACTTTTCCAAATAGTGAGAAGGTGGAACAGTGTAATCAGCTTATAGACGAACTGAGAAAGAAGATGGAGATTAAAGAATTTGAATCGGGAAAGCTCTATTATAATATGAGAAAATACTCAGCTGCAGTAGTGACTTTAGAAAACATGGTTAACAATTTTCCAGGTTCTAATGAAGAAGAAGAAGCAAGATATCTCATTGCAAAAGCTCATTACTTACAAGCTAAGAATAGTATTTATAACGTTCAAGAAGAAAGATTCCGAGATGCGCTGAAGAGTTGTGAAAGATTTTTAAAAAAATTTTCTGAAAGTAAATACTTCGAGGAGGTATTAAGTTATAAAGACAATAGTTTAAAAGAAATAAAACATGCACAAAATGGCTGATATTAAAAATCGAGTAAAAGACATCAATCCTAATCTTTCTGCTGTAGATATTGATAGTCTTGCAAAAGAAACAGGTAATATTTATGAAGCTCTTGTAATTATTACTAAAAGAGCCAATCAACTTAATAGAGATATTAAAATTGAACTCCAGGGGAAATTGGAAGAATTTGCAGTAGAATCAGATACAATAGAGGAAATACAAGAAAATAAAGAACAAATAGAAATATCTAAATTCTACGAAAAACTACCAAACCCAACGAGAATTGCCCTTGATGAATATACTACCGGAAAATTAATATGTGAAGTTGTAAAAGAGAGGTTGGACGATTGAGTTTTGTAAAAAGGATAATCACTGATCTTGCAGCTTTTTAAAAAATGTCTTGCTGTTTATGAGAAGATATTTTTAACAAATTTCACTTGTAACTACTCAGGAGGTGTGCTTTTGAGATAAAAAATTGCTATTTTATTGCTAGACACAAGCTATTTTTGTATCAATAGTAGCGCTATTACTAGCATATTATATGAGTTAGTGAATCTCGATTAAGTTGCCACATCTTCGATTTGAGACATAAATTGCCGAAGTAAAGTGAGAAAAGAACTTTTTTTAGCCAAAAGTAGATAGTACCGGAGTAGTTACCTTCACTTTAACTCCTATTATAAAATTTAAAAGATGAGCAAATACATCATCGGCATCTCAGGAAGTATAGCTGCATATAAATCTGCTTATCTGGTACGGGCACTGATTAAAAAAAAACATGCTATCAAAGTAGTTATGACACCAAGTGCTACTAAATTTATAGCACCTATTACGCTTTCTACACTATCTAAAAACGAAGTGAGTGTAGAACTAATAAATGAAGGAACATGGAACAATCATGTAGAATTAGGCATTTGGGCTGATGGAATGATCGTTGCTCCTGCCACCGCCACAACATTAGGCAAAATGGCTCACGGCATAGCTGACAATATGCTAATTGCTACTTATTTGAGCTCAAAGTGCCCCGTTTATATCGCTCCTGCCATGGACCTTGATATGTGGAAACATCCTTCTACTAAAGCCAACATTTCAATATTAAAATCATATGGTAATCACATCATTAATGTGAATAATGGAGAGCTGGCCAGTGGCCTATATGGCGAAGGAAGAATGGCAGAACCGGATGACATTGTTACTTTTCTAGAAAATCTAAAACTAACGGAAAACAAGTTACAACTAAAAGGGAAAAAAGTCATAATCACTGCAGGGCCTACCCATGAAAAAATAGATGCTGTAAGATTTATTAGTAATAGAAGCACTGGGAAAATGGGCATTGCACTTGCAGATGCTTGCTTTAAACAAGGTGCAGAAGTGATTCTAATACTCGGGCCTTCTAAGCATCGTCCTATTCACAGAGAAGTGAAAGTTATTCTCATTACTTCTGCCGAAGAAATGTACAATGCGACAATAAAACAATACCACAATTGTGACATAGCCATAATGGCTGCGGCTGTAGCTGATTATACACCTACAAAAACTTATAGTCATAAAGTAAAAAAAGGTAACAATAACTGGGAAATGGACTTAAAGCGCACAAAAGACATAGCGGCACAACTGGGAAAAATGAAACAAAAAAGTCAAATCAATATTGGATTTGCACTCGAGACTGATAATGAAATGGAATATGCTCAAAATAAATTGAAAAAGAAGTCTTTTGACTTCATTGTACTTAACTCCCTACAAGACAAAGGAGCGGGATTTGGCCATGATACCAATAAGGTAACAATCATACATAAGGACAATAAGATTAAAAAGTATGAGTTAAAGTCAAAGCCAGAAGTCGCTCATGACATTATCAATGAAATCGTAACAATTTTACCTCATGCGTAATATTATTTTATCTGTAGTTTTTTCAATAGTTATCATTAATGCCAATGCCCAAGAATTTAACCTAAAAATTAAAATAGAAGCTCCAAGATTGACTATTGCGGATGAAAAAGTATTGCAAAGCCTTGAAAGAGAAATTTCAGAATTTTACAATGAAAGAAAATGGACAAATGATTCTTACGAGATAGATGAAAGAATAGAAGGAAATATTCAAATCAACATTAGTGAAGATCTGAGTGCTAATTCGTTTAGAGCATCTATATTGATTTCTACAGTGAGGCCAGTTCATAACTCGAGTTATTCTACCGTTCTCATTAATCATATTGACAATAATTTTACATTCACTTACGAGCAAAATGCACCTTTAAGAGATAATTCTATAGCCTTTACTGATAATCTTTCGTCAATTTTGACTTACTATGCCTATCTTATTTTAGGATTTGATTACGATAGTTTTTCTCCATCAGGAGGTGACAAGTACTTTAGAATAGCTCAAAATATTGTGGGTAATATTCCTGCTAGTATTGCTCGTGGAGGGCTGGGGTGGTCAGCATCAGAAAGCAGCAGAAATAAATATTGGATTGTTGAAAACCTGCTGAATCCTAAATTTAAACCTTATAGAAAAGCCTTCTATGAATACCACAGAAAAGGACTAGATATCATGGCAAATAATGCGCTGCAGGGCAAAGCCAATATTAAAAGTGCCTTAAAAACTATAGATAGAGTAAACAGATCTTTTAGAAACTCGATGCTCTTACAAATGTTTTCTAACTGCAAAAACACTGAAATCCTTGATATATATATAAACTCTTTGAAGCCAGAACAGCGGGAGATTTATAACATAATGTCTGCTATTGACCCTGCAAAGAGTAAAATTATAGCTGAGTTGAGATGAAGTTATTATTATGAGTTTTATCATAGTGTATGTTACCCATTACAATGACTCCTCCGCTCGACAAATTTCTGACAAACTTCTATCAGAGAAACTCATTTTCTGTTACAATTTATTTCCAATTAAAAGTGCATATTGGTGGCAAGAAACTTTACAAAAGGATAATGAATGGGTGACTATTCTAAAAACAACACAAGCACATTGGGATGAATTACAATCGCGCATCACAGAACTACACACCTATGAGGTGCCTTGCATTATTAAAATAGAAGTAGAAGCTAATGAGGCCTATGAGAAATGGATTAATAAAAATGTGAAATATGGTAAAACATTTTGATATTAAGGATAGACCAAGTCATTCCAGCACAATTATTGCTCGCTTTTAACTACAATGCCATCAAAGGGAATATATACAGAAGTAGACGGACAAAAGCTTAAACTCACCAATCTTCACAAGATTCTCTACCCTAATATTAATGTCACTAAAGCACAGTTCATTCAATATTATATAGATATAGCCCCTCATATAATGAAATATATTGAATTGAGACCTTTGACACTAATAAGATATCCTGATGGAATAAAGGGTAAAAAATTCTATTCTAAGAGCAAACCCAAATGGACTCCCGACTGGGTAAAGTCATATCCTATCCATCATGATTCTAAAGATATTGACTACTTATATTTACATAACAAAGCCAGTCTTGTATGGATGGCAAACCTTGCATCACTGGAGATACATCCTACCCAATTTAAAGTGACTAATAATTATAAGCCTGATCATTTTATATTTGATCTTGATCCTGATGTTGAGATGCCCTTTGACGAAATAAAAGCTTCTGCTTTTGATATTAGGGATTTTTTAGAAGAAAAAGGATATACTTCCTTCATCAAAACTTCTGGGAGTAAAGGCGTTCACCTTTACATTCCGATATTGCCCAATTGGCCCTATGAAAAAGTGACTTTTGCTATAAAAGAGCTGGCCAAAGAATTTATTCAGACAAACATTAATAAATATACTTTACATGTATTAAAAAGTAAAAGAGGAGGAAAAATATTGATCGATATTTATAGAAACCATCTGGGCAATACTTGTGTGGCACCTTATAGCACTAGAGGTAAACCAGGAGCTCCCTTGTCAATGCCTATTACTTGGAATGATCTCAAAGATGTAAAAAGTTCTCAAGATTTTAACATTATTAACTATAAGGAATATTTAAAAAAAAATGGAGATGCATGGAAAGATTGGAGAGAATATGAAACGAGCATTCATACAGAAAGAAAGGCAATAAAAAAACCTAGAGAAAGAACAAATATTGAAACAACAAATACGCAAAACACAAACCTTCCTCTTGACCCAAGAATGATAAAATATTTAGGAAAAAGAGACTTTGACAAAACTACAGAACCCTCTGAGAGTACGCGTAAATTAAACCGTACTGATGAATTTGTAGTACAATTACATGATGCTAATAACTTGCATTATGACCTAAGGTTAGAACATCAGGGTACGCTTTGGTCATGGGCCATTCCAAAAGGGCTTCCTACTAGAAAGGGTGTCAAACGATTGGCAATAAAAACAGAAGACCATCCTGTAAAATATTTGGATTTTGAAGGAGAAATACCCGAAGGAAGTTATGGAGGCGGCACCATGTGGATAATGGCTGCCGGAAAGGTAATATGGCACAGTAAAAAGGCAAACAAAAGTCTAAAATTTTCATTGAGCTCCAATCTCATATCTGGTGAATACAAATTATATAAACTCAAAGAAAACCAGTGGCTCGTAGAAATGATATCATCTGGTGGAGATGCTAAAAAAATATATAAACCTATGCTAGCTGAAGCTTCTAAGCAAATTCCTGTTGAAGGTTATAGCTATGAAGTAAAATGGGATGGAATAAGAGCCCTACTTTATTTTGATAATGACAAAGTGACCATATATAGTCGCAGTGGAAGAGATATTACAGAGCAGTTTCCAGAATTTCAAAAACCAAATGTTTTTGAAGTGGAATATGGAGTTTTTGACGCTGAAATAGTGGTATTAGATGCGGAAGGAAAACCACAATTTCACAATGTAATAAGTAGGATGCACAGCAAGGTTGGAATAAAGGCAAAATCCCTAAAACCAGCCACTATGTATATTTTTGACGTACTCAATGTAGATGGAATTGACATCACTAATTTTATTTTTCAAAAAAGAAGAGAAGTGCTTGAAGCGACCATAAAAAAAGGAAAATCTATTAGACTAAGCGACCTTTTTAATGATGGACAGTTACTATTTGATGCAATACAAGCCAAGAAAATGGAAGGTATTATGGCTAAGAATCTTGATGCCAAATACTTCGATGGTCAAAGGTCTAAAAATTGGTTAAAAATAAAATGCCGAACCGATGACACTGCTTTTATCATAGGCTATACCCTGGGCAAAGGAGATCGTGCCAAAGTCTTTGGAGCTTTGCATCTTGCCAAAAGAGAAAAGAATGCTTTCAAATATATGGGGAAGGTAGGTACTGGGTTTAAAATGGATGAGTTGAAAGAATTATTTGCAGTTATTTCTAAGATTCCTGTTACTCAAAAACTAATATCAGAGACCATAGATGAACCTGAAAAAACGGTGTGGATAGAAGATCAATTAAAATGTAAGATATCATATGCATCCATGAGTTCTAATAATACTTATAGAGAACCCGTGTTTAAAAAATTGGTTAATGATAAATAAAGATAATTTTGAATAAAATTTTTGCATTTTACCTAATGCAGAATTATCTCAGTGAAATATAAGTGAATATTGATCTGATAATTTTTATAAGAAAACTAATAAACATGAGATCCATCTGGAAAGGACACATACAGTTCTCATTAGTAACCATTCCCATTCAGGTATTTAACGCTGTGGAAAATAAGAACAATGTTAAATTTAACCAGCTACATAAAGACGATAACAGCCGAGTATCTTATAAAAAAATATGTAGGAGCTGTAAGGCTACTCTCAAGAAGAGTGATATTGTAAAAGGTTTCGAATACGCTGAGGATCAGTATGTTGTATTCACCCAAGATGAACTAAATGCGATTAAACTCAAGAGTACTAGGACAATTGAAATTGATTCATTTGTAGATATCAATGAGGTGCCTCCTTCTAGATTTGAAGCAGTTTATTATGTAGGGCCACATGGTGAAGTGGCTAAAAAAACTTTCTCTTTACTGGCTAATGTTTTAAAAAAGACAAAAAAAGCAGGAATTGGCCGTATTATTCTCAGAGATAGAGAGGACGTTGTGTTGATTACCGCAGAAGGCGAAGGCCTAGTAATGTATAAAATGCGGTATCCATACGAAATGAGAGATATAAAAGAAGTACCTGATCTTGATGGTATTAAGATTGATGACAAACAGTTAAAATTAGCAGAGACGTTAGTAGAATCACTTACCACTTCTTTTGACAAAATAGATTTTGAAGACAGATATAGAGGAGCACTAATGGATATGGTACAAGAGAAAATCGATGGTAAACAAATCATCAGTATTACCGAACAGGAGGCCGATATTACACCGGTAGTAGATATAATGGATGCTCTTAAAGCGAGTATTGAAGAAGCAAAAACTAAGAAGTCTGCCTAATCAATGATTAGCATGGAATATAAGCTAGTGCTCTGTCAAGGATAAATTGACGGGTAACTTTGGCATCTTTTGAACCTGCTCTTTGTTAAAAATACTCGCCATATCTACTGCTATGACTGCGTTTTTTGCCTCGTTCAGGATCAAATTATG
>JAZGFD010000265.1:0-19224 GCA_036479115.1 Saprospiraceae bacterium | reverse complement strand
AAAAGAAACTTTTTTGATTTTGTGTGTTTCCGGAGTGGGCTCAACTATTATCGATACAAATCGAAGATTTGGCGATTTAATCGAGATTCACTATCTTTTTAGATATATTAAAAATAGCCCAGCTTTTTTATCTTAAATGAGTTTTCTTTGAAAAAGAAATAACAATTTTTACCTGCCTGTTTGGCAGACAGGCTTTTAAAATTGCCCACCTGAATAGTGGCGCATATTGAATCATTAAGAAACGAAATGACATAGAAATTAATGACAATTGATCTTAACTGTGACATGGGCGAATCTTTTGGAAGATATTCCATTGGAAATGATAAGGTGATCATGCCTCTAATATCATCATGTAATATTGCTTGTGGTTATCATGGTGGTGACCCTAAAGTAATTATTGATACTATTAAAATGGCGCAAAAACACAATGTTAAAATTGGAGCTCATCCTTCCTATCCTGATTTGCAGGGTTTTGGAAGAAGAAGAATGTTTATCCCTTCGGATGACTTGATGGCTATCATACAATATCAAATTTCGGTTATTGACAAGCTGAGTAATATTTATAGTGAGGGGCTTCACCATGTCAAAGTGCATGGTGCTCTATATAATCATGCATACGATGATGAAGGTGTAGCAAGGGCTATTGTACAAGCTATGATGCCTTGGAAAGAATCGACTATTCTCTATGCCCAGTATGGTAGTGTATTGGCTCGTATAGCTAAAGAAGAGGGATTGCGTGTTATGATCGAGGGTTTTGTCGATAGGCGGTACTGTGATGATCTCAATTTGATGCCTAGATCTCAACCTTCAGCTGTTCACACCAGCATAGTTGATATGATAGATCAAGTGCTCGACATAGTTAACAAAAATCAGATTATAACCCCTATGGGCTACCAGAAAATTAACGTTCAAACCATTTGCATTCATGGTGATCATCCTCAGGCAGTAGAAATTGTAAAAAAATTAACCACAGCACTTAGAAATGAAGGAGTCGCTATTAATTAAGCCTTATAATGTGATTATTCGCAATATTGATGAGGGTTATCTTTTACTACAATGGCCTGATCAGATTGATACTAATGTCAATGATGCCATAATAAATGTGGCAACTAACCTCAGAGAAATAACTAATAATCATATACTTGACATTATACCTGCTTATTGTTCACTCACTGTTATCTATGATTATAAAATGACAACGATAATAAATATCATTGATCTTATAAAAAAAATTAATTATAAGCGTGGGGTAAAACCATTGAAAATCGTAAAAGAAATACAGGTCTGTTATGACCCCGAGTTTTCATTGGATATGGATGTTTTATGTAAATTTCATAACCTGAGTCGAGGAGAAGTAATCGCTTTGCACAGCATAATAAATTATAAAATTAGCTTCATTGGCTTTTTGCCAGGGTTTATGTATCTCAGCGGATTACCAACGAAACTCTCCACTCCAAGAAGAGCAAACCCAAGACAGAAAGTGCCCGTTGGTGCTGTAGCTATTGGAGGCAATCAAACCGGGATATATCCACAATCAAGCCCTGGTGGATGGCATATTATTGGCAGATGCCCCTTGGTGCTATTTGATATTCATAAGTCATCACCATGTAGATTTGAAGCTGGAGAAAATATAAAAATGAAACCTGTTACAAAATCAGAATATTGGGAAATTTATAATACAGAAACCAGATGATTAAGGTAGTGAGAGCAGGTTTAAAATGTAGTATTCAAGATAAAGGGCGCTATGGTTATCGGCATTTAGGAATGCCAGTTTCGGGATGGATGGATGATAAAAGTGCCTTAGCGGCAAATTTGTTATTAGGAAATAATGAAAATGATGCCATTTTAGAAATTGGCCCTATTGGCCCAGATTTGGTTTTTTTAAAAAACACTAGCATCCTTCTCACAGGAGCACTAAAAAAATGTTTTTTTAATGAAAAACCAATGCCTTTTTATAAAATAATAGAAGTTAAGAAGGGTGATGTTATTAGTATAAAATCTGGGGCAAATGGAGTATGGTCATATCTTGGTGTAAAAGGAGGGTTCCAAATTTCCAAAATTCTTGGCAGTCGATCCTCCTATTTCCCAATTGATATAGGTGTTGAAATTATAAAAGGAAACGAAATTCACACTCAAAATATGGATTATTTTAGAGAGGGGTCAAATAGTAGAATTAGGCCTGAATTAAATACAAAACGAGAGATTATTGTAAGACATGGCCCCGAATTTGATTTTCTTCAACCTTCCCAAAAAGAATACCTTTTCGCAAAAGAATTCAGAATAGAAGGGAAAAGTGATAGAATGGCTTATTATTTAACTCCTAATAATAAAAATTTTTTGAGTGGTGTGAAAGACATCATTACTTCAGCAGTGGTGCCAGGCACTATTCAGTTACTTCCTTCGGGAGGAATTATGGCATTGATGAGAGATTGTCAAACCACAGGAGGGTATGCACGGATTTTACAAGTTGTACAAAATGACATGAGTGTATTGGCACAAAAAAGGCCTGGTGAAATTGTTAAATTTTGTACTACAAATTGAATAATACACCTCCTTTAAGGAATAGAGAATTGATGCCCCCGTTAGGCTCTGAGATACCGGCATTGCTCTGGTGACGTAAGCCTATTTTGAGATCTATTTGTTTGCCATTGCCTATGTAAAACCTATTTCCAGCATATGCACTGTCAGAAAAAATAAAACCATCGTTTTGCCTAATTGGCGCATTAGAAATAAACTGAGGGCCGATGCTTCCTCCTACATATAACCACCAGTATTTTGGCAAGATTGAAATTTCTAAATTTAAACCTAAAAGAATAGCGGCTTCGATTCCCTTTTCATTAATATCATGATTACGTAGGTCGGCTATTACTGTCATGCCTATTTGAGTTTGCATATCATATGTCAATGCAATAATGGGCAGGTCTACTATCACCTTTTTTTGGCTTACACTTATCGATATACTTCTATACAAATAGGTTTTATTGAGACTAAAATTTTCAATTTGTTGATCATAATAAGAAAATAGAACTCCTCTGGCAGAATGTGTCATCTGAGTGTATGACATACTTATTGATGATATATAAAAAACGACAATTAGCCAAAACTTTTTATTGATATACATAATGGTTCTTGTTTTTGAACATGATATTATAGTTCGTTTGTAACATCTCAGCCAGAGTGCTTTTAATCCAACATATTTGGGTTGAGGGAAATTTTAATTAAGTTATTTTTTCCATTCAAGATAAAATTTTCAAAAATATCAGGGTTACAGATGAAAGTATAAACTCTGATAGGAGAAAAAGGCCAGACAAAATCCCGAAATCATTTGTATTTGGGATTACCTTGTTTTATTAACGTATTAAACTCCCAGATTGGTCTTGATTAGTTTGACAGCTATGGCCAATAATATGATACCAAAAACCTTTCTCAATACCGAAGCTCCATTAGGACCAATGGCTTTTCGAATTCTTGAGGAAGTTTTAATTACTACAAAGATGATAATAGCATTAATAACTATGCCTATAATAATACTAGATACATCATATTCTGATTTTAGCGAGAGAATGGTAGTAAGTGTACCAGCACCTGCCATAAGAGGAAAGGCGATCGGAAATACAGATGCCGATGTAGTAGTATCCTCGTGTTTAAAAAACTCAACACCGAGAACCATTTCTAATCCGATAATAAATATTACAATTCCACCTGCCACGGCAAAACTATTAAGGTCTACACCAAAAAGCGATAAAAGAAGCTCTCCCATAAAAAGAAAAGCAATCATAATAGATGAAGCCGCTATGGTAGTTTTTACAGGCTCAATTTTTAATCCCTTCTCTTTAAGGTCGAGAATAATAGGCAGATTGCCAATGATATCGATAATAGAAAACAGAATGAGAGTAACTGAAAATATTTCTTTCCAAATCATGATACAAATAAACGGGTATTATCTGTGGATAAATAGATTTTATTGATGTGAATTGGTCTCCTGACTTTGCCAAAGTGTTAAAATAATCAGATGGCGCTACTATTCTAATTCTGCCATAGCTTTTTTGATTACCATAGAGAATTTTTTATCACAATTTTGGTCTCTTGCGTTCAAATAAAAAGTCTTTTAATGTTATTTTGTGACTACTCAGGCACCATTAAAAGAGAATTAAGTTTGGACTAATTGCATCATAGTTGAGTGCATATTGAGATTTCTTTTTCTCAAAGTATCACAAACAGGCCTTAGGATACAGAAAACGTGTTGGCCTGATTTAAACATGCCAGATATTTCAACTTTAGCCATTCTAATAGCACGTTCAGAACCGATCTATGAATCCTGTAGGGATTAAATATTCGTAGGGTTTTATTGTATTGAAGAAATTCGACCCTGTCGGGGTCGTATGTACCGATTAACGTCTATTTTTTAAATCATATGAACCCTTCAGGTTCAACTTTAGGTTACCATTAATGCGAAAATAGCTTGTGTCCATCAAAAAAATGTAATTTTTAAGTTCAAAAGTACATCACCTGAGTAGTCACGTTTTTTTGGGTTTAAAAACCCAATACTACCAATTGTATCTGAGGTAATGGTAAAGGATACCAATTTTTAATGACTCAATGAGTCGCTTAAGATGGCCTGACCACCTTTTTTTAGTACATTTTCCGCCGATAGCCAAAGTATTACCAATTTTGATTTTGTAAGGACATGTTTCAGATCCATATATGAGCGCTTATGTCAAATTTGACACATCTAAAAAGTCTATCTCAAAATAAGTATGGCTTGAGTCATGATCAGAGTATAATCTAAATTCTGCTCCATGAGATAGCAATATTTCTCTGGAGAGAATCAGGCCGATACCCTGCCCAGCTGGTTTCGTAGAAAAGAAAGGAGTGAATAACTTATCTCTTACTGATACGTCTATTCCAGGGCCATTGTCTATGACTGTAATTTGAGGAGTAGAATTTTGTAATAGTATAGTAATATTTCCATCCTTTTTTATTGATTCTATAGCATTTTTTACAGCATTTATAATGACTTGTTGGATTTGTGAGGAATCACATTCTATCACTACGTTTTGGTCTTTTATTTGTACGTCAATATTAATATTTTGCTCTTTGGCAAGTGACCCCATGATAAGTTTAGCATGTCTTACTAAGTCTTCCATTTCTATTTTTATCTTAGTAGGTTGTGGAAGCCTTAATACATCTGCAAATTTTTTCATAAATAAAGAAAGCTCATTGTTTCTCTCTTTTGCAACCTGTAAAGACTCTTTATATTCGTCATCTCTTTCATCAAACCCAAAATCCAATACCGTTTGGAGAATAGAATTTACAGCACCTATACTATTATTCACTTCATGAGCCATCATTCTTATCACTTTTCCATAGGCTGCTTTCTCATTTTTAAGCAACTCTTTGCTCATTTCTTCTATCATTATAAAGACCCTTCTAAATCCGAGGTGGATGACTGATCTCACTTGACATTTATAACGTTGTGTGAGCCCTGTAGTGATGATCTTACTGTCTCCTATTTCTAATGCTATTAGACTCTCAATTACAGGATGGTCTATATCTGACAATGGTCTTTTTAAATTGATATCTTTTACTCTTAGAATTTTTAGGACAGCATCATTAACCGAGGTAACTAGGTTGTCATAATCTAGCATTATCATCCCTATAGGTGATGCGGTAATTATGGATTCTAAAAAATAAGCCTGCTCTTGAGTTTTTACTTTTTCTTGCCTGAGTTTGTCTAAAAATGTATTGAACACACCTATTAATTCATTAATATCATTACTCCCTGTTTTTAAAAATCTTACATTATAATCTTCATCTTTGATGGCATTAACTCCATTTTTCATTAAGGTTAATGGTTGATTAAATCTACTATATAATCTGTAGCTTATTATTATTGATATCAGTATTGCTATTTCAAATAAAAGAAAATACCATCGGTCGTCTTTAAAGGTGTAAAATAGAAGCCCAGTAATTACAATGTGAATAAAGATATTGAATATTATATACTGGAATTTTAGAGACATAATTTTTTTATCAGATAAAGGGAATGCATTTTAAATTGTCGTATTACCATAATTTTCAATAATAAAAATTTCGGCAAAGTTAGCCATATTTCATTATAGAGCCAACGTAACATTACCTCTCTCAAGAGATTAACGACAATCTGAAATGCAACTGATAACGATAGGGTCATGCTGAAAACGATTACTTAATAAATGAATTTTTTAGGCAATTACAAAAAGTGATTTCACATTTTTCACCTGTCTTTTTATCTCTTACCGTGTACTTCGTTGCGGTTTTCTTTTTTACATAATATACTCGTTCATTCCCTTTGGTCTTTGGCAGCCGTAAATCCGAATTGTCTTGTGTGGCAAAGGCCACTGCATTGGCAGATAATAGTTGTTGTACGAAAGTCATTGACTATGGAATAACTTGATTTTCGGCAATATATAATACATTTCCCCTTTTATAAAGGACATCAATATCGCCATCACCATCCATGTCTATCATTTTGGAAATAGCAAGTCTATCTATTGCAATAGGGATATTGATCTGATTAAAAGTACCAGTACCATCGTTTATATAAACTGAAGAGTGCCCTGATTTTGCCATAAAAAGGTCAATATCATTGTCTGAATCAAGATCTGCACTTAAATATGTGAATGCTGTATCTGCAAGAATGGAGATATTTGAAAGATCATATTTATAATCAGATTGACCAAATTTAATGCCCGAAATGCCTGGCCCGCTTTTTACTTGTAGATCTGGGTATGTATCACCATTAAAATCAACAAGAATTGGATTTAGGAAGCCAATAGAAACAATATGTGAAAAAAGTTTTGGTCTATGCTGAGTCCAAGAATTTAAAAATTACATCTTTCCGCAATCTCTTTTTTATCTATTTCAATAATTCTGTGTCCTTGACTCAGATAAACATCTGAGCCTGTCTGATCCATGTGAGTAATAAATTCAGACTTATTAATCAGGGTGTTTTCAGGAGGAAAATTGCAAATCACACCATTTTCACCGTCGATATAGTAAAACATTTTAGTAGAATTGCTGAAAGCCATGAGAGTTTTCTGCCTTGAAAAATGAGATACGTCCACTAAAAATTGATCTATTTCATCTGTCTTTAATAATTCGTCATCCTTATTGATATGCCACAATAATTCAAATATTTTATTGCTTTTATCATTTCCCAATCCATCACCAACTTTAAAAACTACAAATCCATTATCCGTATGAATCCATAACGCATGAGAAGTCAAATTACCCATTGGCCCTTCTCTTCTAAAGGCAATAGATACCCATTCCATATTCAATATTTTATTGAATGGCAATTCAGAAAATTTTAAAGAAACTTCTAGTCCTGAGAAAACCAAATTGTTAGAGATTTTATCATGTAATACGTTGATGGTTCCATAATCATGATCAACTGCATAAGATCCAATATTGTAGTTGTTACACCCATGAGCATCTATAGGAGTATCAATTAAATCACACAAATCATCATCTCCCCAGAATCCGCTATCCTTATCTATACCTATCTCACTTACTATGTTTTTTATAGATGTACCTGTATTATTATAATTTTCAAATTCCCATAGGGCATATGTCTTTCCATCAATATTCTTAATACTCCTTACCTGTACAGGGGCTCCACGTATACCCTCATCATCTTTCACAATATAGTGACCATCATTTGTGCCAATATGCAAACCATAATCTGTATACTTCATGCTTCTTATCTCTCTAAAATCGGCTGTGTAAGATTTCCCCAAAAAACTATACCTATAGATTTCTAATCGTATCTCTGTAGAGTTGTCGAAATCGACAAGTAGCAATCCATCCTTATCATGAATAGCCAATAAATTATAATCTATTGCAAACAATATCACCTCTTGATCATGAGTATACATTTCACTCCATCCTGCTACCATTCCTCCAGAATTATTGTCTATTCCTTGACAACTACAATCAGCTTGAATCATATCATCATCAGTATCACTATTTTCATCATTACATGAATCCCCTATAACAGAGATATTCGGGTCGTTTGGCCTACAGTCAATTGCATCTTTTACACCATCATTATCGGAGTCTTGGTCATCTTCTTGGGGTATACCTAAACAAGAGCAATTTTCCTGAATTACATCTTCTATTGTTTCTTCATTTTGATCGTCACAAGGATCTCCAGGTCGTGAAATATTAGGATCATCAGGTGCACAATCGGCGTTATCGTTTACGTGATCATTGTCTCTGTCTGATTTTTCATCAACACCTCCTTTGCAGGTACAATTTTCTTGAATAATATCATTATCAGTGTTAGAATCATGGTCATCACAAAGGTCTCCTGGTCGCGAAATATTAGGGTTGTTAGGTACACAATCTGAATTATCCGGAATACCGTCCTGGTCTTTATCAATAATAGTAGTATCCTGATCGGTATTTAGACTTGATTCTTTGGCACACTCTATACTTACAAAAGCGAGAGCAAATAAAACAAAATAGGTTTTCATGGTTTTAATGTTATATAGTGTCTGAACGGAAATTGATGAATTTTATGAAATAGAATATTTTGGATGAAAATTTAGTTTTTTGAAATTCGGTGATGCCTGAGTATCAGCCAGTTGAATAAAATTAATATATAGACAAAGGTTTTATGCAGAGCTTGTCGAAGTGAACTATTTTTAATTTTGATGAGCTTTCGTTCAGACACTATATATGTATTCCAATGGATGTATTGTTATCACTTGAGTGATTTTTGCAGTTCTCTTCAAATTCATCCCAAGCCTGATCAAAAGACTTTTCTTTTGATAAAAAGTGTTCCACTAGTTGATGACTCGAATAATCTTCTAAAGCACCATCTGTACATACGAGAAATATATCATCAGTTTCTATTTCGTCGATTGTTTCAATTGTGATTATTGGCGGTTCTAAATTATTTCCACTTAATGCTCTTGTTATTCTATTTTTATAAGGATGATTTTTCATTTCTTCTTCAGAATTCAGTACTCCTGAATCAAATAACTCCTGAACGGTGGAGTCATCTTTTGTACACCACCAGTTGCCAGTTTTAACATTGAGATAATAGACCTTACTATCTCCTACATGACAAGTGATGGCCTTATTACCACAGATGTATAATAAGGCTATGGTAGTAGCCATATCTTTTAATGCTAGATTATGCTTTGATTGGTCGACAAGAGCATTATGGGCAATCTTTATCATTTCGATTATTTTGCCTTTATCTATTTTATTTTGACACAAACCATTATACTGTTTTTTAATTTCATTGACGATAATATTACTGGCTGTACTACCTCCATGACTACCTCCTACACCATCACATACAAAAAACAAAGACTTTGCTTTCTGATCGATATAAAGGTTATCCTCCTGATAGTCTCTTTGACCCTGATAAGTGAAATTTCTTATCTTCATTGTCTACTAAAGTTTATTGAAACTTTTCTTTAAAAATTATCACAGTTCGTCCGAGCAGGATTTTATCATCATTGATCAGATAGAATTCCTCATTTTTCTCAAGTTTGCGGCCGTTAATGTACACCCCATTTTTACTTTTATAATCTGATATTGTACATGTAATATTATCTGATTCTATGAATACATTCAGCTTACAGTGTTGACGTGACAAAGATTCGTCATCATTTAAAATCTCTATATCCACATCCTTTTTTATTGATTCTCTTCCAAGAATATAATCCCCACTTATTAATGATATGTGTTGCTCTATTCCAGGCTCGCTTTCTACAAATAATTCGAGTGATTGAGGTCGTTTATCCCCACTTTTCATTATTACTGTCTGATCATTACTTACATCTTTCAATACTGGGACAAGCACAGGTATTTTTTGTTTACACTTATTATTATGACATTCTATCCATACATTTTGACCTTGAAGGGTGTTTTTGAGGGATACAGGATATTCCTGAGCACAGTGTGGGCATCGTATTTTTATTTTCATATAAGCTGGTTTATGGATTTATAATAAAAGGCTTACTATAACTCAACCTGATCTAATGATTTAACTCTGGTCTGACCAATTCGATTCTTTGCTTTTTCCTTTACATAGGCTTTTGAATCCAAATAATTCATAGAAGCCCAATCTGGATCATCTATTCCTACATCTGTTATTATTAGTTTTACATTGTCTCCAATAAATTGTTCTACAATTCCTATGTATTCAATTTTATATGTAGAATTATTAATACCTCCCAAAAACAATTCGCTCAGAGTAGACCCGGAACTTTCTGTTTTATATGTTTCATTTTCTGTCCAGTACACCTTTGTGCCTCTAGGTACATTGAATTTGGTCAGCTTTTGAATATTTGATTCATTGGATGGTTGGGCCACTTTACTATTTGTTGTAGTTAAGGTCTCCCCTGTTGATTTGGAACTAAGAGCGTTTTCAGAAGTGCTAAAAGCGTCTTTGGTTTTGTTTTTAATCCAAACATTTTTTTTCTTGCTTTTAGCACTAAAAACAATTATTGTATCATAATTATTTACATTTAAAAAGAGACCATTTATAGATTTTTCTGAATAGAGGCTTTCATTTTCAAACTTAAATACATAAGCAAGATTCTCATTTACACCATCAGCGATTATATTGGTTCCGTCAAATTGAATCTTTAGCATTGTTCCAGTAGGTGGGTAATGCCATTCACCCTCTATAGGTATTTGTCCGTAGCTAATCTGAAGTATAAAATATGTTGATATTGCAACTAATATTTTCATGTTATTTTTTTTGATAAAATTATCCCAGTATATAAATACTGGGCAGGAGTGCTTTTTTTAGCCAAAATTATCCTGGTTGAGAAGTTACCCCAATATGTATCTCACATAAAAACTCCCATATCCCGCACCGAATCCTGAATAAAACCCTGAGTTCCCTATAAAAAAAGTAGGTTGCCAGTCTGCTCCAATATTAATAGGAGCTTTTTTGAGGGTGTAACTCCACCCAAGAAAACCAGTAGGGGCTACAGATAAGGCATTGTCAAGAAATTCATAACTCCAACTATACCCAGAAACACCAGCACCATAATACCATTGCAGATTATCAATAGCAGGAATGTCTTTATGTATTTGATACCCCACACCAAAGCTTATAAAGTTTCCTACTCCAAAATTTCTGTATCCTGCAAATACTTCAAGGGCACCAGTTTTATTAAGAAAACTCTTATATGTTATAGATAGAGGCACTCCCAATCGCAGTCCAACAGCAGTTTTAAATGGCCTGCCACCAGTGGTTCCAATGTTATTATTTCGTCTAGAAACAGCTTTCGTGCCAATATCACGAACTGGTTGTATTTTCTTTTGTGTATATGCATATCGTACCCATGTATTTTGCATTCCAGTATTGACATTATAGGAAAGATGCAATTCATCAGATTTAAATTCAAGAAAAAGGCCTGCCTTTGCATTTGCTTCATATTTGTTAGAACCTATGTACTGAAAAAGGTCTATTTTATCATCTCCATCAATTATGGATTTAAGCCCATTATCAGTTTTGGTGAGTGTCTTGATTGTGCCAGTCGGCCCATATCTCCATGTGCCTGCCACTTTATATTGTTTTTGGCTGAATAGTGATATACTTAGGAGCAGTGAAAGGGAAACTAAAAGTTGATTTTTCATTTTTCGATTTATTATTATTATTATTTATTTTATCCAGAAATGTCTGCAAAATCATCACCATTTATTTCCTCAATGTCTTCCCAATTTGTAATTGTATCGGATTTAGTTACGGTATCATTTTCTGGTCTTATTACCGACTGGAAATCAATAATGCCATCATCATTTTCATCGATGACTGTCATTATTGTAGCCTTTTTATCAGCACCGAGGTCAATGATACCATCTTCGTCTGCATCTAAATCGTCCATTATTGACGCAATAGTTTCATCGGTTTCAACAGCTACTTTTGAAGTAAGATTTTGAATATGTATTTTTTGGCTACCAAAGTCGATTATTCCATCATCGTCTCTATCCAGAACACTCATCGCCCTACCTACAGGTGTGCCGTATACTTGAGCACCTATGTCGATTATACCATCGTCATTAGCATCTAGTGATTCCATAATACTTATAATTGATCCATCATCTTTCAGTTGAATTGATAAATTGGCGGGACCTGAATCAGTATTATTAGTTATTTCATTAATAATAGGCTCAGTTTCTTCAAAATTGATGGTTATATTCTCTCCATTCAATGGGAATGCTCCTAAGTCAATAACGCCATCGCCGTCTGAATCCAGAATATTATTAGGAGAAGGCATTAAATTTCCGAGTTCTGGAGTTGTTATAACAATGCTATTTTTATCAATAACACTGTCCAGATCATCTATAAAGTCTTTCTGATTATCAGGGTTCATTTTGTCCCATTCTTCTTTGTAATAAGTGTTAAAAGTTCTTCCTTTCCACTCAAAAAACCCACCTGGCCCTACACTCGACCTCGCTGTTGAGAAGGCGTCTGAAAATGTCATGCTGCTCACAATGTCTTCAGCAAAAGGTACTTCTGCTTCGAATTCTACAAACTCTACTTCTTCGAATTCATCTTCAGATTCTGCACCTTCCACTTCATCTTCTGAATACTCCTCTACCGAAAGAACAGTTGCATTGATAGGGTCTTCTTCAGCGCCAAAATACTTGTACAATCCGTATGTAGATATCAATGTTCCAATGGAAAGGGAACCGCCTAAAAGACCGTACTTCTCATCTTCTGAAAGATTCATTATTTTGAGCTTTATTTTTTTTAGACTTTTCATTTTAATATTATTTGTGTTTCAAATGTATTAGACTACACAGGTATCAGGAAGAATTTTTACCTGAAATGCCTTCAAAACTGTTTGAACCCATTTTCATTGTTTATTTTTTATATATCACTCCACATTTTTCATTTATACAGTTGTATTTTCCCATCCAATAAATATAACTCTGACCTATCATTTTCGCCTTACATTTAGGATTGGGACATACTAGCAGGCTTTCATATTCTAAGCGAAGCAGATCATTTTGTTCGTCCATTTTTATTTTTGTTGGTCCAATAAAGTTGCTTATAACACCCGCTAATATCAATGCTCCAATAACGCCATAGCTTGCCAATATCTCCCATTCTTTTCCTAGTTTTATTACTAAATAGATAAGAATAAGGGTGATGATGAGGCGTGTGATCACAGGCCAAATAGGCTTTTTAAATATCCTGTTCTTCTTTTTTTGATACTCATTAAAAAGCACCATCAAGTCTTCATACTCTTTGCTGTAGTCCACTTTGTTTTTATCCACATATGTTTGAATTGATTTTAAAAAGTGTAGAACATTAATATTGTAAGTTCCCAATTTTAAATTATCATTTTCAGTTAGTTCTGATGATTTTATTTTCCTATTATTAACATATGTACCACCAGTGGTGTTTTGATCTGTTAATAGTAATGTGCCATCAGTAAGCACCTGTACTTCGAGGTGATTTCTACTTATGGTAGAGTGCTTTATGACTACATTTTGCTTTGAATTTCTTCCTACTGAAATTTTCATTGTTACTGTGTGAATCCCAGGAGTTGTTTCCTTAGTTTTTTGAACAAATTATTTGAAATTCTCAATGATTTTTTACGTCCATGAAACCAAATCTGATCGTTTCCTATTTTTTCAATATTTTGAAAATTGATTAAAAATGATCTATGTATCCGATTCATAGAGTTTGTTTGCGTACAGCAGTAGTCAAATTGGCTAATTTGCTTGGTTTGAACAATGAATTTATCATTCACCAAATTGAATATGGAATAATTTCCTGACGCATGGATATAGCAAATTTGATTATATCCAAGCTTAATGACTCCATCATCGGTTTTTAAGGAAATAAATTTTTCAAAATTTGTATCAGACTTCAAATACTTTTGAATAGTATTATTCACTTGTGACACCTTAACAGGATGCTCTTCGAAGTGAAAAAGATTCATTTTCCAAGCATCCAATGCGTAGGACTGATCAGTGAATAAAGCGACCTTAAAGTTTAAATATTGGTTTTTTATTTTTCTGATTAATATCCTTTCGGATAGATGAAAATCATCAGTAAATATTAATACCAAACCATGGGTATTTTTCATTAACGTCAATAGATTTTCTTCGTTATCCAGAAAATAAATTTTAAAATCATTGGAAATATCCAATTTTTTACGCTCTATATTATCTCCTAGGTTATGACCTTTTTTATAAATGATGAGGTTCTTCACAGTGCTGTTTATTTGAGAATTGTTAATGTCTTTTTAATCTCTAATTCTCCTATCTTTAGCACATAATAATAGATGCCTGAAGCCACTCCATCAGCTGTCCAGTCATTAGTATAGTCTTTTTTGTGATATACCTGATCGCCAAGCCTGTTGAAAATCCAAATTTCTGAATTAGGAATAACACTACCATTGGTAAAACGAAGCATATCGTCTCTGCCATCTCCATTTGGAGTGATAATATTTGTTTCAACAAATTGATCTGGAATTTCTCCTTCGCATTTGCAACCGATAACAATAACATCATCATTCGAATTGGGGTCTCCATCATCGCATAAGTCGCCAATTCTAATATCACTTCTCAAATTGATAATATCTTCGCCAATACAGCCATTTCTGTCTGTAATTATAACCACAAAATTTCCTTCACTCAAATCAGAAAGTACTGGATTGGTGGTATTCATTATGCCCAGATCGGGAAAATCATATGTGTAAGAGATGTTCAGTTTAGGCGATATTTCTAATTCAACTCTTCCATCACTTGAGCCCTCGCAACTCGGCGGCACTAAAATGCTCGCAACCAAATCGATTTTATATTCCGGCCCTGCGGTTATTTGAAAAAATTGAGTGTCAGAATTGCATTCACCATCTATTACATATACCCACTGCGTACCCGGAGCAAAAGAATTTGCAAAACTTTCCATAACAGACTCATCTTTTGTACCATTAGACCATATAAAATCATATGATGCAGAATTGTCAGATACTGTTGCTATAGCTAAGCCATCAGTTAAACTAAAACATGTTGTTGAAGTGCTTGAAACATTAACTTCAATTTTGCATTCTTGTTTCATTTCACCTCTACAATCACAACTCTCTGTAATTACATCATTTTCGGTTTCGGCATCTCCATCATCACATGATGAGCCTATGATAGACTGATTAATATTCTGCTCTTCTACTATATTATCAAAGAAATTAGTCCATACGAATGAACCAGGTTCACACATTGTGCCCGCAATGGTAATTTCGCAGGAGGCCACTTCTTCTCCAGAACAAGTGAAAAATGAAAATGACCCATTGTCCGAACCCACAATATCTTGAAGTAATACCAAAGTTGTTCCATCAAAGAATGTAATTAAAATGTGAATTTGGTCATTACAATATCGATGGAGAAGCAAATTGTTTATCCACTCTGTCATTACAATATCAGAAAGTGTGCATGAAGGTTTTTCTTTGCAAGTTACACTCAAATTAAAATTACTATTTGAGCCATTATCTCCATCTACTATAAGAAAATAAGTAACATCTTTATTTAATTCAACCAGTATTTCATCGACTTTCAGGCCCACACCTCCATCAGATGTGCCTATGCAATCATTAGGGTCACACGAGGTGAGCAAAAACATATCCATATCCTGATTTGGAGAAACACCGGTCATTTCAAAAAAATACTCACCAGTTTCTGGAGGAGTGAAACTAAAAACCGTTTCAGGCCCTGTTAATCCAGTGTTGTTGCCATTACAATACCTATCTACATTGCTAGTAATATCAAGGGTGGTATTCCAGCTCATTTCTGGCCCACAATTTAAAATTATAGGGGTAGAGCAATCTAACTCACTCTGTGGGCCATCACAAGATTCAAAAAGTTTATATTCTTTGACTTCAAGGTTGAAAATTACGTTCCAAAAAGGATCACAATCCGGAATTTGACTCGTTGTAATTAAAAAGCATGATGTTATAAAATTTCCATTTACATCATAGAAATCATCTTCGCCATTTTCTCCCGGCGAGAAGGAAAAATAGGTATCATTTCCATCTGACCAAAGACTCACTTGGACTCCTGTTGTGAATTCATCTAGTGTAATACGTGGGAAATAGGTATTGCAGGCCAGTGGTTCTATCCAGTCAAAGTTAAATGGATCATCACAAATAAAATCAAAATTTTCTAACCCCTCACAAAAGAAATAACCACCAATGTCTAGATCATTGTTACATTCTGCTCTTCCATCATCCCTACATGTAGAAACAAGTTCGCCCATACAATTATAATAATCTTTGAATTTTTCACCATTGGCAGTGTAGTTAAATCTCGCAATCACCCAATTCTCTATAGTTCGATCAAAATGACAATCGAGGGTTGGATTTTCTTTGTATTTTGAATCTGAACATTTTATCGAATTAAGAATCTCTTCTGTAAAATCATTAGGATTACATGTTTGTCCACTTGAAGGAGAACAACTACCTGATATTGAAAGTGTATAATTACTCTCTCCAATACCTTGGCCTAAATCAGTATCCACAACCAGATAATAGGTATGATTTGCTGATAGATTAATAGTAAACTTGTCCGAACGACCATCTGTATTAAACAAACATGAATTGGCATCACAAACATTGAGTAAGAACATATCAAGATCTCGCCCAGACTGGGTAGTTTGTAAATCGAAAGTGAAATCACCTGTTTTCATTGGTGTTAATTTATAAATGACTTCGTCGCCTCCATACCTGATGTTTGCTCCATTACAATATTCTTCTACATCATTGACCTCATTATGTGTGCCAAAATTATGTGAATAACTACATGGGTCAGAGATAGAAATGGCTCTGTTGCAATTCAAATTATTTGAACCTCCTCCAGAACATGTACTTTGACAGTTAGAACTTTCACAAGATGAAAGGTCATTTAAAAATGTAATACCTCTGGCTTCTGCTTCTGCTATTTGGCACCCATCTCTATATAAAATGCAATCACATCCACATCTAATTTCTGCTGAGCATTGAGAAAAAGCTGTTTTCAAAAAAAGAAAAAATATAGTAGTTATCGCTAATATCAGTTTGTTTTTTTTCATGTCGTTTTTGCTATTTTATAATTGCCAAGCCGATTGGATTAAAGCTATGGAGGTGTTTGTACCTACGAACCTCAAATCGTTCTTGACTTAATCATATTCATATTGTGTTTGTAATTTTATTTATCTAATTCATATACATAAGCCAAATAAAATTCATAACCCAATGGCCCTAATCTCGAAGAGCTACTGAGTTGATAACTGGCTTTTACACCCAGCCTTATTTTTCCAGAATTCAGCATACTGCTCAAAAATGAATCTTCATCGAGAATAAGACCCGTTTGCATGAAAACTTCTCCATTTGTCACCGCACCCATTGCTACCCAGTATTTTAATTGGTGTTCTATTTTTACATTCACCATTGTGTTGACCGAGTTATCTTTAGAATAAACCAGAAGAACTCCTGGTTCGATGAAATAATCTGATTTTGCTAGGTACCTCCTAAATCCAAAATTAGCAGAAGCAGATGTATTAGACTCCAGGGCGTCATTATTATTAAATGAAAAATTATTGTTAATAAACTGCCCAGCTGAAATACCGAAATAGAAATAATTTTCGTAGGTATTATACACATCAGATTTGCTTATGTAAAACATTCCAATACCTATTTTAGGTGCTAGCTTATGAGGAGAGTCCTGCACATCAAATCCAGAGGCAGTACCATCAAAAGATGTTAATGTAGTGACATCATATTTTTGGCTTTGCCCTTTAGCCAAAACCCCTATACTCAGTGCATCATTTTTATTGCCAAGAAGGTTTAACTCAAATTTGTAGGAATAAGTTATTGCAGCTCCCAAGATGCTATACGGCCCTACTTTATCGGATTCTAAGAATACTCCTATACTAGCTCGATTGTGTCCGCGACGATTAATAAAAGGCATTTGGAAAGCTACTGTAGAATATCTAGGAGCATCATCAAACCCCGCCCATTGCTGATGTTGTGTAAGTGATAATTCCCAACTGTTGTGTTTTGCAGTAAGAGCAGGGTTCCAGATGAATCCATTCTCGTAAAAGCTGCTCCAATTTGGATTTTGCTGTGAGTAACAAGAGCTGTGGATAGTTATAAATAGTATGATAAAGGCAATATTTCTTTTCATGGATTTATGTTGAATTTGTTCTTCATTATTGTACTATGTCTCTGACAAGTCTGAACCCTAAAAACCTGCTCTTCGTATTTGAGTATGCTTTATTGATTTTGTCTATTTTACAGGAGGAAGACCTGTCTCTAAATGAGCCTCCTCGCACTGATAACTGATTAACATCACTGATATTAAATCCACTTTTGTCTCTATCGCACCACTCTTCAATGTTGCCAGACATGTCATAAAGTCCAAAATTGTTTGGTGATTTAGACCCTACTGCATGTGTTTTATTCCCAGAATTTGATTTGTAATATGCCACTTGTTTAAGATTGTTTGATCCTGAATAAATGCTCAAAGAGTTGGCTTTGGCTGCATATTCCCATTCAGCTTCTGTCGGAAGGCGGTACCGATAGGGGAGGTGAGGCCAGCTATTTAATATATTTAGAAAACGTTCGATATCCTGTCTTGATAGATTCTCCATAGGGCATTTATGGCAATCGTTAAAATAGCTAGGGTTTTCATGCATAATACTGATATATTTCTCTTGAGTAAGCTCATATTTATCCATCATTATTGAAGCAATTTTTTTTCCTCCATGCCTTACTGAAATTTGCACTAATGATTTTTCAATATTGTTTATTGTCATATCATTATGTCCTCTACAAACTTTGCAATCTACATATATTCCATTGCCATTTTTACATGTTTTATTCAATGATCTGTCATCCCATTTAGGGCATATATCACACCCATCGGGCACTCCGTCACTATCAGTATCAAGGCGGTCATCATGGTCAGGACATTTGTCTGTGTTATCAGGCACACCGTCACTATCACTGTCTTTTAGAGTAGGGGGAGGGATGGCTTTATCTTCACATCCATCAGGAATACTATTATTATTAGCATCCAATTTATCATCATAACCATTACATATATCACATCCATCAGGCACACCGTCTTTATCAGCATCAAGGCGGTCATCATGGTCAGGGCATTTGTCTGTTTTATCAGGCACGCTGTCATTGTCGCTGTCTTTTAGAGTAGGGGGAGGGATGA
>JAZGFD010000264.1:0-5176 GCA_036479115.1 Saprospiraceae bacterium | reverse complement strand
GTATCTTCTACTGTAATTTTGGAAGTAGTCATAGCCATATTTCCACAGCCGTCTTCCACTGTAAATGTTACTGTGCTTGTAGTACCACAATCAGGAATTGTATTATAGTCGTTGGTAACTGTAAGATTATTATCACAGATATCTGCTGTAAATAAGGATTGAATGAAATTTTGAACTACTGCACTATTATTTCCATCGTTACATTCTAAAGTAATATCATTTGGCGCTGTAATTGAAGGAGGAGTAGTATCTTTTATTTGTAGCATTCTGTCGATTGGTGCAGATTCATTTCCACATTCGTCTACGACATAAAATGCTACAGAATAGACTTCACGTACATTATTAGCACATGCAGGATCCATGCTTGAAGAACCGTTAAAATTATAATTCCAAGTAAAGATGCCACAGGCTTCTATTACATCAGCATTAGTAAGTCCACCATTATTGTTTAAGAAAGCTTGAAGATCTGCACTATTTCCTCCACCATCACATTCGACCATTGTCGGCATATTATTGGAAGGTGTGATAACAGGAAGTGTATTATCTTCAACTGTTATGGTTGCGTATTTGGTAGTTATATTATTACAGTCGTCAGTTGCTGTATATTGGTAGGTTTTTACAAATGTATTTCCACAAGTAGTTATATTTGAAAGGGTAGTCAATGCAGAAGATGCAATATTACAATTGTCTGTAACGGAAAATCCTGCTTCAAACGAGGTAATGTCATTGGTGTTCCCAAGACCATCACACTCTACAGTGATGTCTGAGGGTGTAACTACCATTGGTGCTGTTTTGTCTGTCGAAATAGTTTGTGTAAGTACATTGAGACAGCCATTTGGAGATGATCTTGTATAAGTAATATCAAAATCACCACATGCAGTAGTTGTAAAAGTTCCACCTGAACCATCTCCGTTATCAGTCACACCAGTTCCAGAGAATATGCCACCTACTTCAGATGGCAAAAGAGTTACTATATCATTGATACAAGGTTCCAAGTTACTGATTGTAAAAGACGGGTTTAAATTTTCGCCTGTCTCGACACTGACAGAATGCATAGTCGTAGCAGTACACATTCCAGCAGGATTTGTACCACACGCTGGATAGTCTATAACTTCAGTAAGGTTAACATCCACGGTTCCAACACCTGTAAATGTAACCATGCCAGTTACAGGATCAATCGTTCCAGGGCCAGTTAATGACCATGTTCTAATAACTGGAGAGATGTAATTAGGAGAATTGAGTATTGGTGTTGCTGTTGGGTTTGGTTGGCCAGTGGTGAAACATATAGGGTTTTGAATATTAAATGCAGGTTGAGGCATTTCACTAACAGAAACGCATGAAGTGATTGGGCCTACTGGAGGACAGGTTCCATTATCAAAATTGTAGTCCGCACAATAGCAACCTGGACCATTATATATAATCGCTCCGCCTTGAATATTGGCTGGATTTGCTCCATTTGGTGTAAAGTTAGCTGGTGTCATATCTACACCAGGAAATAAAGTACTTAAAGGAATTAATCCATTTGTGTTGGTAACACAAGTAAAATCCAAATTGACAGGACTAGGATCAACGGGTAAGTCGACAACATTGATCGAATATGGTAATCTGTTAGAAGGACAATCATTACAAACACATTCTGCAAAGAAAGTGTAAAGTCCTGCCGAAGTATTGTCATAGATACCTTGTTGGGAAGAAGATATTCCAGATACTGGTGTAAAATCAGCACCGACAAATATCGGCATACCTCCTGTCGCATTTGGATACCAGTTTACTATAGGAGTAGAACCATCATTACAAGTTGGACACGTGGCAGATAATGTTACTGGGTCACCTTCACAAATATCCATTGTTGTATTCGAATTAGTAGGATCGTCTGCATTTCCAAAAACAGATATAGTAATTGGCATTCCAGAAGTACTACATGCTGCACAATCATCATTTACATAATGCGGTGTAAAGATGACCGTTTGCCCCTCCAAAACTTCCAAGTTGGTTGAGTTTTCGGGAATCATTACTCCAGGCATATCATTTCTTTCCCATAATTTTGTTCCATTTCCGGTATATGGAGTTCCAGTAGGAGCTCCAGTTACAGGATCACATTCTACTACAGTAAAAGACAAGTCTGGGACAAAAGCCTCACATGAAGAAGTTTCGGTAGCCATTACATTTGAAATAACACCAGAAACTATCTCCACTTGTTGGGTAGTGGATGTCAAACAGTCGGGACAGTTGGTATCTGCAATTGCATAGGAAATATCATAAACCCCACAACTTGCACAGTTATCTACTTTTGCAGTACCGCTACCTTGATCGCAATCTACTTCCATTAAGTTTACGTTACAGACTTGTCCCGTAAAATCAAAAGTCATATTGGTTAAACCCAAGGAAGGTAATGTTGTGGAAACACCCATATTAATTCCATTAGCTTGCCATTGAGGATTGACGGCACTACTTGGAATAATGAGTTCTTGCCCACATACATCAGAGCAATTAACTCGTAGAGGTGCTTCAAATTTTGAGGAAGGGTAAACTACGGTAATGTCCATAGAAACCTTTTGCATTATTTCATTTTCGGGGTTACAATCAGCATCAACAAATTCAAATTCTACTTTTCCAGATGAACAGGTATGACCAGATGCCATTGCATTTACTAAAGTTTCAAAACGACCTGCAACATTTAATCCAGGACCCATTGCTGTATTGACAGCTCCTGAAGAAGGGTCAAAACCTCCTACAGTGGAAGCATTGTCAATCTGAAATGTATTTCCTGGGTAACCGGGACCACAACTGTTATCAGAATTATAGGTGATATTGATGTCAGACCCGCATCTCACCGTTGCCATTGGGAGTGTAGTAGTTTGTATTAAAGGGTCGTTATTTGCGGAGGAAATATTTACAGATTGGTTGACTGCTCCATAACAGTCATCAACTACAAAATCAGCCATCATCTGAAATATTCTATTTCCTGGTACAGCTAGTGTATTGATAAGGTAAGCCCAGTTGCCATCGAATGTCGGTGTGTCACCATAAATATTTATAGGTGTTCCACTCCAAATATTATTAGGGTCACCAGCACCGATTCCTGGATGTTTGACAAGTTCACCTCTTGGGTCAGCGGCACCAGCTCTATTTTCATTAGTCCCACAAGGTTGTACATTTCCTTCATTTCCTCTTCGTCTGGTATATAAGATAATATTATATGTTTTTCCAGAACATAATTTTAAACCTGTGGCTAAAGTTCCATCATTCCATTGTTCATTAACTCCAGAACTTACATCTGTACAGCCTGTGAATGTAGCTGTAAATCCGTCAGCAGCAGCACAACCTTCTTCTACTACGTAAAGCTCCCATTGGAATTTGTTGGAAGTATAATATTTGCGATAATAGAATTCAAAATCAATTTTGAATTCTCCAGATCCTGCTGGAGATTCTATTGCTTGTAAGTTTCTGGCACCCCAAATGTGGTCAGCTTTTACTTGAAAAGAGACTGAAATACTTAGAATGAAACTTATAAGAGATATCTTAAAAATGGAGTCCATGCTTGTTGATTTATATATAATTAAAAACACAATGTATTAACAACTGTTTTTCAGGTGTTTGGTTTTGTGGTTTTCGTTTGTTTAATCTCATGTATTATTATAGCAATAATACTACCAAATATTAATTAAAAAAGAAAGACTAACTAAAGAACAAATATACAAACTGGTTAAGTAATAAACGAATAGTAAATATGTTGTATACATAATATTTATATATGTCTATATTTTTAATAGTATTTGGATAAAAGTAATATACTTCATATATTGGTTTTATTTTCTAAAACTTAAACAAAAAGTATGGTAACCAACAGAGATGATGACTATTTGATTTGTAAACATTATTACAATAATATCGATAAGGTTTCTTCCGAATATCCTGATTTTATAACATTTGAGCACAATAAAAATCATTATTTTGCATGGGTGAATGATGGTAAAATAATTCTTCGAAGTGAAGCGTACCCTGATTATGAAAGAACAGTTAGAGGTATAAAAGCAATTATTAAAAATAGAGATCTTGCAGAACGATACTCTATTGATTCTCAACATGGAGCACATTTTTTAGTGTTGTGGGGTGGAGGTAAAGACCACAAACATACGGGAAATAGAAGTGAGCATAACGAAATTGGTAGGAGTTGTCCAACAACTAATAGAGACGATTTACATGGATTGTTAGTGCACAGAGAAAAAGGATTGGCTGATAAGGTTGTTGGAAGATTAAAATCTTCTGGAAATAAAGCAGCAGCTGCAGTGGCGGCTACTACTGCAGCGGCGTCTTTAGCTAGTACGAAAAAACATGAACCGAAAAAGGAGGTAAAAAGAGCTGCTGTTGCTTCAACTTCTACAACGTCGACTGCCTCAAGTGGTGGTGGATTTAAGTGGTGGTGGTTGTTACCATTATTATTAATTCCATTATTTTTATGGATGAAAGGTTGTGGGGGAGATACTAAAACAAAAGTTGTTACTGAAAAGAAAGAGATTATAAAACCTACTCCAAAAGTAGAAGCTAAAACAGAAGCAAAACTTGAAGTGGAAGTACCGAAAGTCTCTGAGCCTAAAATAATTGAAGAAGTAAAAAAGAAGCCTGTAATTAAGAAAAAGAAAGCTGTTGAAAAGGTTAATTATTATGGAAATAAAAGTTCTGGCTTTTAATTAGAATAGTCGAAAAATTAAAAGGTTGCATAATTAAATTTGTGCGACCTTTTTTTATTTTTAATTGTTGCTAATGATTTGATATTCTGCATTATAAATATTTATAAAAAAAAATGTCAATAAATAATTGCAAATAAATTGTAATATTAAAAATGGTAGCATATATTTGCACTCGCTTTCAAAAAGTGTGAAAGAAATATACTGAAAATTTAGATAGGAGACGTGGGTGAGTGGCTGAAACCAACGGTTTGCTAAATCGTCGTACTTGGAAACAGGTACCGGGGGTTCGAATCCCTCCGTCTCCGCCATTTTTATTTTCAGTAATTAAATATTATTAGTTTCGGGGCGTGGCGCAGTCCGGTTAGCGCACCTGTTTTGGGAACAGGGGGCCGCAGGTTCGAATCCTGCCGCCCCGACAAAAAAAAGGAGTTATGAATTATCATAGCTCCTTTTTTAGATTTAGGAACAATGAAGAACTACATCAC
>JAZGFD010000263.1:0-12652 GCA_036479115.1 Saprospiraceae bacterium | reverse complement strand
ACTTAAATTCAACATTCTGCATCATTTCATTTTTTCGCTAATTCATGGTTTCTCGAGTGATATGATCATCAGAGAAAATAAAAAATATGTAAAATTCTAAAAATGTGCAGTTTTCTGTCAGACACTACTTACGTGTTGTCCTTCTAAATTAAAATGACATTTTACCAGTATAATCATCCTAAAAATGCAATTGTCAAAAAGTATGGTCCAGTAGCATGGTTTCGGAACATGGCCTAGTAACGTGGAAATCGTGAATTTTTCATTTAGGCTGTCCAATTAAATCTCTCGTAGAACAAGTTTATTAGCTCTACAGGATTTGTTACACCCCTTTAATGAAGGAGATTGTCAATATCGTCTGATTATCAAAGGGTTAGTTGTCCCTATTGATTTTCATCAGCAATTCTCCGTTTAGGCATTAAGGAGCATCTAAAATGTAAAGGGTATTAGGGAAACACCCCTTAATCAGGTTCTGATAAGGCGGTACATTCTCTTTCCCGCTTACTTTCCATTCTAAACTGAGGATTTCAGGATTTTCATCTTCTATCCTTCAAAATCATCAAAAGCAACATTTTCTTCAGGTATACAAAAGATACAAAAAACTGTATTTTTAGGTACGAAAACCAGTGGGTGTACTGAACGAAACCACGACATAAGTGTGGTAGAGTGAGTAAGAATAGCAGGGTTATAAAATACAATTATTACGCCGATATGAAAAAAGGCAGTCTGCTTCTGGAGGGAAACAGATAAAAATATAAAACTCAAGTGTAATGGGGATTGATGATTTGGGCAACAAACTTACAGTCAATAGAATTTCTATACTCATTGCGGTGATTATTACATTGGTTTCTCTATTGTTTTTCTCAACAGGTGAGCAATGGCCAATAGAATCGCGGAATGGCAATACCAAGGTGGTAAAGTCTTTTTTATTTCTTGGGGTGGTCTTTTTAATTGTGAAGTACTTTTTAGGACTTTTAATTTTTTCGAGATTGAGACAGGTTTATAAAATTATAAGTGATTCCTCTACTATAAAAAATGACAGAATAAATTACAAAATGGGTGGTGACAAAAACCTTAGTATCATCAACAAAAATGTGTTAGAATGGACTACTAAAAAGAAGCATGAAGTAGAAAGCCTCAAGGAATTAGAAAAATACAGAAAGAACTATATTGGTAATATCTCACATGAATTAAAAACACCTTTATTCTCAATGCAAGGCTATCTCCATACTTTGCTTGATGGTGGCTTAGAGGATCAAGCTGTTAATAGAAGATATATAGTCAAAGCTTTAGATAATGCTGAAAGGTTACAATATATTATAGATGATCTTGATACCATTAATAAATTAGAACTAAGCTCGTCATTAGATAGAGAAGAATTTAATATAAAACGTCTATTTGAAAATGTAATTGGTGATTTGGAAATGGTTTCTGTAAAAAAGAATATTAGGCTGAGCATCAACAAAACTTCCAAAAGAGGGCTTTGGGTGGAGGCAGATAGGTCTAAAATTCGTCAGGTTGTTGAGAATTTATTGACTAATTCTATAAAATATGGAGTGAATAATGGGTTAACTAGGATCAATTTTATTGATCTAGAAAATTTCCTGAAGATTGAGATATCAGACAATGGTATTGGAATAGCACCTAAACATATCAATCATTTGTTTGATAGATTTTATCGCGTGGATAAAAGTAGGTCTCGTAATCGAGGAGGTTCAGGCCTGGGCTTGTCTATTGTTAAGCATATTATTGAAGCGCATGGTCAAAAAATAGAAGTAATAAGCAAGGAAGGAAAAGGATCCACTTTTACATTTAATCTTCCTAAAATGAAGTACAACTTGGAACAAAAATCTCAATAGACAGCACTAAGATCAACAATAGGATGAGCACATTCTATTTTTGCTAGATATTGTGACATTTCCTCAAATCGGTTTAAGTATTTGGGCAATTGCTCTTTAGGCATAGGGGCTAATGGTGGAAAGTTTTCTCTGCGATGATCTATCTGCCTGCCATTTTTCCAAAACCGAAAACACACATGAGGACCTGTTGCTTTTCCTGTACTTCCTACATAACCTATCGTTTGTCCTTGCTTAACGTGCCTGCCTGATCTCACTCCTGAGGCATAACCTTGCATGTGTAGATATTGAGTCTGATAGGTCTTATTGTGTCTAATTTTTACATATTTTCCATTGCCTTTAGTATACCCAGCAATAATGACTTTCCCATCTGCAACAGCCCTAATAGGGGTGCCATATGGTGCAGCATAATCTGTACCTCTGTGGGCTTTGACTCTCTTGTCAATAGGATGAAATCTTCTCAGGTTAAATCCAGAGGATATGCGATAACTTGCCCGAATGGGCGCATTGAGAAATGCTCTTTTAGTAGGATGTCCACCTTCGTTATAAAAGCCTTCATATTTTTTATTCTCAAAATACACACCAATAAAAGTGTCAATCCCTGTCTTATAAAATGCTGCATATAACTGGCCGATTCCTTTGGCCTTTTCATCAACATAAACCTCATCATATATTAATTTGAATTCATCACCCACTTGTGAAGTAGTAAAGTCAAAAGCAGCCAAAGCATCCTCCATTTTGTCAATAAGAGCTACGCTCATGTTCTTGTTTACCATAGCATCCCAAAGTGAAGTCTCTATCACTCCTGAAGCAGACTCCAAGCATGAAAAATGCGGAATTTCAATCTTATCAGTATATACACTATCACCTAAGGAATACACCACGTAACTATAATCATCAGGCTGATAAATAAATAAATCTGGATTTTTGCACTCCCCTTTTCTGATACAAGTTATCTCTTTTCCTGCTTTGATTTTGCGTAAGCTTAAAGTGCTATCGGCCAATTTTTCGATCTCGATAATCTTATGATAAGCTACTCCATAGCCTTGAAAGAAATCAGCCATAAACTGATTGTTCTTTATAATTCTATTTTCAAACCAATGTTTATCATCAGAAAATCCATAAATGGTATCAGGCACAAGTTGTACCTCTTCTTGCAATACGACTCTCGTCTGAGAAGGTGCACATGAAAAGTATACAAATAAAAGTGATAATAAAATAAAACAAAATAAAATAACTCTGAGCATATTTAATATCTGAAATTGATTATAATATGAAACGTGAAAATAAGTGGGATAAACAAATATTCAAATTAATTTTGTCTTCTGGTCATTATAATAACAAAAAGTTAACTCATGACAATTAATTGTGGAGGAAAGGTACTGGATTTGTCAAAGCCAAAAGTCATGGCCATATGTAATATTACCGGTGACTCTTTTTTTAAGGAGAGCAGAGTAGCTTCTGAAAAAGAACTAATAACAATGGCTGGTCAGCATCTTTCTGATGGGGCTGACATTATCGATATTGGAGGTATGTCATCACGACCTGGTGCTAAAGAGATTCCATTAAAGGATGAAATTGTCAAACTAATTTGGGCCTTAAAAATATTAAGAAGAGAATTTAATAACGTTTTAATATCTATTGATACTTATAGAGCCGAGGTAGTAAAATCTGTAACAGAATATGGTATAAATATGGTGAATGACATCAGTGGAGGGAGTATTGATCCTGATATACTTCCAACAGTAGGCGCCCTTAATTTGCCCTATGTGCTCATGCACATGAAAGGCACCCCGCGTCACATGCAACAAAATCCTTCATATAAAAGCAATGTGGTGATGGCAGAATTAGAATATTTTAAAACAAGTCTACATCGTTGTAAAAACGAAGGAATAGTTGATGTGATTATTGATCCAGGATTTGGCTTTGGAAAGACCATAGATGATAATTATAAATTATTATATCAGTTAAAGGCATTTCAATTGTTTGATGTTCCAATCATGGTTGGATTGTCACGTAAGTCCATGATTTACAAAGTATTAGGTATTGACCCCGCAGCTGCTTTGAATGGCACAACAGCGCTTCATATGCACGCATTATTAAGTGGTGCAAAAATATTAAGAGTGCATGATACTCGAGCAGCTCATGATTGTATAGTCCTCCATCAAAAATTAGAATCAGTAAATCAATAAATTCAAGTTAAAATAGTGAAGCAACCCACTATTATTAATATTTTTTAAGTTAGAATTACATTCCAATTATTTATTAATGGTCAAAAAATTTAAAATAGGTGCGTCGGGTATAATAATCCTTGTAATGCTTCTTACTTTATTAATTCTAAAAAGCCATCGGTTTCAAACATTTCTCATTAATCGGATTATTGCTCCAATAGAGAAAAATGCTGATGTAGAAATCAAATTTTCTCATTCTGGTTTTGATCTTTTCGATGGGTTTTTCATTGAAGACTTAGTGATAAATGATAACACGGCATCTTCTTTATTAACGATTGATATATTTAAAATCAGCCCACAATCGACGTTTCTTTCTCTTTTGAAGAATGACTTTAGTTTTGATCACGCATTTATCAAAGGAGCAAGAGTGAATATTTATAATAAAACAAATGACTCTGATTCTAATTGGGATCGATTTTTTTCATCTTTTCAAAATGGTAGTTCTGGCAAAGAGAAAAAAGAAAATTTATTTTTTATAAAGGAGATAGATATTGAAGATTTATGGATAGATATAAATGACAAAAGCAAAGAACTGGAAGGCTATGTAAAACTTAAAAGGCTAGAAATTCTGTCACAAAAGATAAGTTTAGAAACTGGACATTTTGATATAAATAATGTTTTATTATTAAATCCTGATATATATATCAAGTCATGCTCATCCAAACCAAAAAATGAAGCACAAAACAATACAAAACCTGACAATCCTAAAAAGGAATTAGATATTTTGTTGAGCAATCTCAGCATAATAAATGCCAATGTTTCCTTAACATCAAGAGATGATAAAAATAATGATACTTTTTTTAGCTTGAGACAAGCTGATGCCGTTATTGATGATATTTCTTTTAAAAACATCTATAATTATCAGTTTACACCTCGTGACATCAGTTTGGTAATTAATGATAATTTAGAATTGGATCATCTTAATTCTGACCAAATATTATGTTCCAGTACTGCATTAAATATTCAAAATTTATTAGTTAGATCAAATTTGGGTTTGGTCAAAATTAATGGAAACATAAAAGACAAAACTGGTATTGATTATACACATATAGACAGGGCCGAATTTGATCTTGATATTGCTAATTCTTATGTTGATATTAATAAATTGAATCGATTGATTCCTTCTCTATCTGCTGAATATTGGTATCAAAATTTAGATCTGGACAAGCTTCATTTGAATGGACAGGTAATTGGCACCCTTAATGACTTAACAGTTAACAATGTACATATTGTAGTCCCAAATCTACTGACATATGCTGGAAGTATTGACATCTTAAACCTAACTAACATTGATCAAGCATTGATTAATCTTATAATAGACCATTCAAAAATTCATCTTGATGAAGTAAGCAGAAAAATTCCAAATATAAAAATCCCTAAGGAGTTAGTCCGTCTTGGTACGATTGAACTTGACGGAATATTTGATGGGTTTAAAAATAATTTTGTAGCTGAAGTTGATATTTCTAGTGCTTTGGGAAATTTGGCTATTGACCTTAATTTTAACATAGAAGAAGAAAATCAATACAAGGGCCTATTAAAACTAAATTCTTTTGATCTGGGGTCGCTTCTCAATGAAAAAGACTTGGGTAGAATAAGTCTCTCCGCAGATATAACAGAAGGAAGTGGGTTGAATTTTGAAAGCCTAAAAGCTGTCATGTCTGCTGATATTGATACTTTACAATACAAAGGATACACTTATACGAATGGCCTTTTTAATGGAAAAATGTCAAATAAATCTATAGATGGCAATTTGAGTGTTTTTGATAAAAATATTGATTTTTCCTTTAATGGTAGAATGGATTTTTCCACTGCTGTTCCCAATGCCAAATTTAAAATAGACATAGGTCGCATCGATCTTTGCGAAGCCAATCTTACTGATTTTCCATGTGAAATGTCACTTATGGCTTCTATAGACCTGTATGGCCAAGATATCAATAGTTTGCAAGGCACAGCCTTGTTAGACTCTATTTATATGAAAAAAGATGGTAGAGACCTTTCTCTAAACTATCTTACTATCAGCTCCAAATCCGTTGAGCAAGGTATGCTGTTAGAATTGTCATCTGATGAAATTGATGCTAAGATTAGAGGTGTATTTGATATAAGAACAATGCATAAAGTGCTACTAAATCTTTTGATTTCAGATTATCCTGACATAGCCCAGAGGCTAAATGTGCCTACCCCGACTGGACTAACAGGGCAGGAAGAATTTGATTTCGCTCTGGAAGTGAAGAATATGACAGATATACTTGGCTTTTTACAATCGAAACAACTGTTAGAAATAGAAGGAGAATTGAGAGGTCGATGGAGTTCTGCAAAGGGTCTTACTTCTAATTCTTATGATTTGAAAAATGTGACCCTCAATGGCTTGAAATTGTCGAATGTGATTTTTAATTTGGATTCAAAAGATGGCGACGGCATATTTTCACTTTTTATTGATGAGTTGAGGCAAGGAGATCGAATATTTGATGGCTTTGAAATTTTTTCCAAAATCAAAAAAAATGAAATTTTATTTGATATAAAAAATGATAAAGGGCAAGAAAATGTAGTGAATATTTCTGGGCATGGAAATCCGTGGAGAGATGGTTTTAAGTTTGTTTTTGACAATAATGTGCTTCGTATAGATTCATTAGAATGGGTGCTGGATGCTGATGCAGCAATAGGCTATAGCGACAACAAAATATTCATAGATAATTTTATTATTCAAGGAGGTGACCAAACATTGATACTAGATGATATCGATGGGCAGGGTATCTCTCTGATTATGAATGGCTTTGACCTGGCTCTTATTAATCCATTTGTAGATTATGACAAAATGTATTTTGAGGGTATTTCATACATAGATATTAAAGCTAAAAACCTTTTTAATAAAAGAGAACTATCTCTAGACCTTAATATACCAAACTTTACTATTAATCAAGATGACTATGGTAGTATTACGCTTCACGCTAATGAAGGAAAGAATGAAATGATAGATTTGTCAATAAAAATCGAAAAAGATTCTCAAGCTCTTGATGTACTGGCCTATTATGATTTAAAAGAAAATTTACTCAATGCTGATATAAGTATTATTGATTACCCGATGTCCATTTTTGAATATATTATTGATGATGGAATATCCCAAACTGTTGGGACTACTGATGTCAATGCTCGAATATATGGCCCTTTGACTGATCTCAAACTGCAAGGACAAGGCGTAATTAACAATGGCGGAACGAGAATAGACTACTTGGGTGAATTCTATAAAATGGAGGATCAGATTATTAAAATTAATGAAAAAACTGTCGACCTTACTGGAGTGGAGTTAATAGATCATTTGGGAAACAAAGCTGTGATCACTGGTGTACTAAATCATGATTTTCTTGCTGATTTTACAGCTGACGTTTCTGTTTCATCACAACATTTTGTGGGTTTAAATACTACATATGAGGACAACGAATCTTATTATGGAACAGGTTTGGGTGACATTTCGGTTTCATTTTTCGGACCATTTGAGGAAATTGATATTAGAGTGGATGCCATCACTGGAGCAGGTTCGTCTCTTAACATCCCATTGGAAAGTAACGCCTATGCCCTAGACAAAGGCTTTGTCAATTTTGATTACAACTCACAGTTAGATACTTCTTCAAGAATAAAAGATGCTTTTGAAGCTTTGAGACTTTCTGGAGCTGATTTTGAAATGAATTTATCATTTACTCCAGAAGCAAATGTGAATGTTATATTTGACCAAAGTGTAGATGAGGTATTGGCAGCAAAAGGAAGTGGTAACCTAAGGGTAACTGTAAAACGCGATGGTACTTTTGAGGTGTTTGGAAATTATCTGGTTGAATCAGGAGAATACCTATATTCGGCATATGGAATTACCGCCAAAAGATTTCTTCTAAGGCGAGGTGGAGTAGTAAGATGGACAGGAGACCCATACAATGCAATTATAGATGTAGAGGCTGATTATAGTGGAATGAGAGCACCTTTAGACATCTTTTTATCAGAGTTTTTAATATCAGCATCTGAAACAGTTAGAAATGAAGCGAAAAATAGAACAGATGTAGCTCTCAAACTACTGCTGCGTGGCACCTTGTTCCAACCTGATGTAAATTTCAATATATCGTTTCCAGATGTTACAGGAGAACTTAAAACCTATACTGATAATAAAATGAGATCACTACGAACCACAGAAAACGGAATCAATAATCAAGTTTTTGGTCTCATGTTTTTTAATAATTTCTTACCAAATAACAATCCACTCGCCAACTTATCAGGCAGTACTTTAGGGCAGACAGGTAATAATACCATCACAGAATTTTTTAGCAGCCAATTGTCCTTGTTGGTATCTGATGCTCTTTCTGATCTTATTAAGGATGGTACTTTTATCAGTGATATAGATTTTGATATTGCGCTTTCGCAAAATACCTCTTTTATTGATGGGCAGTCAAATGAATTTATTGGAGGGTTGGTCGATTTTGTTCCTGATCAGGTAGGCGTAAATGTGAGACCTACATTTACCAATGAAAATTGGGCATTAAATGTAGGCACCAATTATGTGAGAGCCTCAGAAGCCAATAATGTCAATTATCTTACAGGTGATTTTGCTTTAGATTGGTTTATTACAAATGATAAAAAATTAAAACTGAGATTCTATGGTGATTTTGACTACGACGAAGCCTTTGCCAGTAGAAAACAGAGATACGGTTTTGGTATCAATTATAGAAGAGAATTTGGAAAAATGACAGACCTCACTGAAACTTTAAAGAAGATAGCTAAGGATGTAAAGAATCAGAGCTTAGAAAAATGAATCTACTCTGGAAACTAATATTTTTCAGAAAATGAATCGTTTTGCATGAAATGTGCAATTTTGGAAATTCGGTGATGCCTTAGTATCAGCGAGTTGAGAAAAATGTAAAGTACGCCAAAAGATTTATGCAGAGCTTTCGAAGTAATATTTTTTTTGAATTTTTCGAGTTTTCGGAAAAGACTTAAAAATGATTATTTCTTAATCAAAGTCTAATATATCATCTAATTTCACAGTACCGCTAAGCATTAATTGATCCACCATTACCAATGCTGTCATAGCTTCTACAATAGGTACAGCTCTTGGTACCACACAAGGATCATGTCTACCTTTGCCAGAAATAGTTACCTCTTCTCCTACAGCATTCACACTACTTTGATCTCTCATTATTGTAGCAACGGGTTTGAAAGCAACATTAAAATATATAGGCATCCCATTGGAAATTCCACCTTGAATCCCACCCGAAAAATTTGTTTTTGTAATAAATTTCTTTCCGTGTTTTTCAAATACATCATTATGCTCAGCACCAGTCATCATTACACAGTTAAAACCTGATCCATATTCAAACCCTTTAACAGCGTTAATGCCCATCATGGCTGACGACAAAACTGCGTGGAGTTTGCCAAATACAGGTTCTCCTATTCCCACAGGAATGTTATTAGTAACACATGAGACCATTCCTCCCACGGTGTTTCCTTCTTTCTTTATTTTTTTAATCAATTTCGACATTCTCTTAGCCATTTCAGGATCAGGACACCTTACATCGTTACTTTCTGTTAATTGGAAATCTAATTCCTGATGGGATTTATTTAACTTAAGATCACCTACTTGAGAGACGTATGCATTTATTGAGATTCCTATTTTAGAAAGTATTTGTTTTGCAATGGCTCCCGTGGCCACTCTCGCTATAGTCTCCCTAGCTGATGATCTTCCCCCTCCTCGATAATCTCTGACTCCGTATTTTTTTTCATATGTAAAATCAGCATGTGAAGGCCTCCACAGGTCTTTAATGTGAGAATAATCTTTTGACTTTTGATTGGTATTCCATACTACAATGCACAATGGTGTGCCCGTAGTCACTCCATCCATAGTGCCCGAAAGTATTTCAAATTCATCGGGCTCCTTACGCTGTGTGACTAGGGCAGACTGGCCTGGTTTTCTTCTGTTTAGGTCAGATTGAATTTGGCTATAATCTAATTTTATTCCGGATGGACAACCGTCTATTATGGCACCGATTGCCTTACCATGAGATTCTCCAAAGGTGGTGATTTTAAAAAGTTGCCCAAAACTATTGCCTGCCATTTGTATTCATTTTCTTGACTAGTGGCAATATTACGTAAAGCCTTTTAATTTTGCAGCTTATAAATTATGAGAACAGTAAGTATAGAAGTATTAAAACAGCTTGAATTTAATGAGATAATAGCTCTAGCTAGTAAATCAGTAAAGGGGCCAGGAGGTCTATCGTATTTTGAAAACATACATTTTAATTACGAAATGCAAACTTTAAATGCTGAATTGAATAGACTCACAGAACTAGTTGAGATATTACTCAGCCCCGAGTCTATTGTAATTCACCCTTATGATGCAATAGCTAACGATCTTTTTTACCTTAAAAAGGAAAATTATACTCTCGACTCTGCAGCAGTATTAAGGATAAACAGAATACTCCTTAATTTCAAAGGTATTGATACTTTCTTTTTTGGCAAAAAAAGAAAGGATTTTACCACTTTGGCTAATTTCTTTGAATACAATGATTTTTATTCGCCTTTTATCCGATCTATTTCTAGAATATTTGATGAACAAGGTGATTTGAAAAAAGATGCTACCCCCGAACTAGCTAGAATATTTAGAATGATAAGTTCTAAAGAGAAAGAGATAGATAAGGTATTTGATAGGATACTATCTGACTATAAATCAAAAGGATTACTTTCTGATAGTTCGGAATCTATAAAGTCAGGTAGAAGGGTTTTGGCCTTACCCGCTGAAAATAAAAGGATTGTCAAAGGGATCATTCATGATGAGTCCTCTTCTGGGAAAACGGTATTTATAGAACCATCCGGAGTAATTCAAGTCAACAATCTTTTAATAGAACTAGAAAATGAAAAGAGGAAAGAAGTTTTTAAAATCCTCAAAGAATTAAGTAATGAATTGAGGTCATACACATTTGAAATAGAAGAGCTATATAATCATGTTGCCTATTTTGATTTTCTTTCTTGCAAAGCACACCTTGCAATTAGCATGGATGCAATCAGGCCAAAACTCACTGATAAAACGTGCCTCCATCTAAAAAAATCAGCTCATCCACTTTTGAAGCATAAAGAAATGACCTTAGATGGGTTCAAGGTTGTGCCGTTTGACTTGATGTTAAAAAAAGACAATAGAATTTTATTAATCAGTGGGCCTAATGCTGGGGGGAAAACAGTTACGCTTAAAGCAATTGGTCTGATTCACTTAATGGTCTATTCTGGATTTCTAGTACCTGTGGAAGAAGGATCTGTAATTGGAGATTTCAAATCTATTTTTGCCAATATCGGGGATCTTCAAAATCTTGATGAAGGCTTGAGTACATACAGCTCACATTTAGAAAGCATGAATCATGTAGTAAAAAATGTAAATAATGAAAGCCTCATTTTAATTGATGAATTTGGTAGTGGTACAGACCCTAAAGTAGGCGGGGCCATTGCAGAAAGTATCCTCAGAAGATTTAATCATTTAAAAGCTTATGGTATAATTACTACACACTATTCTTCTCTAAAAGTATTTGCTTACAAAGAGAAAGGTGTTGTAAATGGTGCGATGCATTTTAATGAAAAAGAGTTGGCACCTACTTATAAACTTCATGTAGGTGCACCCGGTAGCAGTTATGCATTTGAGGTAGCTTATAAAATTGGTTTACATCCTGCTTTGATAAAATATGCTAGAAAAAAAGTGGGAAGAAAAGAGAATGCTATTGAACATCTTTTGGTTTCACTCCAAAAGGAAAAAGCAGAATATGATGAAAAACTGCGCCAGATATACGATGAGCGCAACAGATTAGATCAACTCATTCAATCTTATGATCAAATGAACAAAGATTTGATTATCAAGAAAAAGAAACATAAGATTAGGCTTAAAGAAAATAAAATTGCTGCTATTGAGACAGACAGGATAAAAATAGATCAAGTGATTAAAACACTTGCTAAAGAAAAGAAACTCGAAGACGCAAAAATGTTAAGAGAAGAATTAAAGCAAAAGCGTACTACAGAGTCATATGATGTCGTAGATTTAAAACAAGAAATTTTAGAAGTTGCCCCTGTTGATTACATATATAAAATAGGTGATCATGTGGCTTTTGTAGATGGCGATACTCAAGGTATAATTAAAAAAATTAAGAAAAAGAATGCGGATATCCTGAGTGGTAATATGATTATTAGTGTAGCCCTTTCTTCATTACGACCTATCAGGAAGCAGATAGAAATAAGTCGTTCTCGTAAAATTAACATTGATACTTCGGGGAACACAGGAATTAATGACTCCAAACTTGATATAAGGGGTTATAATTATCAAGATGCCGCTCAATCTATCGAAGAATTTTTGGACAATGCCCTTTTGGGTAGTTCTAGTTTACTCGAAGTGATACACGGAAAAGGAAGTGGAGTACTCAGAAAACTATTACTTAAAAAACTCAAAGAGTACAAGGATGTAAAAAAAGTATGGCATCCTAAAGAAGAAGGCGGCGGACAAGGCTCAACACTGATAAAATTTTGAAAATATAGATGCGATAGTACTTTTACTGTAACTAC
>JAZGFD010000262.1:0-8050 GCA_036479115.1 Saprospiraceae bacterium | reverse complement strand
AAAAATTGCCAAGATATTTTCCGATGATGATGACTGCTGCAGGCACTGTAAAACCTGCATCTGTATTAATACTAGGAGCTGGAGTAGCTGGGCTTCAGGCTATTGCTACTGCTAGAAAACTAGGTGCTAAAGTGCAAGTATTTGATGTAAGAAAAGCAGTAAAAGAAGAAGTGCAAAGCCTCGGGGCTAAATTCGTAGAAGTAGAAGGATCATCAGATAATAAAGATGCAGGTGGCTATGCTATAGACCAGACCTCTGACTATAAAGACAGGCAAAAACAAGCCATTCACGATAGTGTGAAAAAAGCAGATGTAGTTATTACTACAGCACAATTAAGAGGAAGAGAAGCACCAATACTGGTAACAAAAGCTATGGTAGAAGACATGAAACCAGGCTCTGTAATTATCGACCTCGCTTCCTCAACAGGAGGAAATTGCGAAGTAACAAAAGACAATCAAGAAATAAATCACAAAGGAGTGACAGTAATAGGAGACTCTTCTCTTTATAATAGAGCCATTATAGATGCCTCTTCGTTATTAGCAAATAATATTCATAATTATGTTGCCACTTTCATCAAAGAAGGTACTTTAAATATTAATATGGACAACGAAATAATCTCAGGATCAATGGTTCATCCTAAATCAAAATAAACAAAATATGGAGTATATATTACAATTTATTCAAAATAACATACTATCTATATACTTGGTAGTTTTTGCCATATTTTTAGGTTTTGAGTTAATCTCAAAAGTACCATCTGTACTACATACTCCACTTATGTCAGGAGCTAATGCAATAAGTGGGATTGTGCTCGTAGGATCGATACTATTTTTAAGAAAGGCAAATCCTGAAGATTATTTTTCCCTTTCACTTGGAGCAATAGCGATGATTATGGCTATGATTAATATTGTTGGCGGATTCGCCGTGACCAATCGAATGTTAGCAATGTTTAAAAAAAAGAAATAAAATATGACAGCAGCAGTATACTTGATGTATTTGATAGGAGCAATTGCTTTCATCTTAGGATTGCGTGGACTTAGTAGCCCACAGACAGCTAGAAAGGGCAACCTTACAGCAGCTTTTGGAATGGGACTGGCCATAATAGCTTCATTGGCCTTCCCTTTAGAAGGTAGCTTTGGAAATTTTGGATGGATTATAGGGTCTCTGATAATTGGCGCTCTCATTGGATGGTTTTCAGCAGCACGAGTAGAAATGACCGAGATGCCTCAATTGGTGTCTGTATTCAATGGCCTAGGTGGAGGAAGTGCTATGATACTTGCACTAGTGGAATACCTCAAGATCACAAGCAATGGTAAAATGGATGGGATGGAAGCTGTGATTATTCTTTTCACCCTTTTGGTGGGAGGAATATCCTTTTCAGGAAGTATTTTAGCCTATCTTAAACTCGATGGTAAAGTAAAAGACAAACATGTTGTACTGCCTGGTCATCAATACATTAATATTTTATTATTTGTTGCTTCAATAGCATCACTATGGTATGCATGGTGCTGTCCCTCCTCAACAGCTATAATAATTGCGACTTTGGTTTCACTCGTCTATGGATTCTCCTTTGTTGCTCCAATTGGAGGTGCAGATATGCCAGTGGTGATATCATTACTTAATTCTGTGACGGGTATTTCTGCTGCCACAGCTGGCTTTCTCTATGATAATCAGATCATGATATTAGGGGGAATACTTGTAGGTGCATCAGGCACTATCCTTACAGTACTGATGTGTAATGCTATGAATAGATCAATATTAAATGTAATAATGGGTGGCTTTTCAGCTACTGGAGTCGCAGCAGCGGCAGGTGCAACAGGAGATCAAGATCAGACAGTACAAAGTGTGCAAGCTGTAGATGTTGCTATCCTTTTAAATTATGCTTCTAAAGTGATTATGGTGCCTGGTTATGGAATGGCCGTAGCTCAAGCACAAAAACAAGCTAAAGAATTGGATGAAATACTTAGTGAAAAAGACGTAGAAGTACTTTATGGTATTCATCCTGTGGCTGGACGTATGCCTGGCCATATGAATGTTTTACTTGCTGAAGTGGATATTAGCTATGATAAATTACTTGATTTGGATGATACTAACGGCAATATAAATGATACGGACATAGTGCTCGTGGTAGGTGCTAATGATGTGGTTAATCCTTCTGCTCTAGATGACCCAAGTAGCTCAATATATGGAATGCCCGTATTGGAAGTATGGAAAGCGAAACAAGTTGTAGTATTCAAAAGAAGTATGAAACCAGGGTATGCCGGAATACAAAATCCACTTTTCTTCAAGGAGAATACAAAAATGTTATTTGGTGACGCAGCAAAGTCATTAAAAGGTATCATCACCGAAATAAAATCTCTTTCGTAACTTGCAGCCGTGGATTTAATAAAAAAGAAAATACTTCAGTATTCAAATGTCAGTGATGAAGATTTGGATGAGCTTACAGGTAACTGTAAACATTACAAGGTCAAAAAAGGTGACTTCTTATTTAAAGAGGGTGACTTTGTAGATCATTTCTACTATGTGGAGAAAGGAATTCTACTTTTCTATCGATTGATTGATGGTGTTGAAAAAGTTATTGAATTTTTTCTCGAAGATGAATTTACTACTGATCTTTTTAGCTATGAGAGAGGTCGACCTACTGTTTGCTCAGCCAAAGCATTAGAAGATGTAGAAGTACTCATGATCCATAAAGATAAGTTGGATGCACATTATGACAAATCAATGGACATGCAAAGATTTGGGCGAAAACTGGTACTCGATCAATTTATGAAACTTATGGTAAGAAGTAAAAATAAAGATATCCTCAGCAATGAAGATCGTTACCTTCGCCTCATGGACAGACGGCATGATCTCAGCCAGAGAGTACCACAATATATGATTGCTTCTTACCTTGGTCTCACTCCTGTGGGATTGTCAAAGATCAGGAAACGATTGAGTAAGCACTAAGTGTTGTCTCAATTTTAAATTGATGGTTAACTTTTACTTAATTTTGACCTTGTACTACGTCGAAGAGCCATTTTCATTCACTTACTACCTGAATTGCCCCTTGGCTAAATCCTGACATTTTGTACTTAAGTAGCGACTGAACGGAAACTCATAAAAAATGAAAATGCTTATTTCGACGAGTTCAGTATAAATCTTTAGCGATATTTTCATCTGGAAGTACTCAATATTGTTATCATTATAGAAAGGCTGAAGGTCTTTAAGCTGAATAGCCAAGGGCAAAGCCTTTGGTTGAGAAGCGAACGTTGTGATTTGACGACATTTTAGACTAAAAGTGATGACAAATCTTTCTGGTCACACAAGCTATTGAATACTTCCAAAATGAGTAGTCACACCTATTTTATTAGTTGGTGATATCGCTGCTATTAATACAAAAATAGCCGTGTCAAGTAATAAAATAGCAATTTTTTATCTCAAAAGCGCACCACCTGAATAGTTACAGTAAAAGGACTCCGCCTGAGTAGTTACAAAAATTATCCATTTTTAGAGTGATCTCAAAATTAAAAAAGTAGTGTAATGACGTGTGTCCCAACGTTGGCTCCGGCATTCTCTTGACCGTTATGAACCTATTTTAATATTTGGGTCTTCTCCGAAAACATAAAAAGTCTAAAATATTTCTTGTTAGTGATCTTATCATCTTTTTCAATCTATTGGTATTCAGGCACAAACAAATATCAAAAAATGGTAATGTCATTTAAAATAATTCATTTTGTGAAAATTATCTGTTTTCAGGGGGTGGGCTCATATTTCATTAATAAATCCATCTTTTAAAAGCTTCCATTGCTTCATACTCTGCCAAGCCGAGACTTCTGTATTGTTGGGCTGTAATTTTGTTTCTGTCTTCTGATCTTTGCCAAAATTCCCGACTATCTTCTCCTGGAAAAGGTGCACTGTCTTTTTGAGATTGGTGCATAAAAATTGCTTTTCTCTTTTTCATGAGCTCTTTTGGGCTAATAGGCACTGCCATTTCTATTTCATCAATGGCAAATTCGTGCCAAGCACCTCTATATAACCATAACCAACAATCAGCTATCCATTGTTTTTGATTATGTTGTTTCAATGCTTCTAATATGATGTCAAGACAAATCCTATGCGTACCATGAGGATCTGCCAAATCTCCAGCTGCGAATATTTGATGTGGTTTGATAGTCTCGATTAAATCTGCCGTAATTTTCCAATCTATATCTGTAGGTCCATTTTTCTTAACGCTGCCCGTTTCATAAAATGGTAAATTCAGAAAATGTATGTTGGAGTCTTGAAGGCCACAAAACTTAGCTGCTGTTCTGGCCTCACCTTTTCTAATGAGTCCTTTTAGCTTTCTTACTTCTTCGGTATTCTTATTTAAAAGATCACTTTGAAGTACTTTTTTGGCTTTTATCAAAGCTATATAATCACATATTTTATTTTCATTTTCTTCATAATAGTCCTCAAAAAACTCAATAAATCTTTCAACATCATGATCGTGTACTGCTATATTTCCTGAAGTTTGATAAGCGACATGTACATCATGACCTTGCTCAACGAGTCTCAGAAACGTACCTCCCATAGAAATCACATCATCATCAGGGTGAGGAGAAAAAATAATGATACGCTTAGATTCTGGCATTGCCCTTTCAGGTCTTTTCTGTCCTTCTGATTTTGGCTTACCTCCTGGCCAACCAGTTATTGTTCTTTGTAACTGGTTAAAAACACTTATATTCACTTTATAAGCATTATCTACCTTCAATAACAATTCTGCTAAACCATGTTCTTCATAGTCTTCTTCTGTCAATTTTAAAATTGGTTTTTCTGCTTTATCTGATAACCAAATAACTGCTTTTCTTACCAATCCTTCATCCCAAAGGCATGAGCCAACTAACCACGGCATTTCTACTTTGGTAAGCCTAGAAGCCGCTGCTTCATCTAATATATATTCACAATGGGCATGTTCTTGTAAAAATGTGGACGGAATTTCACTAGATACTGGCCCTTCTAATGCTTTTTTTACAACTTCTGCTTTGTGCTGCCCCCAAGCCAATACAAATATTTCTTTGGCTTCCAAAATGGACTTTACACCCATGGTGATCGCCTTGTAAGGCACATTTTCTTTACCTAAAAAGTCATCTCCTGCATCATGTCTGGTAATTGCATTTAATCGTACCAACCTTGTGGTCGAAGATTTACTACTTCCAGGCTCATTAAACCCTATATGACCACTTCTGCCAATACCTAATAACTGAATATCTAAACCTCCTAAGGATTTAATCTTCTCTTCATAGTCAAGGCAATATTTATGTAATTTCTCCAAAGCCACTTTTCCACTTGGAATATTGATATTACTCTCGGGTATATCTAAAAAATCAAAAAGGTATTCATTCATGAAATGATGGTAACTCTGCTGTTGGTCATGCTGGATAGGATAATACTCATCAAGATTAAAAGTGATCACATTGCTAAAAGATAGGTGCTCTTCCTTATGTATTCTTATTAACTCAGCATAGACTTTTATTGGAGAAGACCCTGTAGCAAGCCCCAGTACAATATGTTCCCCTATACTTTGTTGTTTCTTTATTGCATCAGCAATCTTTCGCGCTACATAAATACTTCCTTCTTCTGCGTCAGAGAAAACTTGGGCTGGATTCTTTTCAAAGTTGTGAATTTGATAAGAAAGTACACTAGGGTAAAGATTTTTTTTTGTTCCTTTTTGACTCATAAACTATTGCATTCCATTTAAATTATCCACTATAAATGTGTGGAAGAAAATATTTGTTTTTAGTGTGTCAAATATATCAATTTTTCCATCAGGTCATGCCAATTTCCTTACAAACCGAGAGCATTTTGTATAGGATTACCTCTGCATTATCTCTTTATTCCACTATATTATTTATGGTAAATAAATCACTACAAAATGAACACTCAAATACTAGTGTTGTGTCAAGTGCAAAATGGGATTTGATGAATATTTTGAGGCTGAACAAAGCGGAACATTTACGATTTTAGCAAGCTAAACGAGTGGTTTTCCAACGATGTGCAGGCTTAAAAGATTCCAGATCACCCATCATTTATAGCTTGACACAGCACTTAGTGTTGAGGAAAAAAGATTAGATACAATTTTTTAGTGATTAACTTTGATATTATCTCAAACAGATAATTGATTGTTGGTTTGAATAGTGTTGTGTATTTTTAGATTTTTAAGAAAAACAAGTAAGAGTAAAATCATGACCTACATTCTTGATAATATATATCTTAAAGGGTAAATACTCATTTTAGTAGCTTAATAATTAAACTATGGGAAGAGCTTTTGAATTTAGAAAAGCAAGAAAAATGAAACGTTGGGGCCAAATGGCCAAAACTTTTAGCAGACTGGGTAAAGATTTAGTCATTGCTATCAAAGAGGGCGGCGGCATAGCTGATCCTGAAAGCAACTCAAAATTAAGGGCGGTACTCCAAAATTGTAGGGCGGCTAATATGCCAAAAGACAATGTAGAAAGAGCAATAAAGAAAGCAACAGATAAGGATACTTCTGATTATAAAGAAGTAATTCTGGAGGGGTATGGTCCGCACGGAATTGCTATGCTCGTAGAGACTGCCACTGACAGCAATAAAAGAACGGTAGCCAATGTACGTAGTTATTTTAACAAATGTGATGGAAGTTTAGGTACCCAAGGATCCGTGTCATTTATGTTTGATAGAAAATGTCAGTTTAAAATATCAAATAATAGCGAAGATTTAGAAGAACTTGAGTTTGAACTCATAGATTTTGGTGCAGAAGAAGTATTTGAAGACGAAGAAGGGATAATGATATATGCAGACTTTTCAAGTTTTGGCAAATTACAAAATGCTTTAGAGAAGATGAATAAAGAAATACTGTCCTCTGGATTTGAGCAAATACCAAATGTGGCTAAAAAACTTACAAGTCCTGATGAAATTGCGGCTATTAATAAACTTATTGACAGAATTGAGGAAGATGATGACGTTCAAAATGTCTACCACACGATGATAGAAGAAGAAAGTGAAGTCTAAAAGCCAAGAAATATGAATAATTCACTTGTAAATACTCAATGGTTGAGTGATCATATTGATGATCCTAATCTTATCATTCTCGATGCCAGCTCATCTCAAAATAAATCTGGCCTACAATCGCATTATTCTGATATTTGTATAAAACATGCCCGATCTATTAGCCTAAAAAGCACTTTCAGTGCTCAATCCACAGAAATGCCAAATACACTTCTTTCTCCTGATAGTTTTCAAAAAGAAGCAAGGACATTGGGTATAAATAATAACAATAATATCGTAGTTTATGACAATCTCGGTATTTATACCAGCCCAAGGGTATGGTGGATGTTTAAAGCTATGGGCCTTAACAATATTGCAGTTCTGGATGGAGGGCTACCTCAATGGGTAAAAGATGGTTATCATACTGTAGCCATAAATAATGATACTTACAGCGAAGGAAACTTCACGGTAAAGCCTGATACTAGCTTAGTAAAAAGTATGCAAGACATTCTAGAAAATATTAACTACATATCAGCTACAGTATTAGATGCTAGATCTTATGGTCGCTTTTGTGGCACTGCTCCTGAACCCAGAAAGGGGTTAATTAGTGGCCACATTCCAAATTCAAGAAGTCTCCCGTTCAAAGATGTCTTGAATGGAATAAAGATGAAACCTAAGGAAGAATTACTGGAAATTTTCACTACCAGAGGTATCCAAGGTGAAAATTTGATATTTACATGTGGATCAGGGCTTACGGCATGCATCACCTATTTAGCTGCTGATCTAGCACTTAAAAATAAAAAGGCTATATATGATGGCTCTTGGACAGAATGGTCCCAAAAACAAGAAGGTCTTATTAGCAAGAAATAAGAAAGTATCATTGGTACTTAATGCGATACGGAATATTTGCAATAATTAATCAATTAAATTGCTGATTCTTACCTAGTGCTCTGTCAAGGATAAATTGACGGGTAACTTTGGCATCTTTTGAACCTGCTCTTTGTTAAAAATACTCGCCATATCTACTGCTATGACTGCGTTTTTTGCCTCGTTCAGGATCAAATTA
>JAZGFD010000261.1:0-6762 GCA_036479115.1 Saprospiraceae bacterium | reverse complement strand
TTCCCTATTGTTCCTCTTGCTTTTGTGGTATGTCCCAAATCTGTCAAGTCATTTTTAAGACTGGCTCCAAGGCAATCAGGTTCTTCATAAAGTAGATCTGGAGTCCATTGATGATGAAATCTACATGCTGCTACGGCTTCACTAGCTGTCATGTCAAAATCTAAGATATTCATTATTATTTGTAATACAGAAGTAATAATGGTAGACCCTCCAGGAGATCCTACTATTATCTTAACCTTTCCATCTTTAGTGACGATAGTTGGAGTCATCGAACTGAGCATTCTTTTACCAGGTTGTATACTATTACCTTCGTTGCCAACTAGGCCAAAAAAGTTAGGCACCCCTGGTTTTGCACTGAAGTCATCCATCTCATTATTGAGGAAGAATCCTGCTGCGCCCACTACTATTTTTGATCCAAAGCCAGTATTGAGTGTAGTAGTGACAGATACGGCATTGCCCATTTCGTCAATGATAGAAAAATGGGTGGTTTGTTCGCTTTCCTTGGCCATTTTTCCCTCTTTTATATCAGCACTAAGAGTGGCTTTATTGGGATTAAAATCTGCCATGCGCTCTAAGGCATATTCTTTTTTCATAAGAGCATCTGCTGGCACGTGATAGAAATCGTTATCACCTAAATGTGTAGCTCTATCTGCATACACACGACGCTCTGCTTCCACAGCATGATGAATGGCCTCCAGAGAATGAAAGCCCATAGCAGACATGTCATAATTTTCTAAAATATTTAGTAATTGTATCAAAGCAATCCCCCCAGATGACGGAGGCGGCATAGATATAATTTCTAAGCCTCTATAAGTGCCTCTAATAGGTTCTCTCCACACTGCATCATAACTTGCCAAATCATTTAAGGTTATTATACCATTAGATCTATTCATTTCTGCTACAAGGCTATCAGCTACCCATCCTTTATAAAAACCATCTTCTCCTTGATCTCTGATGGCTTCAAACGTGAGAGCCAATTCGGGTTGGATTAGAAGATCGCCAGATTTCCATTGGGTTTTAGAGGTAAACACATTGGCTTTTGTATTCAGTTTTTTCCATCTCTTTAGAGTGCCGTTAAACCTTTTAGCTTGTTTTTCTGTAATAACAAAACCATTTCTGGACACATCTATTGAAGGTTGTACAAGAGCCTCCCAGTCTTTTAATTTACTATATTTTTGAAATGCCTTAATCATTCCATCCACCGTACCAGGTACTCCCACCGCCAAATGTCCATTAATACTCAATCCATCTATTACATCTCCTTTTTTGTCAAGATACATGTCTCTATGAGCAGCCTGTGGAGCTTTCTCTCTATAATCCAAAGTCGCTACTTCTCCATCATTCATTTTTATGACCATAAATCCCCCTCCACCAATATTGCCGGCCACTGGGTAGCATACAGCCAATGCAAACTGTGTCGCTATAGCAGCATCAATAGCATTGCCCCCTTTCTTCATGATATCTGCTCCTATTCTTGTTGCAATAGGATGAGCACTTGCCAACCCCGCATTGCTTACTTTGATAGTTTTACCCTCGGTCTGTAATAACAAATCCTCTGGATTAGATTGCTTACATGAGGAGAAAACCAAAACAGCTAGAAGTGATACATTTACAATTAATTTAACCATATTATATTCTTTTAAATGATACTACAAAAGTAACTGCTTAGGTAGTATCAATTTTCGCTAAAAAAGCACACCACCTGAGTAGTTACCTGCAAAAAACTCATTTAACCTGTTTATTCAAACTTTTGGTGGTAAAATATCTTTAAAATGGCCATTTAATTGAATCTTTTTTCTCATTTCCTCCATATTTTTCGCTACTGGTATTAACGTTTGCAGATGATCCAATAAATATTCTTGGCGTTCATATTCAGTGAATAATTGTAAAAAATGGTATTCCTGATTAAAGTTAAATCCTGCTTTATGGGCTACTTCTGTAGAATAAAAGATATCTTTTTCTAATGCTTTGGGTTTTACTTTTATGTTCATAAAGGAGTAGAGTTCCATCAACAAATCTCTTATTCTCTCACATTTATCTTCGTCTGCCTCAACATCCATTTTGATTAAAGCTAGCTCGCCACCAGGATAGAGTTTCTCCGGAATTTTATTAAGATATTTTTTCACTCTCAGTACTTCGATACCCTTGGTTCTAATATCCATTCTACCGTCGGGGTATGTTTTCTCAATCTTCGTCAACTCTACCAATGTGCCATAATCCAGCTTGTAGCCCTTCCTAAAAGTAGGTATGCCAAATTTCAATCCATTTTCTTTACAATCTCCGATTAGCTCGATATATCGTGGTTCGAATATGTGCAAATTCAAATCCTCATGAGGAAATACAACTATCTGCAAAGGAAAGAGAGGATAGACCTGCATAAATTTATTTTATGTAACTATTCAGGTAGTATCAATTTTTGCTAAAAAAAGTTCTTTTTATTATTATACTTCGGCTATTTTTATAACAATAGCCCTGCTATTCTGATAAGAATGAGCCTCGATTAACAAAAAATACCAAATTTTTACCTGCCTGTTTGATAGACAGGTCTCAAAAGCACACCCCCTGAGTAGTTACGATAAAAGAATTGAGTAAGAGAATTTATTTAATATCAGCAATAATGGTAGCCACCTTATACCTAAATGCTATATCCATTATTGCAACCACATATTCATTAGGCACTTTTGGGTCTGGTGAAAGAGTCATGCTCACTGGTCTTCCTTTTTTTCCCAAGGAGATCACAGCTCTTTCTATCTTTTTTAAAGAAACCTTTTGCCCTCTTATCCAATAGGTTCCATTTCTTTTTATTTGAATATTTGTTGGTGGTGCTTTGAGTTCTGTATTGTTCTTATTTTTTCCGGGTAGCTTAAGATTTAGCGCATTGGGCACAATCATGGATGAAGTGAGCATGAAGAAAATAAGAAGAAGAAAGATAATATCTGTCAAAGAAGACATGCTAAATTCCGCGCTGACTTTTGTTTTTTTCTTAAGTCCCATAGTATTTAGTTCCCTTTAGGTTGTGTGGCGATGATCGCTCTCATTTTGAGCCTACTTGCTATTGTCATTGCTTCGTTCACTTTTTGCCATGGCACTCCTATTTCAGCAATGATTGTCACTGTAGCATTCTCCTTATTCGTGGCTCCTCTTACCCCTTTTTTTATTAGAGCTTCTACATCTCTCAATCGAGCTGTTTTCCCATTATAAGTAACTTTACCGTCTTTGGTCATCATCACTATATAATCAGTAGGAGCTACAGTTTTGGAATCAGATTCAGGTAATTTTACATTAATTTGAATCATTGACGATGTCAACATGAAAAATATCAACAATAAAAAGATGATATCAGTCAATGATGACATACTGAACTCTGCGCTTACTTTATTTCTTTTTTTTACTGCCACTGGTAAGAATAGTTTATGACGGATCTTGTAATAAATCCATAAATTCTACAGTGGTCTTTTCCATATTATAAACCACTTTCCCTACTCGTGCTACTAGTAAATTGTAACCAATAAAAGCAAAAATACCTACTAATAATCCGAATGCTGTAGTAATCAAAGCTTGATAGATACCACCTGCTAAAACATCAGGTGTTACATTTTGCTCACTGGCCATTTTATAAAAGGCAAGTATCATACCCGTCACAGTACCAAAAAAACCAATCATAGGTGCCGCTCCTGCTATACTAGCAAGTGTGGACAATCTATTTTCCAATTGAAATATTTCAAGATTCCCAACATTTTCAATCGCGGCATCAATATCTTTAAGTGGTTTTCCTATTCGCATTAAGCCTTTCTCTACCATCCTTGCAATTGGTGATGGTTTATTCTTACATAGGGCAATTGCTCCTTGAATATTCCCTGCTGCAACAGACGCTTTAATATTATTCATAAAATTTTGGTCAATTTTGCCAGCACTCTTTATTGTTAAAAAACGCTCTATGAAAATAGATACAGCCAATACTGATAAAATTAATAGGATAGCCACAATAATGCTACCTATAGGCCCCCCTTGAGTAATGAGGTCTAATAAACTTTGACTCACTGTTTCTTCAGGGACATCAGCCTGAAAAAGAAAAAAAGAGAATATAATCATCCGTATTTTTTATTTGATCTATTAACGACACTTAATGTGAGTTATAGTATTTGTAACGACTCAGGTAGTATCAATTTTGGCTAAAAAGGCTATTTTTCTATTACACATCAGCTATTTTTCTCTCAAATCAAAGATGTCGCAACATAATTGAGATTCTCTAACGCATAATATAGGTTAGTAATAGCGCCGATATTAAGAGGAAAATTGCTTCGCTTAGCAAAAAAAAGTACTTTTTTTACTCAAAAGCACACCCCTTGAGTACTTACTAGTATTTAAATGGAACAAAAATACTATTATATTATGATTTTTTATAATATGTTATGAACTTATTATTAAACTTTTCATTTTGGTATAAGAGATTACATATTTTAGGTTTCTACAGAAAATGGTGATGATTTTGCTTTACTTAAAGCACTTACAACTAATATTAAAGATCATTTTTAAACAAATTATTTACTTATATTACTTGTAACTACTCATATAAAAGTAAGACTGTGTTTCATAATGCTAATTTTATATTTCATAATATTCTGGTATTTGGTTTTTTAATATGCTCACTTATTAAATTTGCTTTTGCTACTGAGTTACTCCATTTTATAGATTCTGATAATGATGGTATTGAGAATGCTCAGGACAATTGTCCTAATTCCTTTAATCCTTCTCAAAAAGATACAGATGGAGATGGTATAGGTGACATCTGTGATCTTGACTGTAAAATAGTCATAGCCCAGATGGACTTAAGAAAAAGCACATTTGCATTAAAATCAAATACCACACTATCTCAAAGTTCTGGTTGGACTACTAAGGTGATTTTAGATAAAAAAGGAGATATAGAACTCCTTTATAATATCAAGACAACCGGCCACTTCGAGCAAGCTAGATCATCTAAGTTTTTCATCAAATCCAACAACCTAATCTTAGCAAAGACAGTTGCACAACCAATATTTATTGCTGACTCTTTAGATCATTACCAAGCAAAATTTATTTTGCCTCAGTTGCCTTCTGGAAACTACTCTTTTGAGATAATTCATATTGAAAAAGAGCATAAAATTCAATTACAAATAGAATCGTTTACAGCGACATCAGATTGTAAAAAATTGGTACTACTAAAGAATAATGTTTCTCTAAATCTCCCAAGAGACTATGACATGGGTGTAAATGAACCAAACCCCTTTAATGAATCAACTACTATTCCTTTTGAGTTACCAAAATCTGAAAATGTTCTTATAATCATTCACAATAAAGATTTAAATATTTTAGATACCGTGGTACATCAATCATATCCAGCTGGTTACCATACGGTTACTTGGAACAGTTCAGATTATTCAAAAGACTTGAAGAATGGAGCATATTTTTACAGTATTCAAGCTGGAGATTTTAAGTACATTAAAAAAATGATTCGCTTCGGCACAAAGAAAAAGTATATAACAAATGAAAAGTAATTTCACTAAACTAACTCTGATAATAATAAGCATTATTGCAGGATATGTTACTGGCATAAGTCAGCAGATAATTTCAGCAGATTTTAATACTGCCGAAGATCAATTTTCATATCAAGATGACATTTTTAAAGGGACTAATGCACCAGCTTATGCCAATGGAGTAAGAACAACTAATACAGGGGTGAATAACTCAGGGGCATTAACTGTAACCTTAGGAGGTATAGATGGAAATGAAATCAATGGAATGTCAGGAGGATGGACTAGATCATTTAACATGGCTACTGTTGGAGAGGTGATCATTTCTTTTCAGTTTAAGATAACTCAAGCAGGCACTTATGAAGAAAATGAAATATCAGAGACTCTCTTATCCATTGATAATCAATTGGTTGGAATAGGATCTAAAGATTATATTGATCAAATAAAAGGAGATGGAAATTCTGGCCCTACAATAGGTTCTGACCAGTTTTTTGAATACAAAAAAGTCATAGGACCACTTTCTGTTGGATCTCATACAATAAGTCTTGGAGGATTTAATTCTTTAAAAACACTTGCTGATGAAATTACATTTATTACCATCGATGATGTGAGCATATCCGCTTTATCAAATATTTGTGATGACCCTAAAACAGATTATTCTCAAAAAATAGTGAATAGGGCAATTTTCAGTGATTATAAAGCTAGAGTTACCCAAATTGCGTCATTTGGTGACAGGTCTCAATTAACTAGCTCAGGTAGTACCAGCTATGATCAAGCAGAGGCTTGGGCCATCCAAGATCTACAAAACATGGGCTACATTGTAGAATTTGCCAATTATACTTTTCAGGGTGATGCAAGGAAGAGTATGTACGTCACAAAAGTGAGTGATGTCAATCCTGATAAGATGTACATTGTTTCTGGGCACCTGGATGGAAGAGGTGGCGGTAATGCTGCCAATGATGATGGCTCAGGTTCTGCCATTGTCATGGAAATAGCAAAAATACTCTCTGATCCTAATATTAAAACCGATATATCAATCAGGATGATATTATGGAATAATGAGGAATCTGGCCTCAATGGTAGTGCAGCTTATGTCAGCAATAGAAGTAGCTTACAAGGTATCGAGAACCCTCAAGGTTCTGGCATCTATCCAGAACCCGATTGGCTTGGAGTAATACAACATGATATGATGATGTTTGATCACGGTCTAGTACCTGGCCCAAACCAGATACCTGGTGCAGATGTGGATATT
>JAZGFD010000260.1:0-5236 GCA_036479115.1 Saprospiraceae bacterium | reverse complement strand
CTTAAATTCAACATTCTGCATCATTTCATTTTTTCGCTAATTCATGGTTTCTCGAGTGATATGATCATCAGAGAAAATAAAAAATATGTAAAATTCTAAAAATGTGCAGTTTTCTGTCAGACACTATTTAGCTTAAAGGCATTCAGCCTTTCTATGATGATTGCAAAATTGAATACTTACCTGAAATTCTCAGTTTAGATTAGAAAGTAGGTGGTAAAGGGAGTGTACCGCTTAATCAGAACCTGATTAATTGGTGTTTTCCTAATACCCTTTACATTTTAGATGCGCCTAAATTCCTAAACTGAGAATTGTTGAGTACTTATACTCGATAATCATAAATGCTTGAAAATCAAGAGCATACTTAAAAACTTATCAATGTTCTATCCTGCCTGTAAAGGCTCAATAGTTAACGATATCTTAATTATGTGACTTTGTTGTAAATTCGCGTCTTTATTACAGAATATAATTTTGTATAACCTATAATATTAGCACTTTCAACAAATATAATATCGTTAGCATTAAATATTAGATATTATATAACTATAACGGGATATTTCATAAGTGCTGTTACTACACAAAGATATTCTAAGGAAAGTAGTCCTCAAGAATGCATTACTAATTTGCCCAATGCATTTATATGGAGCCGTTGCACCCCTGCAACGGCTCTTTTTTATAAGCACTATTCTTATATTGCTTTCATTTTTCAATAATAATTTTTAGAATATTCGACTATGCCAATCTTATTCGATAGAAAAGTTCTTTTTATTGTTGCTACGATTATAATAGGAATTATTTATGGGCAGACTTATTCTTTTGATTATGTACTGGATGATAAGATTGTGTTTACGGAAAACTCTTATGTACAAAAAGGCATATCTGGCATAGCTGATCTGCTCACCTCAGAGTCATTCGAAGGGTATTTTGGATCGCAGCAAAACCTTTTACCTGGAGCGAGATATAGGCCTCTATCATTGGTCACTTATGCCATAGAACACCAATTTTTAAGGACAAATAGCAAATGGAGCCATTTGATAAATGCCATTCTTTATCTATGCTGTATTATGCTCATATTCAACACTTTACGATATTGTTTTGGCCCTATTATTCAAAACAAAATAGTAATGTTTTCTGCAATTGGCTCTTTTATATTCATGATACATCCTATCCATGTGGAAGCCATTGCCAATGTAAAAGGCAGAGATGAAATCCTCATTTTAATGTTTTCACTATGGGCTTTATTTTATTCTTTTAAATATGTAGATACTTCCAAAATTAAGTATATTTTTCTAAGTGCAACTGCCTTCTTTATGGCACTTTTATCCAAAGAAAATGCGCTTACTTTTTTGGCTGTTATCCCTATGTCACTTTTGCTACTAAGGTCTTTGGATCTTAAAAAGTGGCTTGTTGTTTCAACTTTTCTAATTGTTCCTACTCTGCTTTATATGGGGATGAGATATAATGCTGTTGGGTATATTTTGGGGATGACACAGGCCACTGATATAATGAATAACCCATTTATTGGAATGTCTTTAGATAATAAATATGCTACCATTGCTCATACTCTATTATTGTATTTGAAACTGTCTATTTTTCCTCACCCTTTGACCCATGATTACTACCCGTATCATATTCCTATCATGACATGGAGCAATATTGCTTCGATCGTTTCTGTGATTATTCACTTCGGTATGGGTTTCTTAGCAATATTTACATGGAAAAAACAACGAGTACTTGCATGGAGTATCTTTTTTTATCTTCTTACTTTATCTATTGTTAGCAATCTCTTTTTGGGAGTGGGAACGTTTATGAATGAACGATTTTTATTTGTTTCGTCTCTAGGTTCATCTGTTTTTATGGCATATTGTCTTATGCAAATGATAGCTCACAAAAACAGAAATGTTGTATACTCAGGTTATTTTCTTATTCTTTTGCTATCGGTATTTTATATTGGAAAAAGTATACAGCGGGTACCTGATTGGGAAAATGGATTTACTTTGAATTCATCAGCAGTAAAAGTATCGAAAAACAGTGCGAGAGCTAACCTTTTTATGGGTACCAGCTACTTTACAAGATATCAAAAAGAACAAAAATTAGCCGAAAAACAAGCAAATTTACGTCAAGCAGAATATTATATATCTAGATCTTTTGAAATATTGCCTACCTATCACAACGCTGCTCGCATGAAAGCAGGAGTAGCAGCAGAAAAATATAAGAACGATAATAATTTACCAAGTTTGCTCAGTTCTTTTTATGAAATAGGCAAAAGGGCGCCAGAAACTTCTTTTTTACACGAGTATCTGAAGTATCTCAATGGCATTCCATCACATGTACCAGAAATGGTGGGTTTTTATAAAAAATTAGGATATGAAGAGTTGTATAAGAATCAAAATAGGAAAGAATGGGCGGCTCGATTTTTACTCTATGCTTCAAAAATTAACGAAAATGACAAAGGCACATATCTCGCATTGAGCGAGGTATACAAATCACTAAACAGGCCTCAAGAAACTATGTATTACTTACAAAAAGCCCAAAATGCACCAGATCAAGAATGACTTAAAATATCAAATAGCATTAACTCGTATATCAGGTATTGGCAACATTACTGCTAAGACTTTAATCAATCATTGTGGCAATGCTGAGGCCGTTTTTAATGCAAAGAAAAAAGACCTTACAAGTATTTCTACAATTGGGGACTTTGTAGCTAACGCCGTCCAAAATGCAAACGTAGAAGAATTATCAAAGTACTCAATAGATCAGCTGTCAAAACATCGTAGTGTAAAACCAATATTTTATACAGACGAAGATTATCCGCAAAGGTTGAAGCATCATGATGCTTCTCCTTTATTACTATATGCAGATGGTAGTGCAGACCTCAATGCTCACAGAACGGTAGCCATTATAGGCACAAGAAATTGTACTGAATATGGAGTAATGCAATGTGAACGACTTGTGGAAGGGTTGAAAGAATATGGAGTACAGATTATTAGCGGATTGGCTTATGGTATTGATGGTTGTGCACATAGAAAAGCTGTAAAAATAGGAATTAGCAATCTTGCCATACTAGGTTCTGGACTTGATGTGATATACCCTCCCAGCCATGATAAGTTGGCACAAAAGATAAAAACCAATGGCGCCATCATCAGCCAATTTGACTTTGGAACTGGCCCTGATAGACAAAATTTTCCAATAAGAAATCAAGTGGTAGCCGCTATGAGTGATGTGGTAGTGGTAATCCAATCTAAAAAATCAGGTGGATCGATGATAACGGCAGAATATGCCAATAATATGAATAAAGATGTATTTGCTATTCCTGGTAGAATCGGTGATGAAGTATCGGAGGGATGTAATAATCTTATCAAACAACACAAAGCCAACCTTCTTCAAACGGCCAAAGATATTGGATATGTTATGAGATGGGAGCCGCAGGAAAAAGTGGAAGCACAGCTCCGCCTTTTCGAAGAACTTAATGAAAGTGAAAGAACTATCGTAGAAGTGCTTAAGAAAAAGGACGCTATAGACATTGACACTTTACATTTTACCTTAGAGCGACCGTTGAGCATGCTGTCATCACAGCTCTTGTCTTTAGAATTTAAAGGAATTGTAAAGAGCTTACCAGGAAAGAGATATGCGTTGATTTAATATTAGGGCAATTAATGAATAGGTGTGATCTCTATTTTTCTAAATTCAATAGAGCCATGATCGCCTTGTATGAAAATAGGGCCAGGCTCGCCTTCCTTACTATCTAAAGCTCCACCTGTAATACCAGGTATATTTTGATCTATTATTACTGCTTTCCCATTGGCTATTATTGTCACCCGGCGGCCTATAAGTGTAATGTCAAATTCCTGCCATTCTCCCGGCCCTCGAGCCATCATTTCATTAGGAGCGAAAAAACCATATATACTTGAAAATAGAGTTTTAGTAGGCTCTAGCCCCTGATTGTCTGCAATCTGTACTTCATATCTGCCTCTAAGATAGATACCACTATTACTGCCCTTTGGGTACCTAAACTCTATGTGCATTTTAAAATCTGTAAATTGCTCATTTGAAATCAAATTGCCTCCTGCTTTTACATTTTTTAGAATTTCATTTTCTACTTTCCATTGGTTTTTGCCATTGACATGCCATCCATCAAGATTTTTTTTGTTAAAAAGAGAAATCGGTTTTCCCCATTTGGGGTTTTCAGTATAAGCCAGTTTAGGGGCTCTCTTTCCTGTCCAGTTGAAAGTTTTACCATCCACATCCACATCCACATATCGTAGCGATCCTTTTATTCCTTCAGCATCAGTAAATCCTTCAAAGTACAGGTTCCTAGTACCTCCTTCCCATTGGGGAGGAATAGAAAACCAAAATTTTCCTTTATCATCTACTTTTATTTCCGAAATTGGTCGTGCGCTTCCAGAATAGTGAACAAATCTTCCAACTAATGTGTGCCTGCCGGATTTGGATATCTCTAACCAAGAGGGTAATTGTTTGCCATCTTTATAAATTTCTAAATCCCACTTCCCTGTTATATCTGCTTTACTTTCTTGGCTGTACACGAATGACCCTGAGAGGAAGGATAAAAAAGATAAAAATAAGAGTAATAAATTATTCATAAAATTGCATTTTTAAGGATTGAAAGCTCCTTTATTAGAGAGCTAATATGCTGAATATTATTGATAATATTTACCTATTGGGTATTGGGCTATGCCAAGAATATATTGAGGGTTGTATTTAGATGCGGAGTAATCATTGAGTCCACTCCGGAAACAGACATTTTTCACAAAATGAGTTGATTTGGATGAGATTTACATTTATTGAGATTCGGTGATGCCTGAGTATCAGCTAATTGAGAAAAATGTAAAGTTCGCCAAAAGAAACTTTTTTGATTTTTTTTGTTTCCGGAGTGAGCTCATCATTGGTGTTTTTCAAAATATAGATTGTTCACAATGTATGGCCTTTAAAATGTTGAGCCCACTCTGAAAACAGATAATTTTCACAAAATGAAATATTTTAGATGAGAGTATCAGTTTTTTGAGATTTGTTGATGCTTGATTATCAATAGATTGAAAAAGAGGATAAGATCACTAAAAGATTTATGCAGAGATTGTCGAAGTGAACATTTTAGATTTTGTAAGTTTTTCTATCTAACTCCCCTAAGACAGGGCTGATACTCAATCTGTTACGCAGCAATAATTTCCACCATATCTATCCCTAATCTTTTCATTTTGCTTTTCATGTTGACAATTGCCCT
>JAZGFD010000259.1:0-6739 GCA_036479115.1 Saprospiraceae bacterium | reverse complement strand
TTTCCTTCGAATAGCATAAAAAGATATGGTAGATAAAATTTTAGAAAATTTAAACCTTTCAAACATAAAACCCATAACAGGCCTTGACGCAACATTCTTATATGGAGAATCCTCTACAAGTCCTATGCACGTAGGTAGTGTTTGCCTTATTGAAGGTTCCTTAAAATTTGATATTTTTAAAAAGACCATACTTTCAAGAATTCATCAATTTCCTTTGTTAAGAAAAAGGTTGATGACTGTGCCAATGGGAATAGATTACCCTTATTGGGTTGACGACCCCAATTTTAATCTTGATCTTCATGTCAACCATATAGCACTTCCAAACCCCGGAGATTGGGAAAGTTTAAGAAAAATAGCGTCTGATATCTTTAGTGAACCTTTGGACAGGTCGCGACCTCTTTGGCACTATACCTTTGTGGAAGGGCTGGATGCGATCAAACAAGTACCGAAAGGGTCAGTGGCAGTGATAGGCAAAATACATCATGTAGCCGTAGATGGTGTAGCTGGGGCAGGAATGCTTTCCCTTATTTTTGACGGTACTCCCAAACCAGGAAAGCTAAAAGAACCCAGAGAGTATAAACCAGAACCTCTCCCTAATGAGCTGTCTTTGGCAGCAAGAAGCGCAATAAGTTTTGCCAAAAACCCGTTGAAACTGCCTAAAATTATTGTTAATAGTATATCAGCAACAGTTAAAGCAGGAATGCTTACCAGAGTGCAACATATAGACCTTCCTACTGCTCCATTTACTGCTCCAAAAACACCATTAAACGTTATCATATCTGCACAAAGGAAATGGAGTGGTATAATGCTCTCTTTAGAAAGGATGAAAGTGCTTAAACTTATCATGGATACTACTTTAAATGATATAATTCTAGGAATTTGTGCCGGAGCATTACGGAGGTATTTATTAGAAAAAAACAAACTGCCATCAAAACCTTTGGTAGCAATGGTGCCTATCTCGGTGCGTCAAAAATCAGAAGAATCTCAAAGTGGAAACAAGGTTTCAACAATGCTAGTGCAACTGGCTACGCAAATCGAAGACCCAATAGAGCGATTAGAAAAAATACATGAGAATACAATTAAAGGGAAAACTTATCAAGGCGCGATGGGGGCAAAATCCCTTGCTGATATGGCAGAAGCCGTACCTTATGGAATAGCCAATCAGGCTGCAAAAATATACTCAAGATTTAACATGGCTAAAATGCACAACCCTGTATTTAATTGTGTAATAACAAACGTGCCTGGCCCACAATTTCCACTATACTTACAAGGACACAAGCTTTACGCAGTCATGGGTACTGCACCTATAATGGATGGTATGGGTTTGATCATTACTATTTTTAGTTATAACGGAGAAGTCAATATTAGTGCCACATCTGATAGTAACTCTATGCCTGATGTAAAACTCTTTACAAGATATATCAGGGAGTCAGCAAATGAACTAGAAGAAGCGATATTGGAAAAACAAAATGAAATTATTGATAAAAAGACCAATAAAGAACAGACTCCAGAATCTGATAAATTTTTCAATCACTTGGGCAATTATTTAAAAACACATAAAATTGCAGCAAATGAAGGAGGGGCTGTATATCAGTTTAACATTGCAGGGCCTAAATCTTCGGAATGGGTACTTGATATGACTAAAAAAACAGCTGTATTAAAGAAAGGAAAGACAAAAAAAGCCGATGTTACTTTCACCGTCCAAGATAAGAATTTTATAAGGATAGCCAAAGGCCAATTAAAAGTACAAACAGCTGTGATACAAGGGAGACTGGCTGTAGGTGGAGATACTTCTTTAGCTATGAAACTAGGTAAACTTTTGGGCAAGTTGCCATCCATGAAATAACCCGATTAAAACTGATTTTTCCATCGAAAACTGATTTTTAGAATTTCTTTCTAAAAGGGATTAGAACAATCATAAAATGTAACAAATTCGGAGCAGTCAATTTTGGCTAAAGAAAGTTCTTTTTGCATTATTCTTCTGCTATTTTGATAAAAATGAGTTTCGTCTAATAAAAAAATAACAAATTTTTACCTACATGTTTGGCAGACAGGTCTCAAAAGCACCCACTTGAGTAGTTACCCTAAAATTAAAAATGTGCTGGAAATTCTTCATTTAAATAATAGTGGTCAAATTTTATTTGTAGGCCTAAAAAAATATTGCGCATTATTCCTCTTGCTGTAATTCTCTAAGATATAGCGACCTCACTTCTGCGATATTTTCATTCATATTTTCTTTGGTCCAATTCTTCACGGATATAGGTTTTAGAATAACCACTTCAACTACAGATGGTCTTACTAGGTTTCTCCCTCTGGGCATTACATCATGAGCATTTTTAATTATTATAGGCACAATGGGAACTTCTCCAGCCATTGCGAGGTGAAAAGCTCCTTTTTTAAAGGCACCTATCTTATAATCATAGCTCCGCGTACCTTCAGGAGCAATGGCCACGGAGGTACCTGTTTTAAGAGCATTTATTGCAGGTTTCATCGCTTCTATAGCTTTATCTTTATTTGACCTATCTATAAAAATAACTCCTGCCGCTTTCAAGATGGGGCCAAGAGGAGAAGATTTTAATTCTTTTTTAGCTATAGCTACGGCATTTTTCTTAAGCAATTTTGATACAATAAACATATCAGCACTACTTTGATGGTTAAATAAGAATACTGCGGGGCGATGAGACCAAAGATTGTCTTCCCCTTTCACTGTTAGCTTAATACCAGCCATCTTCGTACCCAATTCTCCTAAAGTAGCCATCATGCTATTAACGCCATCTCGCTTTGAACCAGTAAGAACGGTAGACACTATTCCGCTAAGAGCGGCTGGTATAAAACTGCCCATAGTCAAAGCCGTTCTCACAATGTTAGAAACTCCAGGCTGAATCTCATCGTTAAATCGCAAGACAGGCCAATCATTTTGGAATGCAAGACTTGTTAGCTCATTGTCAGGGTTTATTGGTCTAGGATTTCCTACCATTTCTAACAATGGCAAATCCTCATGACTGTCCGTATAAAAATAGGACTTTGACATGTCTAACTTGTACTTTTCACTTAATTGTTTAGCTGCAATATACTTTCCTTCTCCCCAGCATGCAGGCTCCACAATTCTTCCAGTGAATTTGCCATTTTTTACCTCCATACGAGTACACATTACATGCTCTATGCCCAAGTCTCGTGCTACAGGATTTACCTGATAAGGTGTGGCAGCAGAGATGATAGCTACCGTATGTCCTTTTTCCATATGAGCCTTTACCAAGGCTCGAGATTCTGGATATATGGAATCGGCTAAATGTTTTAGATATACCTCTTCTCCAAGATCAATAAATACTTTTTCGTCAACTCCTTTTACTCCCTGAGCACTGGTCGAAGCAAGGCCTGCAAAATTTTTATTACCCATCGCGTATACAAGTACACCTGAAAACTGCGCGGTGATTTCTTTTGCTGACATTTTACCACTAAGTAACCGTTCTTGAAAGAATTCTTTAGCTGAAAAACCTTGTATGAGGGTCCTATCTAAATCAAAGAAAGCCCCAATATTGGCTCCTTCCTCAGCCTCCAATACATCAGTAGATACTGCTGCACTTAGGGTTCCAGGTACTACATACTTTTCAATGTGGATGGTTTTTCTAGTTTTCTTTTTTATTGCCTTAAGAAGTATAGATTGTAAGGATTTAATGCGCTCTGAATACGTTTCTAATTCTTTCAAAAATAAACCCAATTCTCTTTTATTCGTTTTCTTTGAAGTAGGAATTAACCCTCTATTTTTCACCAATCTGATCCCATTCTGTAGAAATGGTTTTGACACAGATTCGACTCGGTGTATTTTCCCTAACCAATGCATCTCTTCTCCTACAAAAAGACATGCATCCAACAATGATTTTTCATCTTCATAAGCATCAAGATCCAGAGTACGTAATGCATGTATTACTACTTTATATGCTTCTATATAAGTGCTAAGAATCACAGGAGATACAAAGGTTGATTGGGTATCAAGAAGCAAGTTTATTTTCGCTTCAGGATCTTTTAATTGGGCTTCCCAATCTTTTGTAAAAAGTGTTAAATTTTGCTCGATTTCGTCTGAAAATTCAGATTTACGAGAATAGAAAAACTCAAATTTGAACAAATCTCTCATCTTCATTACATCTTCCCAAAAAGCATTGAGCCTATTGCTTTTAAGCTTTGACACTTTGTAAAGAGCCATTTCAATGAAAGCCCTATGATAAAGATGATGTACAGCCATATTAGAATAATAAGTGGCTGATAAAAAATTACGGGCAACAATAGAATATTTAGCTTTCACTCCATTTCCGAGCTGCTGAATTACATTGCCTTGAATCATAAGGTTTAAAGCTGCCTGAACACTCTCATTAATTGATTTTCCTCGATCTACTAACGCATCAGGTCTGATGTGCTCAACAATGGCCATCAGCTCATGAATATCCGCTTCGATGTCTATTTTTTCAGCCGCAAATTTGCTTAATAGCACTGTACAAACAAGTGATGATGTAGTAACAGGGGTAGTTTGGTTTATACCATGTACCAATTCAAAAGCAAACCGTGGAAGGGAATATTTCTTACTATATAGAGAATCTTCTTCCAATGGAATAGATGCCATTTGATCAGCTGTACGTTCTATAGGGTCTCCAATACGCAATGATATTCGGCCAAAATCGCCACTCATATTCTTGATATAATTCAAGAACCACATGAGACTCTCTGATTTTTTATCTTTGCCCCTCCCCTCTTCTGTCATATCCTGCACATCAGGAATCAGGTCGTACACTACAGATATAGGTACATATTTTACTTCTTTTTGCGAATGGTCTTCCCCTTCTGCAATATATTTTAAAATCCCCATCTGCGGCCACACTAATTTTCCTGTACGTGATCTTGTTCCTTCTATTGCCCACATAAAATGGCTTTTGGCGCCTACAAGATGGCTGATAAAATGACGGAGGCTGGCTTTATATACCAGATTATCTTTGAATGAGCGACGTATGAAAATTACACCTGATTTTCTACCAAATTCCCCTAACCCTAAAAAACTCATATTGATGCCAGCAAAGGTATAAGGCAACTCTAGCCCGTGTTGTATAAGCACTGCGCCGAGTACCATCATATCAAGATAGGTCTTATGTGTCATCACAAAAGCAACAGGGTGATTTCTCATCAATTTACTGAGTTTTTTAATCTCAGTGGCTTTTACATCTATTGATTTGTCATAAGCCCTTTCTAAAATAAACTGTGAGATTTGTAATGCTACTGCATTGACTAAAGGCTTTTGTTCACTATACAACTCCTTTAAATACTCAGATGCTTCTCGATTTATCTGGTCAATGGACTGATTGCCAGTTTCAGAAAGCTCTTTTAAGGTGTTCTGAAAGTGGGCATCATTTAGTATATGTTCCATCTCCTTCATATCTGAATGTTCTAGGATTACTACTCAATTACATCGATTTTGTTAAAATACATTCTTTTTGTGTTACTCTTAGACTATTGTTCCTTGAAATCGAAAATATGCCAATATTATCGAGATTCACTATCTTATAAAATAAGATAGTATTATCGCTTCTACTAAGACGCAATTGAGCATTACTAAAAAAGCCATTTTTCAATTGCTCGTCTGGCAGATTTCAAAAGATTTGACCTGAATTCTTACAATCTTTTATTCGTAACTATACAGGTGAGCGCTTTTGAGGCCTGTCTGCCAATCAGGCAGGTAAAAACTTGTTATTTTTTTTTTAACAGATAAAGCTCATTTTTTAAGGCCCAGCAGAGCTATGGCGAAAAAAAAGTAATTGAAATATAAGTCAACTCTTGAAACTAACATTTTTCATAAAAAGAATTGTTTTGTATGAAATATGCATTTTTAAGATTCGGTCATGCCTGAGTATCAGCGAGTTGAAAAAAATGTGAATTTCGCCAAAAGATTTATACAGAGCTTGTAGAAGTAAATTTTTTGATTTTGTAAATTTTCGGTGTGGGCTCAAATTTGGTCAAAAAAACTTTATTTACCCTAAATTTGCTACACCTGTAGTTACCTATTTCTAATGTTGATGCAAAAAGTAAATCATTTGCTTTCATCAAAAAAAAAGAGCCTCCTGATGGTCAAAAGGCTCACAATAAATATAATTGGTACTTGATAAGCAGTTTGTAAAACTTACATCTTCTTCCACATGTCACCATCCATAATGCTCACTTTTATTATAGCGTCATTATTATTAGAACTGGTAACTAATCCTATTACTTCATTATATGCATTTAACACTGGCATACCCGACATAACTGGAGCATTTTTCATGTTCAGATTAACAGATTTATATTCTCTATTTTTTTGAATTTTGCTGGCCTTTCCAGAAAGTGATGCCCTGAACTTCATTTGAGAATCAGAAGAATCATTGCTTCCAAATCCAAACAACTCTGTTTCTTGGTCTATAGAAAAATTGAGATTAAGATTATAAGGATCATCATGGATATTGTCATTAGTCATAAGAACCCCAATATCTCCCACCTTATCAGTGGCCACAACACGCAAAGAAAACTGCCTTCCCTGAGCATCTTCAAAAAGCATGTGTTCGTCATAAATGATATTGTGAGCAGCTGTGAAAACCACATTTTTATTCATTGCCACAAAGGCATATCCCAATACCTTGTTTGAAGTAGTTTTTAGTAATCCTATTCTGGAATCCGAAATGGTTATTTTGGACTGAGCATTAGCGAAAATAAATATAGATATGAA
>JAZGFD010000258.1:0-5666 GCA_036479115.1 Saprospiraceae bacterium | reverse complement strand
TATCAGCTAATTGAAAAAAATATAAAGATCGCCAAAAGAAACTTTTTTGATTTTTTGTTTTTCCAGAGTGGGCTCAAGTTTGTTACTCATATTAATGTTTTTGCAAATATATAAACAGCTGTAAACTATTTTTTTTATAGTTGTTTATATTTTGCTCTATATCAATGAGTTATAAATTGGCTCTGAATCGTTGAGGATTTAGTACCCCCTTCAATAAGAAAATTTTACAATCTTGTTGATAACAACTTTAAAACACCATGTGCAAGGACACTAAATGAAGCGGAATTTGAGCAAGAAATAAAACAGTTTCTTGCTTCTGCAGATGCAAGAATGATAATTTATGCTCTTATTGAACGACATAAAAATCCAGATACGGATATTCGAATTATTACTGAAGTAACAGAAAGAAGTAATAACAATAAGGCATTTAAAAAAATACCTGCTATGTGTAATATTTTGCAATTGAATGTTAGGACATTGCATCAGTTGTTAGAAAAACACAATGGAATAAGCGTTGAGTTCAAATAAAAGCCACTCATAGCCATACACAATGGCAAGCCAAACACACAGATGACGGTGAAAGGGTTGTCGCTTTAATAGATGATTAAGCCACAGTAAAAGAATACTACCACCAAGGTAATATGATGACAAATCATTCTGATCACACAAAATGTTGAATACTTACAAATGAGACTCCTAAGTAATTAATATACAGGTACTTACCATGTTTTTTCTATTCCAAAAGGAAACATAGCTGGATGTTTTATTTTATCAAATACCCATAATTGGACGAATATGAACCATAACTGGATGATCTAAATTATGTCTGCTCTCATCTTTGTCACAATAGATCGTACAAAAATGCAAATGAGCAATAAAACAAGAATTATAGAAATAAAAGAAGGGCCTTTTTCCTGGAAAGAAAGAGACTCCTTAACTGCTGTAGAGCAGTATATGAATGAAGCTATATCATTTCCTTTGATAGAATATGCGACACCTTGTTTTTATAATCTGGATGAGGCAAGTATTAAAAAAATTGCCCAAACGTGGAGGCCAATGGTGCTTATTTTACCCGAAAGGTGAGCAACATGTGGGTACTGGCTGCTGATTTGGATGGAATAACCCATTTTATTATTTCAGGGGGGCTTGGTGCCGATGGTGAGGGTATTGCAGATGGTTTTACCACAACAATTATGGTCGGAGGTAATAACTACAATCTCTTTGTAAAGCGTGTACGGAACCAACCAGGAGCAATTGGGAGTGACCCTTCGGTCAATCACCTCATTATCATTCCTGAAAATACAGCAGTAACACACAACTTTGCTACAGATACAGACGATGACCAACATCAAATTACGGGATTGGCACAGACCACTCGTCTTTACTATCTATTGTTTGCAAGTGAAAATAGTGGATTAATAGACAGTACAACTATGGTTAGTATTGCAAATTCTTTTATTGCAACAATCCAAACCCCGTCAGGAACCTTTATTCAGACAGCAGGACTGCCTAGTGGGAGCTCCTTTCCAGAGGGAACCACCACTAATACTTTTTTAGTAACTGATAAAGCAGGAAATACTACTACTTGTTCTTTTGATGTGACAGTAAATTGTGTACAAATTACCTGGACAGGAGCAGTCAGTAGTGATTGGGAGGATGCAGCCAATTGGTCATCTGCTACAGTACCTACGATCAATGACGATGTGGTCATTCCCGATGCACCTAATGATCCGGTAATAACTAATGGGCAGCTGTGCACAGCAAAATCTATAGCGATAAAAACTAGTGGACACTTGACGATACAAAGCGGCGGTCAATTAAACGTTGCGATGTCCAATTTTACTATAGAGTTATTATCACAAATGGAGATTCAATTAGGGGCATTCTTAAATATAAATTAAACAAAATTTTTTTTAAAAATACAATACTATGAATATTAAAATATCAAATCGAGAAGTAGAAGTTATTGAATTAATCTCAATGGGTTATACTGATAAAGAAATTGGTAAGAGGTTATTTATCAGCCACTATACAGTAGGTGATCATCGTAGAACTGTAAAGATAAAACTGGACTGTCCCAATGCTCCATCTATTGTGAGAAAGGCTTTTGAAATGGGCATACTCCCTCTTATTAAAAATGAAATATCATCCTTCGGCTCCTTCATCGCTCAGGATAGCAAGTGATAGCCTTTGTATTGCTATTTGATGAATTCATTAATAATTATTTAATACTATAACGATACCACTATGAACACTTCTGACAGTCTTTTCAAACAATATATACTCATACTTATTTACGGGATGGTAAGCCTATCCGCATTTACCCAGACCGTCTATGTTTCCACCTCAGGACTGGATAGCAACAATGGACTTAGTCCTGCTTCATCCGTGCTTACATTTCAAAAAGGTGCAGATGTTGCTAAAGCACAAGGTGCAAATGGAGTAACCGTAGAATTTGCTGATGGGGAATATGTTTTTAACAGTACTGTGGTCTTAGATGGGACCTACAGTGGTATACGTTTTCAGGCGGCTCCTGGTGCTACACCCGTATTCACATCGTTAGTCAAGATTACCGGGTGGACACAGGAAGGACAAAACTTTGTAGCTCCATTACCTTCTGGAATACAGCATGTGAGATACTTACAGGATAAAAAGTCTAATTGGCTCGAAAGATCAGCTTCTGCACTATTCCGAGCCACAGAAACATCTACTGTCGCTGATGGTTGCCTCGAATGTAATTGGGATGATCCAGCAGCACAGACAGCGAGGTTAAATATTCAATATCCATTGAACTTTACAAGTCCTGACTGGAGCCTTGCCAGCCAATATGATTTGAGAGAGTCTACTTTGCAATGGCTCCAAGAAATCATACCTATCCAAAGTGTAGATGTACCTAATAGACGTATTACTACAACTATTCCTGCCTCTTTAGAACTTCGTTTGGATAGTGGCGAATCTCCATTGGTAAATAATAATTGGGTGCTTAATTCGGAAGAAGGTATTGATGTTGCTGGTGAGTGGGCAAGTCTAGATGAGGAAATCTATCTCTTTCCCAAGACTGACACTTCTGATATATATGCACCTCAATTGACAGAACTAATTAGGGTAGATGCAGGAGGAGATGGTAACACTTGGACAGGCATACCAGTAAAGGATATTACCTTCCAGGGGATTACATTTACAGGTGGTGATTTTTATATGATGGTAAGCAATGAAGTGACTTCTCAGCATGATTGGGCGGTAGTAGATAAGCCAACAGCACTACTGCGATTTCGGAATGCCGAGAATATGACTGTAGATGGTTGTACATTCACAAAAAGCGGAAGTACAGGAGTCCGATTTGACAGATATGCTCAAAACAATAAGGTAACCAATTCTAATTTTTCGTATTTAGGCAGAGGAGGTATACGCTTTATAGGTAGAGGTCCTGGTTATGGAGATGTCAACAAAAACAATGAAATTAGCAGTAATACACTTGGCTATACAGGTATGGAAAAGTGGTCAGCCGCAGCGATATTAATGGATCAAAGCTCCTCCAATCATATCCATCACAATTATATTTCCAACACTTATTTTTCGGCATTAATTCTGACAGGCCCTCGCCAGATTATGTTTCTTTCAAGAGCAGAAAATGGGGGAGGTTATTTAGGCAGGGAATTTCATTATTATCAGATTGCACAAACTGTTCTGGACGCAATGGCTGCTACAGGAGATGCGATTTTGGGCAGTTATGAAGGCATGAATTTCGTTTATAATTATGAAAATTTAGTTGAGAAAAATACCTTTGTAGATGTGAGTACGGGTCAGGGATATTTGGAAAATGGGTATATTTACACATCCGGAATTAAAAGAGGAGCAGCCAATAAGATCAATTATAATTACATTTTTGACTCAGGTAATAATCCCAATAACAATGCAGCATTTTATAGTGATAGTGATCAGGATTCTTGTCAATATATTGGAAATATGATCAATGGTGTCATGAATAATGATGGGGTTAATCCCTTTCCGATGTGGCTGGCATTTGGTCAGTACCCTGAAGGAGATCCTGGTCAATTTCCTGCATCAGGAACCATCCAGATAAAAGGCACAGTAACTATCAATAGTACGTTCACTGATTATGTAGCTGGTCTTTCATTTACAGTAACGGGTACGGTCTTTAACGCTACAGGTGGGGCAGTAGAATGCTTACCGATATATTCTGAAATGTATTCGACTTTGTGTACAGGAAAGATAGCGGGACCAAAGCCGATTCATGGAGCACAACAAATGTTGGATACCTTGTCGAAGGTCATTACCAATCTAGGGGGCACTCTGCCTGATTGTACTAACACCACTGTCAATTGTACAGTGACGCAGACTATAAATGGCCTGTCAGGCCCTTCGACAATATATTTTAATTCTTCTGGAGATGTCCTGGTTCCAGAACGCTCTGGTCACAAGCTTAGTGCGATTAATCCCATTACGAATGCTGTATCAACTATAGCGGGAACAGGAGTACTAGGAAACAGCATAGGATCGTGTACAAGTGCTCAATTTAATGAGCCTTACGATGTCGTAGAAGTCAATAACAAACTCTATCTCGCAGATGGAAACAATAATATTGTGAAGGAGATTGAGACAAGTCCGTCATGTTCTGTGACTAACTTTGCAAGTTCTTTTGGAGGGACTAATTTTGGAACAACCACAGGAATAGCAAAAGATGCCACAGGTAATATCTATGTAGTAGATTTCACCAATAAAAGAGTGGTCAAATTTAATGCAGCTGGACAACCTGGTACTGCACCCAATAGCTTTGACCTTTCTACAGCTGGAGCACCAGGCAATACTGATAGCCCTGCGAGGATCGCTATCTCTGGAAATAATATGTATGTTTCAAAAGTATTTGAAGGTAAAATTGAAAAAGTGGATCTGACAACTGGTCAAAGGACAGACTTTGCTACTGGTCTGGGAGAAGTTATTGGATTATCTATTGATGGTGCTGGAAACATTCTAGCCGCGTCTCAATTACCAACACCCAATATTTTTAAAATTAGCCCAGGAGGTTCTGTAACCACCATAATGAGTGGAAGTCCATTAAACCATCCTAGAGGAGTTGCTGAGGATGCTCAGGGTAATATTTGGATAGCAAATTGGGGTGGAAATAATGTTCTAAAGATTACATGTGGTCAGAACAGTAATTGTCCTCAAAATTATGCAGGAGTTAATAAACTGACTGGTGTACAAATTATAGATTCAACTTTTCAGACCAATGGCATACTTGAGTCAAATCAGCAGATTATTGGTGCCAATGTTATATACAGATCTCCAATAGGAATTGAACTATTGTATAATTTTGAAATACAGGTTCAGGGGAACAAAATTTTTGAAATTATAATTGGTGGTTGCGAATAAGGAATGGTGATTATTATAAAGTACATTCTTTATTAACTTACATTCAGATCACTATGAGTGAATGATAAGGGTCTTGATTTCAATACAGAAAAAATCAATTAAGGCAAAAATTTATCGCGTTCATTTAGCCAAACAAGAACGTTCTGAATTAGATAGAATCGTGAATAATTCAGTAGGCAAAACAGCACGAACTAAACGTAGTTATTCTTTATTGGCCGCGGATGAAAATGGTGATAAGAATTGGAAAGATGAACTTATTAAATCTGCTTATG
>JAZGFD010000257.1:0-48045 GCA_036479115.1 Saprospiraceae bacterium | reverse complement strand
CAGATAAAAAAATAACTGCCTCTTAAGCGCACTATGCTTCATTCTTAGAGTACTGCCCTAAATAGATTTCTTAACGTGATTTCAATACATTTTTAATAAACAGAACAAAACTCGCATTTGGCTTTTCTTTTCTATTTTATTCATCCTTGATTATCATATAGAGTGAGATGTGCTATCACATTGATTTTGCTCGAACAAATGTTCTGTTTTAAACGTAAAAATGCACCGAAATCACTAAAATCTATAAAGGTCGAATAACTTAAATTCAACATTGAGTCCACTCTGAAAACAGATAATTTTCACAAAATGAATTATTTTATATGATATTAAAATTTTATTATATTTGTAGATATGTGAGTATCAACAGATTAAAGGGAAGATAAGATCACTAAAAGAAAAATTTTAGATTTTTCATGTTTTCGGAATGGGCTCATGATTCCGGCTAAATTCATTTTTTCGCTAATTCATGGTTTTTCGAGTGATATGATCATCAGAGCAAATAAAAAATATGTAATATTCTAAAAATGTGCAGTTTTCTGCCGGACACTTCTTAGGTGGTGTTCTTTTGAGATAAAAAAATTGCTATTTTATTGCTAGACACAGGCTATTTTTGTATTAAACTACTCAGTATTTTGTATGCCTAGAAAGATTTGTAATCATTTTTGGTTAAAAATGCCAACAAATCACAACATTCGCTATTCTTCCAAAGGCCTTGCTCTTGGCTATCAGCTTAAAGGTCTTCAGCCTTTCTATAATGATTACAATATTGAGAACCAAACCATAGATGTGGCTACTCAATCGAGATTGGCTAAGGAATGATTTGATGAATGACTTAACAATATGTTTTTAAACAATTTCAATGTTACTACAGGTGGGCGCTTTTGAGATAAAAATTTGGTTCCACCTGAATAGATACATTTCAACAACTATTTTTAATATACTCTGATAATACAGCATAATAAAAAAAACCCGTACAGAATGATCCGTACGAGCTCTTTTATATCTAAGCAATAAAACCTCGACTACATCATACCACCCATTCCCCCACCTGGAGGCATCATAGGTGCAGGATTATCTTCTGGCATATCATTTATTACCGCTTCTGTAGTAATTATCATTCCAGCTATACTTCCTGCATTTTGAATAGCGATTCTTGTCACCTTAGTAGGATCAATTACACCTGCTTTTTTCAAATCTTCATACGTGTCAGTTTTAGCATTGTATCCTTCTGCTCCTTTTTTTCTCACAGTTTCCATAAACACTACTGCTCCGTCTACACCTGCATTTTCAGCAATAGCTCTAACTGGAGATTCTAGTGCTTTCTTGATTATCTGTACACCTAGAGTTTGGTCTTCGTTTTCTCCTTCTATTTTGTTAAGGCACTTAATGGCTCTTACCAAGGCAACACCTCCACCAGTAACGATACCTTCTTCTACTGCTGCTCTGGTAGCATGAAGGGCATCATCCACTCTGTCTTTCTTTTCTTTCATTTCCACCTCAGTGGCAGCTCCTACATAAAGTACAGCTACACCACCTGAAAGCTTAGCCAATCTCTCCTGTAATTTTTCCTTGTCATAATCAGAAGTAGTAGTCTCTATTTGCTGTTTGATCTGATTGATTCTTCCTTGAATATCCTTTTTCTTTCCAGCACCATTTACAATAGTAGTATTGTCTTTGTCCACAGTGATTTTTTCACATGATCCAAGGTGCTCTACTTCTACGTTTTCTAGTTTGTAACCTTTCTCTTCTGAGATAACAGTACCTCCTGTAAGAATAGCGATATCCTCTAGCATTGCTTTTCTTCTGTCACCAAAACCAGGAGCTTTTACAGCAACCACTTTAAGCCCTCCTCGTAATCTATTCACTACTAAAAGTCCTAAAGCCTGTGAATCAACGTCCTCAGCAATAATTAAAAGCGGCTTGCCTACACCAGCAGCTTTTTCTAAAATAGGAATAATATCTTGAGTATTTGATATTTTTTTATCATGTATGAGAACCAATGGAGACTCATATTCTGACTTCATATCCTCTGTATTGGTCACGAAGTAAGGAGATAGATATCCTCGATCAAACTGCATACCCATTACTTCCTCAACGTAAGTATCAGTACCTTTTGCTTCTTCTACCGTGATCACGCCATCTTTAGATACTCTCTTCATTGCGTCAGCGATAAGTAATCCGATCTCTTCGTCATTATTAGAAGAGATAGTTGCAACTTGCTTAATTTTATCAAAGTCATTTCCTACTATAGAAGATTGTTTTTCAAGGTCAATTATTACTGCCTCTATTGCTTTATCTATTCCTCTTTTGAGATCCATAGGATTAGCTCCTGCTGCTACATATTTCATCCCTGCTGTTACCATTGCTTGTGCCAGTACTGTAGCCGTAGTAGTACCATCTCCGGCACTATCAGCCGTTTTTGAAGCGACTTCTTTTACAAGCTGAGCGCCCATGTTTTCTACAGGGTCTTCTAGTTCTATTTCTTTAGCTACTGTCACACCATCCTTAGTAACTATAGGTGCTCCAAAGCTTTTTTGTATAACCACGTTTCGACCTTTTGGCCCTAGTGTTACTTTCACTGCATCGGCTAATGCATCAATACCCGCTTTTAAACGTCCACGAGCCTCCGAATCAAAGCTAATTTGTTTAGCCATATTTTAAATTTTTTGAATTTTCGTTAAAAAAAATAATAATAAATAAAATTTAGGTTAATCTAGGATTACTAAGATGTCATCCTCTCTCATGATGAGTAAATCATCACCATCATATTGCAATTCTTGTCCTGCATATTTACCATACAGTACTTTATCGCCTTTTTTTACAGTCATTTTTTCACCGTCTTTACCGGGGCCTACTGCTACTACTTTTCCTCTTTGAGGCTTTTCTTTTGCCGTATCAGGAATAATGATACCACCTTTAGTTTTTTCGTCTGCCGGAGCTGGTTTTACTACCACTCTATCGTTAATTGGCTTTAACTTCATATAACTACGCTGTTTTTGTTAAACTAATGAATATGCTAGACATATAGCATACTACGTGCCAAAAGGATTGGGCTGACAAAAATTCATTTATAAAACATAATATTGGCAGTAATTATATACGAATGAGTGCGAATGAGGTTTTCTGATGTGCCAATGTGACAGTCTGGCAGAAGCTGTGATTATCCTTCTCCTACAAGTTAATCTTTATAAAAGGAGGTGGATATCTACAAGAAATGCTCTAGGCCAAGTATCCATTTCGCAATTTAAAAAAATAAATTTTAAATTTTTACCAACGATATCCATTTACTGTACGTCTTGTAAAATAGAGATCAAAATCAATTTTACATTTTGGGCGAAAACGTTTCAATTTTATATTCACAACACCCGTCAGGGGTACAAAATATTAATCATGAAAGCAGTATTTAATTTTAGTATTATTATCTCAATAGTAATGCTGACACTATCCTCTTGTCTCAAAGATCAATGCGATGAAACCCGCACCTTTGTGCAATATAATCCCATCTATGTAAATTATGAAGATATAAGGGTTGATATATTCACTGACGCTCCTAGGAATCTGGAAATACCGGGAAAGCTATATGTATATGAGAATTACCTCTTTATCAATGAGCAGAACAAAGGAGTACATATATACGACAATAGCAATCCAGCTTCTCCTTCCAATATTGGCTATATAGCAATCCCAGGGAATGTTGATATTGCTATCAAAGATGGGTATATGTATGCTGATAACTACATGGATTTACTTACCATTAATATCGAAAATCCGAAAGAAGCACAGATGGTGTGCCGAGATGAGGATGTTTATAATAATTTCAGGTTTCATGAAGGTCGAGGTGTATTGGTAGGATATTCAGAAACCGAAATCACCTTGGAAATTAACTGCGGTGACCTTAATTTTAATAACAATAGATTCTTCCAAGACGATGTACTTCTTTCAAATTCTGAATTCGACGCCTCTGGAGGAAACAGGTCAACCACAGGTGTAGCAGGCTCGTTAGCCCGATTCACAATAGCCAAAGATCATCTCTATGTTATTGATAATTCTCAGCTTTTCATTTTTGATATAAAAGATGCTGCAAAACCACGAAGAGTAAGTGACTTTTATGTAGAATGGGGCATTGAGACACTGTTTCCCTACGGCGACAACCTATTTATAGGGGCCAACAATGGAATGCATATTTATAGCTTAAGAAACCCAAGTGCTCCCACTTACCTATCTGCTTTCAGGCATGCTACAGCATGTGACCCAGTATTTGTGAATGGTGATGTGGCCTATGTGACATTGAGAAGTGGCAGAACATGTGAATCTTTTGATAACCAATTGGATGTAATAGATGTATCAGACTTAAAAATTCCTAAACTTCTGAAATCTTTTGAAATGGATAATCCTCATGGGCTTTCAGTAAGAAATGATAGATTATATCTATGTGAAGGTGACCTTGGATTGAAAATATTTGACGAATCAGAGCCTACAAAAGTAGGTGATAAACTAAAAACTCATCTTAAGAATATTCAAGCTGTAGATGTCATTGCTCTTGGTGACGCATTGCTTCTGGTGATAGGAAGTGAAGGGCTTCATCAGTTTGATATAAGTGATAAAGACAACCCTGTGGAGCTGAGTGTAATCAGACCTGTGAATATAAAGTGAATAAGACCCTTGCTTAGCGAGGCCATGAACAAGTAGAATAAAAGGCAACTACTCAGGTAGGGTCAATTTTGGCTAAAAAAGCCCCCTCCAGAGTAGTTACAATAAAAGAAATGAAATTATGAAAAAAATAATTCTATCAGTTATTATTGTCCTGATCGGAGTGGGAACATCGGCTCAAACTACCAAAGTCATTGATGCTAAAAAAGTTATAGTTTATCTTAAAAATGGCTCAATAATGAGTGGGACTTTGGTGTCATGGAAGTACGGTGAAGAAGTGATTATTAATACACAAGGTACCACTATCACCTTTCCCGATGATAAGGTAAGAAAGGTAATGGAGCAAAATAATGCAGTAAAAATAAAAATGCCTATCCTGCATATTGACAAAGGCCTTTACTACACCGCAAAAGCACAATTACTCACAGGAAATGGAGGAAACCGCGCTCATAATCGTGTAGGTTATGGTATTACAGCCTCTGTAGGATATCAATGGAGTCAATATTTAGCAGTGGGCGTTGGCGCAGGATATAGGCAGTTCATTTGGGATACAGGAGAGGAAATGATACCTATATTCGCAGAGGTTAAGGGGTTTGTAAATAGCAATAATATAAGGCCATTTTATAGCTTAGAATTAGGATATGCATTTAACTGGACAGATGAAGATTTACAAATTATAGAAACCAAAGGTGGGCTTTCTATCTACCCAGCTATTGGATTATCATTTGGAAGAACGTCAATGAAATATACCATTGACCTTGGTTATTTATTTCAAAATGCAGAAATAACATATAGTAATAGTTTGGATGATAGAATTAGGACCACACAAGATATTACATACAAAAGATTGACTTTTAGATTTGGGGTTAATTTTTAAAAAAAAGGCTTACTGAAAGCAATTGCATAAGTATGAGCCTTCTTCGAAAACAGATAATTTTCACAAAATGAATTATTTTAAATTTTTTATGTTTTCGAAGTGGGCTCGAGTATCTATTTTATAACTCAGTTGGCATCTATTTTGGCTAAAAAGCACACCACATGAGTAATTTTTTTAAAAAAAAAAAGAAATATAGCAATAAGTAATATTTGAGAATGATGAATTTTTGTAACTACTCATGTGAGCGCTTTAAAGATAAAAATTGGCTTCACTTGAGTAGTTACAACTTTTTAAATTGTATAAAAAAAATTGCTGTCTTTTCATATTAATGTCATAGAGAAAAAGATTTTTTAATCTGAATGGCGATAAAACCAGTCCATATTGACCAAAAGCTAAGAGATACAATTCAGGGTTGTATTCGTAATGATCGTAGGTCACAGGAGAAACTTTATCGCCAATTTTTTCCTACTCTGGAGTACACAATACGCCGCTATACCACTGATGAAGACAAGTTCATCAGCATTATGAACAATGGCTTTCTGAAGGCATTTCAAAATATTCACAAGTACGAGCATAGAGGTTCTTTTGAGGGATGGCTTAGAAAAATAATATTCCGATCAGTGAGTGATTATATGAGGAGTGAATCTAAAGATGTAAAGTTTTTAGTATTTCAAGAAAGAAACCAAATAGGCCATCAGAATACTGATCAACAGTTGCATCTAGACGATCTTATTAAGATCATTCAAACACTTCCTGATATGCAGAAAGCAGTTTTTAATCTCTTTGCCATAGAAGGTTACAAGCATTCTGAGATAGCTGAACAGCTCCAAATCAATGGAAACACCAGCAGATGGTACCTAGCAGAAGCAAGAAAAGAACTGAAGCGCAAATTAGCAATAATCAATAAAAATTATAGAAATGTCGGATAATAGGAAAATACTGACTGATGGTGCATGGCTCAATATGCAGTCTTTACTAGATCAGAAGATGCCGATGAAAAGAAATCGCAGAAGACTTATTTGGATTCCAATATTTATCTTGATTGCAATCTCAGGTCTTTTTTATGCCAATGGTATTAATAAGTCTCTATCAAAGGCGCAATTAATAAATGACACCAATAAAAAAGAGAATCTTTTATCTAAAGATCAAATAAAATCCATTAGTCAGAAGAATACTCAAATAAAAAATAATGATACCCTTGAAAACCAGAAATCCCCTCCTACGTTCATAAAAAATACAAGTGCTGATGTCAAAAAGATTGATCTCGATCCTATCAACAAAATATTAACAAATGAACTACAAGAAAAAACAAATATTATTGCAAAATATAAGTCCAAAACATCGTCAAAAAAAATCAACTTTGCTCTAAATGTAGACATTCCTATTGACCCAACAAATGGTCGCAAAATAGATATAAACTCTGCTTATTATTCAGAAAAAAATCATTCTTTTTACAAAAGTAATACTGTTATTAATTCTGCTTGGTCTATAGCAAAAAATAAGAAAATCATAAGAAATAATCGTACTTTTTCATTGTTTTCAAAAATTAAAACAAGATCAATCAATCCATTGATAATCAATAATTATCTATTAGTTTCTCAACTATACAAACCAAATCTTCTCAATCTTAACCCCGTTCAAGAATTGGATACTAATAACATCCATTGGTTTTTAGGAATGAGAGGCGATAAAATATCAAAGGTTGGAATATTCTTATGGGGCTCAGAAGCAGGAGCCACTAAGTCTATATCACAAAAGTGGGGATTATCTTCTCGTGTCATATTTTTACAGTCAAGTCAGCAAGATGCTATTTCATTAGATAATCTTAACGAAGATATGAGTCCCTCTGGGCCATTCAATTCCGAATTCGACAATATGGAACTATTGACTTCATTCGAAAAAATCAAAATTAGCACCCTAGAAACTGCATTAACTCTAGATTATAAAATCTTAAAGAAAATTTCAATGTCTGCGGGTATTATAGGGGGATATAACTGGGGTGAGTTTACATCAGTTAACCAAGGTCTGGCCATTATTAGAGGAGTTGAGCCAAACTCATATAATTTTAAACATTGGAATTATGGTCTTACGTCTGGCATTAAGTATAAGCTCTTAAATAGATTCTCATTGGGTATTGAATACTCTATCTATAGTAAAAATATTATAGGTGATCCTATAAATCAAAGTGGAGCTTTTAATCTTCCTAAAAAAAGCTCTAAGCAAAAGGTAGGATTGAGATTGAGGTATCTATTTTGATGTAGTAACAGCGCCGTTCCTAACTTATTTGATTTGTTAATCAATTCTCAATCATGTTACCATATCTTCAATTTGAGATAAAATAGGGTAACTCAGGTGGTGTTCTTTTGAAACCTTTCTGCTAAACAGGCACGTAAGAATTTGTTTTTTTTCTAGACACAGGTTATTTTTGTATTAGTAGCAGCGCTATTACTAACATATTTTATGTGTTAGTGAATCTCGACTATGCTGCCACATCTTCGATTTGAGACATAAATTCCCGAAGTATAGTGATAAAAGGCTTTTTTAGCCAAAAAAATACTCCCTGAATAGTTACAAAATAGGCAAGTAGAAATTCAATATCTTGTGTAACCAGAAAGATATGTCATCATTTTTGATCCAAAATGCCACCAAACCCCAACATTCGCTATTCTACAAGAGGCACCGCCCTTGGCTACTAGCTTAAAGGCCTTCAGCTTTTCTATGATGATTACAATATTGAGTATTTACATAAATAGCCAAATTACTAATATGCTATTCTTTATTGAAAGGGATATATCATTTCACTTATATTTGTCACCAAAATGCTTGCCATGGTCAGAATAACAGTTGTTCTATTTTTACTATCTCCAATATCATTATTTGCACAAGAAACAATGAATGTCAATCCTCCCTATCATCAGATTTCAGATGCTCCTGAAGTCTATAATATTAATACCATAATAGCCCGAATGATAGACGGCTTGGGTTATAGATACTACTGGGCCACAAAAGACCTCACAACTACCGACTTGGAATACAGTCCTGGAAACGAAGGTCGCCCATCAAAAGAGGTTTTGACTCATATATATGGCCTCACTACAGTTGTACTTAATAGTGTGATCGGAAAACCAAATGTAAGACCGGCTACAAAAGAAGACTTGACCTGGGAAGAGCAAAGAACCAAGACACTAAATCAAATTAAAGAGGCCAGTGATATTCTTAAAAGCAAGAGTGCCCCTCTCCCTCAAGACATTAATATCACTTTCAAAAGAGGTGATAAAACCAGTGAATTTCCACTGTGGAATTTACTCAATGGCCCTTTGGCCGATGCATTATATCATACAGGTCAGATTGTTTCGTTCAGACGATCTTCTGGCAATCCTGTACATCCTGGAGTAAGTGTTTTTATGGGTAAAACAAAAGAATAGGTAAAACCCGAAAATTAATAAATGAGTAACTACAGGTGGGCGCTTTTGAGATAAAAAATTGTTATTTTTTTAGTCTGCCCTGAGTATGTCGAAGGGAGCATTTTTAACGCAACATAGTCGTAAAAGAAGAAGCATGAGTCCACTCCAAATACTTACAAAATAAAAAATATTTCTTTTAGCGAACTTTACATTTTTTTCAACTCACTGATACTCAGGCATCACCGAATCTTAAAAAATGCAAATTTCATACAAAACAACTCTTTTCATGAAAAATGTTATTTTCCAGAGTAGACTCAAGTATTAATTGTCTAACCTATTTTTTATTGTTACTAAGGAACAAACTAACTTTGAGTACGCTCTGAGAACAGATAATTTTCACAAAAGGAATATTTTGGAAAGTATTATCATTTTTTGAGATTTGTTGATGTCTCTGTATCGACAGATTCAAAAAAGAGGATCAGACAGCTTAAAGGTTAATACTGGACTCGTTGAAGTAAGCATTTTAGGTTTTTTATACTTTCGGAGTGGGTTCAACTTTATATTCCTTACTATTACTATTCTCTCACCACCTGCACCTTCTCCACACTCACACCAAACAATGTCTCTACCCTTGCCATATAAAAGCCCTCTGGAAGCGTAGATGTATTCATCTCGAAGTGATTGGACTGGATATTGTGGTAAGAATTGATTCTCTGCCCTATGGTATTGTACAGATAGATGTTTTGTATTATATCCTTGTTATTAGAATGTATAGTCAATTGATCTGCCGTAGGATTAGGAAAGGTGACTATTTCTATTTCTTTTTCTATGTTTTGGTCATTGAGATCAAGATAGATGACGGTCTTACTATCTTGAAGGCCATATTTATTTCCTGCTCCGTTGATATATTCCCCTCCACTTATATCTATTTCTATAGGTAGTTTTCTTGATTCAGGTTTGACATCATCAAAATCTTCTTGAAGAACAATCTGAAAAGTCCCAATATGACCAAATCCATCAATAGACGACCCTCCTGTTCTGGATATACTACCTTCTACCCTGCCTATATCGGGATACTGTACCATATCCAGGGTTGGATTGTTGTATCCAAACCAATCAGAATGGTTAAACAAAAATTGAAGTGAATTTTCCTGAATATATATAGGTGGTATGCTAAAACTAAAAGCCAGTCCATTGGATTCCAACAAAGGTTGGGCTTCTGTGCCTATGTATAAATCAACTGTGATCAAATCTCCATCCCTTCCCGATGTCTGCGATGGCACGGCATAAAAGGGAACACTTTTTATAGACAAGGCTTCCGAACTTAGAAATGAATTAAGCTTAGAATAATTTTCATTTAGGGCATCTACGTCGGCCTCGTCAATTGAGCCATCACCATTGCTGTCTGCACTTTTTATATCGTTTCCGAGTGACCCATAGGATTCTCCCCAGTCATCTGCAAACAAGGCATTCCAATTGTTTCCGTTTTCTGATCTTGCTGTACCATTCTTTCCTATATTATATCCTATAGGAAGTAAATCTTTAACAGAAACCCGACCGTCACCATCTGCATCACCAGGCCATGTACAATCAGCACCTATACAATTACAATCATCAGAAGAAGACTGTACTTCTATAGATACTTCCAGCGTTACACAATTACCATTATCTGAGCAATACTCTAATTTAAAAGCATCGGAACCAACGAATCCAGGATTGGGGTCATATACAATAAAGTCTGTACCATTCACTTTACCACCGCAGTAGAAAAATCCGCTTTCGGTCAATCTCAATAATCCATTTAAAGGAGCTTGAGCAAAATTAATAACTGCATTCTCAATAGGAGAATCATAGTCGAATACAAAAGCAGTATTCTCTCTTGTTACAAATTCATATTCTCTTATTTCGGGCAGATCGTCACTTACCACAATGGTAATATTTCCACGATGAGTAGTAAACCCATCATTCACCTCGTAATAGAAATTTTTTACCCCCTGAAATCCTGATGGCGGATTGTACACCAATCTTCCTGAATTAGGGCTTACATTTTTTAACTCTGGCGATTTTCCAGAAATGGGATAAATAGCTTCCAAATCATTCGTGAAAACATCAAAATCTATCGGGGTACCTGAAGTAGTATAAACTTTATCATCGAAAACAAATCCATGATTTTCTTTTTTATCAAAAACATGAATTTCAAATTGACCCGACGCTCCATTACGATTATAACTCAAGGTTTCACTTCCTACTTTTTTTCCTGCGTCAAATCGAAAGACCCCTTGATCCAGCAAATTTAACTTCCCTAATGAAGGTCTACTTATGTCAGAAAGTATCATGGCTATAGGAACAACCATATCCAACTTTTCTCCTATTTGCACAAAATATTTGGGTTTGAGTGTTGTAGCAATTTGGCCACCCGAAGGATTAGAAACTACATTGATAGTAGCAAATCCTGTCTCAGACACACCATTACTATCCGTCACTACATAATTCAAATAAGCCAACCCTTCAAATCCAGATTCAGGAGTAAACTCGACCAAACCATTTACAATTCGTGCCGTTCCATTCTGCACATAAGGTATAGCTGAAAGCATCAGCTCACTTGCCGTACCGACGTCATTAGAAACCACATCCAAAAATAAACTCTCCCCCGATAAAATCTCGTCATAGTCCTGTCTTGTACTAATAATGGATGCTACTACATCAATATGAAAGGTGGTATAGTAGGTATTCCCATTTTCAAGATATTTAAATACATCAGTATAATTACCCAATTCATTTGCTAAAAAATAGATATCAAAAGAATTGCGCTCCGGGTTATTACTGGCATCTTCATATATGCTACTAATGCTAACAATAGCACCATCAGTAGTAATAAGAGAATAGGTAAAAGTTTCACCTTTTACTACTTTTTGAGATATTGTAGAGGGATTTGTTTGTGATATCGCATAAAGTGCCAAAAACATCAGGACAATAGTGAACAAATTCCGCATATTCTAAGCGTTTTGGTATTAACTTGTAAATATATATTAAATATACATTAATAACACATATACTTATTTTTCATATGAAGGACTTTAAGCTCATTCGGGTTCTCAAAAAACTTTCTGATAAAGAATTAGAAAAATTGGTTCTTTTCATTAATTCTCCGTACTTCGATTTCAATTCAAAAACGACTAATTTTTTTGCAAAATTGTTATCTATACTGAATGCCACTCCTATAGATTTTAATCTTCTTTGGCAGGGATGTTTTGTAGACAAATATACAGATCAAAGATTGAGCAAAATGTTATTCCAATGTTTACAAATAGTAGAAAAATTTTTGGCCATTGAACATTTCCAGTCTGATGAAATAAAAACTGAAAAAGAGCTTCTTAACGCAGCAATCGATAAGAATCTAATCGAACTTATCCCAAAATCACTAAAATCTTTGCAAAAATTATTGAATGAATCACAGACATTAACTTTCGAATATTACAGCAATCGTTATGAGTTGTTTAACTTGTACTACAACCTACCAGGTGGATTTGACAGGAAAATTGCAATTAAAAAAAACAAGGACTCCTCTGAATTTTTATTAAAAGCAGATCGAATTCTAAATGAAATATTTCTTTCTGAAAAACTTCGACTCGCACACCTTTTGGAAAATGATAATTCAGTTTCCAATAAAAAGGACAAATTGACATTTATTGATGAGGTCTTTAATTTTGCAAAAAACACAGCAAGGAAAGGGAGTAAGCCTCATTTCTATTTACAATTATATGCCTTGTCAAAAGCAGATAATAAGCTTGAAGAGGTTAAAAAACTTCATAAATATGTCTCTAAAAGAAGTAAAATATTTTCTAATCTGGAGTTTAGGAATATTCTTTTTACATTACTTAATGAAGCCATTAGAATTTCTAATTTAACTAAAACAGAAGCCTACTTTGTAACCTTTGATCTCTATCAAATTGGTCTAAAAAATGACACCTTTTTAGTTAATTCTGAATTGCTTCCTGATACATTCAGAAATGTCGTTTTCAATGCATGTAAATTAAAAGAATTTGACTGGGCTTTAGATTTTATTGATCAATACCAAGAAAAATTGAATCCTAAATATCAAAAAACCGCAGTTTCGTTCAACAAAGCAATAGTTTTTAGAAGTATGGGGAATTATAATAAGGTTATAGAGCTTCTCATTCATGTAGAATATGAAGATTTAGGCTATAATATAAGATCAAAATTGATGCTCTTGATATCATATTTCGAATTAAATGAATTCGATACTCTCGATTCTTTAATAAAATCTTTTAATGTATTTCTTAGAAGAAAAACAGCCATTCCTACGGCTCGAAAATCCTCCTTTCTAAATTTCAATACAACCTTACAAAACATAGTTAGAGTCAAAGAACGACGAGACAAAGTAAAACTCAAATCAATACGCGCTAAATTAGAATCTAAGATGATTGCTCGCAATAAGTCATGGTTACTGGAAAAAGTGGAAGAATTGGAGAAGGAAATGGGAGTGGTTAGAAGGGAAGGTAGTCGGCAATCGGCAGTTTGAGTGGGTTTCAAATGATGTGCAAGTACTATTATCTTGTGTAATCAGAAAGAATTGTCATCAATTTTGATTAAAAATGCCGCCAAATCACAACATTCGCTACTCAACCAAGGGCGTTGCCTTTCTATGATCATTACAATATTGAGTACACCTGATATCTATGAATCCTTTAGGGATTTAATATTGGTAGGGTATTATCTGTATTGAAGAAATTCGACCCTGTCGAGGTCGTATGTACCGATTATCGTCTATTTTATTGTAATCATATAAACCCTTCAGATTCAACTATGTAGATATTTGGAGTAATAAAGTGTAATATGGCAACATTTGCTGCAAGAAACGAAGAAGATCACTTAATTATGGTAACCTTTTCTAAAACTATATTTACACTCACACCGTCAATATTCTCTTGTAATGTAACTACCCAGGTGGAGGCACTTTTGAGGTAGAAAAAGAATTATTTTTAGGCTGACTCAGGATAAACCTTAAACGGTCTCCTCTGTGTCCAGACAGGATTGGGAAAAAAAGTTTTGATGATAATATTTATCAAATTATTGAAAAGAGAATTGTGGTGCATCAGGTAAAGGCTCATGCCATATGGCTCTGCTCCTACGCTGCTTTTTATCTCTAAGGCTGTACGGTAGTAATATAACTTATTTGTTTTATGCTCTATAGCATCTTTTATAAGACCTAATAGTATATTAAAATATATAGAATGATCCCTATTTTCCTTTTCACTATAACCTATAAAATGAGACATCACAGCTCCTTCTTTTAGCATATATGTATAAAATCCTACCAGTTCATTCTTAACAAACATGCCTTTGACAATAAACTGCTCAGGAAAAGCATTCACCATGTCTGCAAAATATCCTTGACTAACTGACACCATATTAAATCCGGATGCATTAACTACAGAACGGTACAAATTAAAAATCTCAGCATCTCTTGCTACCACTTCTTCTACAGAAAGTGGACGCACTTCTAGGTCAGCAGCCCTTTTAAGGTGTTTTTTGATACGTACTCGGTGTTTGGATTTCATATCTAATAAGTAATCATCCATATTTTTCCAATTGGATCTGATATGTACTATCATGCTTGGATCTACTTTAAATTCTCCTATACCGATAAGAGCTGTATCGCTACATCTTTCTTTTTCGAAGAAATCCTTAATTAAAGCGCCTTTAAATTTATATTCTGTTCTAGCTAATTTGCTTTTTAGCCCTTTTAATAGTCTCTTGAGAATTTTAAAATCATTGAGGCTAACAGAGCCACCAATGCCTCTAAAACCATAGTTTCCAGTAAGTAAAAGATTGCCCACTACCATCATGTTAAAATATACCATTGGAAAGAAGATTCGCTGCATCCAGTACTTAAATTTGGCTGCAAAGCCACTTCCCTCTACAAATTTGTGAGTATCAATACTGTCACTGAGCCGTAGCTTCTTTTTTTGTAAGTAATAACTGGCTATTGGCATATTTTGACCAGAAAAAAACACAAAGGCATACAAAGGAATGGCTCCTTCAAGTTTCTTTCTTTCTAAAATTCTAAAATATTGGGGTGAAAAAAAAGGGTCTTCACATGAGATGCTGGGCCAGTATTGTGTACAGTCATCAATGCTAGTAAATACCTTGAAAGATAATTCTTTGTCTGAGAACTTAATCAGATTACCACTTCCCACTTTTCTCTTATTCTCATTTGTCATAGACTCTCTAAAGTATAAAATGCCTTTGGCCATTGCTCCATGAATAACCAATTTATAAAGCGATCCATCTCATATTACTAACGCCGCCTAAGCCATACCTATTGGTATACCAATACTCAATCAACTGCTTGGTACTGTAATATTCAGTAATTAGAGCTCCATAGCTAGTAATTTGCATTGTACGGTATTTTTCTTGGGCTGGAATAGCTAAAATAATTTCTTTCTCTTGGCCTAATCTATTATATTTCAACTTGGCCACTGGCTTTATGTAAATATTATCTCCGGCATTTATTTTTCGACTTATAAGGGCAATTCTTTTTAATCTATTGTTCACATTGGCTGCACCTTCATTTACTATGTATGGTAGAAAGTGGTGAGTTTCTTTGTCTGTTCTAAATTGAAATTCTTCTCCTATACATATTTCCACCTCCATTTTCACTTCACCTTCTTTTGGCACGTAAGCCTCTTCTATACATGAGAACAAGAAGAATGCAAAAAAGCCAAACAAAAGGATAGAATGTAAATAAAATCTTTTCTTCATAATACCAGAATATTAGCAAAAGTGGCAAAAAATATTTTATCATTTGGCATTTACATGACAAAATATGCTAATCTAACTTTTAACCTATTTTCGTTTTTTTTATAAGATATTTTTGTGAGTTAATATATATGAATACCTTAGGTGTTTATTATTAACCAAAGCTTCCCTACATGTCTAGTAGATTCCAGAAGATTCTCAACTTATTCATATTGCTATTGATTCCATTTTTTATATCCGCCCAAGAAGGTCGGGGTATAGATGAAAGGATAAATGATGCCTTTGCACCAGTAGCAGCATGGTGGGAGCACATTGTTTTCTTTCCTTTTCCTTTTACAAGTGGATTGGTAGAAGGAGGAATACCTATTGTTGTTATTCTTTTAGTAGTTGGTGCACTTTTCTTTACCCTCACATTTAGATTTCCAAATTTGACAAAGTTTGGTACAGCTATCGCCGTTGTGCGTGGCAAATATGACGAAATTGAAGGCCATAGTTCACCTGAGAAAGCAGCTGTCAATATGCCAGATGGTGATATTGTGGACACCATAAGGGATGAAGGGCAGGACGGTGAAGTGAGCCATTTTCAAGCTTTGGCTACTGCTGTTTCTGGCACTGTTGGATTAGGTAATATTGCAGGTGTTGCGATTGCGATTTCTATAGGAGGACCAGGAGCTACATTCTGGATGATATTATGTGGATTTCTTGGTATGTCTACAAAATTTGTAGAGTGTACTCTTGGCGTAAAATATAGGGATATTGGCCCTGATGGTACAGTATATGGAGGTCCTATGTATTACCTTTCTAAGGGGTTAAAAGATAGAGGTTATACTGGATTGGGAAAAGCCTTAGCCGTAATCTTTGCTATTTTATGCGTAGGTGCTTCATTAGGGGGTGGTAATGCAGCTCAAAGTAATCAGGCTGCTGTACAGTTAGCACACATGATGGGAATGAGTGGAGGGTCAGTTGGCACCATTATTGGGGTTGTGATCGCTATCATCGTAGGCATAGTGATAATAGGAGGGATCAAAAGGATTGCTTCAGTAACAGAAAAGATAGTACCATTTATGGCAGGCATATATCTGCTTGCATGTCTGGTTATCATTCTAAATAATTTCACATATATTGATGATGCTATAAGTTTAATAATAAAAGGTGCATTTTCTAATGAAGCAGCAGTGGGAGGATTTTTTGGCGTATTGGTACAAGGATTTAGAAGAGCAGTATTTTCTAATGAAGCAGGAGCAGGGTCTGCAGCAATAGCGCACTCAGCAGTAAAAACTAAATATCCTGCATCAGAAGGATTGGTGGCATTATTAGAACCATTTATTGATACTGTAGTCATCTGTACCATGACTGCACTTGTGATTATTTTCTATAATAGTGGCGGAATATTTGAATATGGTACTCCTATGATTGTGAACGGAATGGTAGTAGAAGGTGCCGCTCTTACATCAATGGCTTTTGAATCAGTTATACCTTGGTTTCCATATATTTTAACGATTGCAATCGTTCTTTTTGCAATCTCTACCATGATTTCTTGGAGCTATTATGGGCTACAATCATGGTTCTATTTATTTGGTAAGAGTAAAGTTGCTGATCTTACATATAAAATACTATTTTTGCTGTTCATTGTCATTGGTGCAGCCGCTAATATGAATGCTGTATGGGGATTTTCGGATGCGATGATCCTAGCACTGGTGTTTCCAAATATGATAGGTTTGTTCTTCTTGTATCCTAAGGTGAGAGAAGAGTTACATAAATATCTCAATGCAATAAAAGGCAATTGAGATAACCCGAAGAAGTTGATTATTTAGGGATGGAAGAAGGGGGTGAATGAGGTTCTGCTGAATTTTGCTACCCTTTTTCCTTTTTTTATGCCCAATGCATACGGTATTATTACTGAATCTACTCAAGTGGCATCAATTTTGGCTGAACAGACTCTTTCCTCGCTACACATCAGCTATTTTCCTCTTAGATCGGAGATAAGGCAACATTATGAAAATTTATTAGCACCTAAAATAGGTTAGCAATAGCTCTGTTAGTAAGAGACAAATTGCTTTGCTTAGTAAAAAAATGAAAGTTTTTTTACTCAAAAGCACACCACCTTTGTGGCTACTTGTTGAAGTTGTTTAAAAACAAATTGTTAATGTATTTGTAAATGATTGATCCTCAATACTTCATCTTTTCCTCGATCCATAGCTAAAGCTATGAATCTCTAAAAGAGCTTCGTCTTGATAATCAGGCACTTCCAACTAATTTTAGTAAGTACTCAATATTGTAATCATCTTAGAAAGGTTGAAAGCCTTTAAGCTGAATAGCCAAGAGCAATGCTCTTGGTAGAGTAGCGAATGTTGTGATTGGGCGGCATTTTAACCAAAAATGATGACAAATCTTTCTGGTTACACAAGCTATTGTACGGACTAATTTTAACATACGTTATTAAACATTTTATTATTTATTTACCCATCTCCCATTCTAACTATTCTTTTTATTATGCATTCTGCTCTATTACATTTAGGTACCAATCAAGGTGTTAAAAAGGATAATATCACTATGGCCTATGAGCTAATCATAAAAGAAGTAGGGCCAATAGCAAAGTATTCTTCATTTTATCATACCAAAGCATGGGGATACACTGATCAAAACGATTTCGTTAATACAGCTATTGAAATAGAAACCCAACTATCTCCTTTTTCTCTTTTACAGAGATGTCAACAAATAGAAAATGATATGGGAAGGGTTATAACATATAAATGGGGACCTAGAATCATTGATATTGATATCATTTTTTATGACCGAATATTATTGCAATCTTCTATTCTCACTATTCCTCACCCTCAGTTTAGGTACAGACCTTTTGTCTTAGATCCACTTAATGAAATATATGGTAATTATATTGATCCATTAAGCGGGCTTCGGGTTGATCAGTGTTGAGAGGCTTGCTTAGTAAGTACTCAAGTAGTGTAATTATCATAGAAAGGCTGAAGGCCTTTAAGTTGAATAGACAAGGGCAACGTCCTTGGAAGAGTAGCAATTGTTGTGATTTGGCGGCATTTTTGACCAAAACAGAAGGCAAATTATTCTGATTATATAACCTATTGAGTACTTACTTGCTTATTTGAAGGAGGCGAAGAGCAAACTGGAGTAGTCACAAAGAGGTAACTACTCAGCTGATATACGTTTTAACTAAAGTTGATACCACTTGAGTAGTTACTATCAAGGCATTTATTTCCTTTCTCCTATCTTTTTCCCTTTTTTATCACTTTGATATAAGTACCTGCTTGAATATTGTCTTGTAATTGCATATTGTTTAACAATGCCGTTTTTTCTTGTTCTTCTTTCACGTATATTCCTGACCTTTGCAATATTGCCTGCAAGGTGCCTGACTGGGGTATACTCACTACTCTTATTTTATCAGGAGCTACGTTAATTTTAGATGGATCACTTAACATTTGAAAACCCTCCATAGGTTGTTGTAATGTTCTGAAATGTGTATTAAAATCATTTTCTTTTGACAAACCCATAAAGGTGTATATCTGGCCTCCGTATTGAATAAAATATGAAAGTGCTCTTATGGATTGTTGTTGCTGTTGTGGTGTTCCTTGCTGTTGCTGCTGTTGTTTTATAACTGAGATCATTGCCAAGGCGTTGTTACCGTTTACTCTTCTTTTTCCGGATTCAACCACACTAAGGCTGTATTGTTCTATGGCTGCTTGGGCCGCTTCATCTAGTGTTTTTTGTTGAGCCAAAGTAAACATAATGATTGCTTTTCCTTGCTCATCTCCCATTTGTACCATTTGCGGGCTGTTTATTAGCTTCCATGATTGAGGTACAGGGAATAAAAACTTAAGACCAGGGTGGAAGAATACGTTGTTTTCTACATATCCTTGACGAGGGTCATCGCCATAAATAATCCCATCAATCATTTTGAGATATTCATTGCGGCCTACTTTCAAAGGAGTGGAAGAAGTTTTTTTACTTTGATATTCAGTGGCCATTTGATGCACCTTGTTAAATCGATCACCTGGATCAGGATGTGTACTCAAGAATGTAGGAATCTCTTGTCCGCTTTGTACCTGCATACGTTTAAGAACTCCAAAAAAATTGGCCATTTCATGTGCATCGTAGCCCACTTGTGTGCTATAATCTACACCCAACATATCAGATTGACTCTCATCATCTCTTCCAAATTTTAAGAACATTAGCCCTAATCCTTGTTGTATTTGATCAAAATTATTTCTTATTCCTTTAAAAGCTATTGCCCCAGCCATGGCACCTATGCCGAGCACTTGTTGTTTACTCATTTGTGCGGCAGAGTGGCGTGCTGTGATGTGCCCTATCTCATGCCCTAATACTCCAGCAAATTCTGCTTCATTGTTAAAATGCGCCATAATACCTCTCGTAAAATATATATATCCTCCTGGTACTGCAAATGCATTGATAACAGGTGAGTCTAAAATTCTGAATTTATAATCAAGGTCAGGGCGATGAGAAATTGCGCCCATATTTTTTCCTTTTTCATTAATAAATGCCTGAAGTTTTTCGTCTTGATATAGTCCCATACTAGCTATAATACCAGGGTCGGCATTGGCACCCATAGCCAGCTCTTGAGATTCTGATACAAGCATCAATTCTTTTTTGCCAGTAACAGGGTTAACTGCACAAGAAGTAATAAACACTCCTAAGAGTAAAAAGAGGACTTGTCTAATTTTAAAATGTTTCATTTCCCAGATTTTGATTGGTAGAATTAATGTTTAGACTGATATTAATTTAATCAATGTAGTTAATAATATCTTATTCTATGTTTTATTTAACAATTGAGTCATACTGCTCAAATGATGAAGGCAACTATATTAAGTATTGAATAAATTTGTACTTAGAAGCTGAACGAGAAGTATCATTTTTTATAATATGATTTGTTTTAATGAAATATCGCTAAAAGAAACTTTTTTAATTTTGATGAGTTTTTGCCTAGTCACAACTTATAGCCACTTAATATTCAAAGTAACAAAATGATATTGTTGTTATTAATAAATCTGATAGTGTTTGACTAAAAGAGTTACTGTATAAAAATGATAAATTGTGCTTTATCTATCACGTAGAATTGAGACTAAATGAGTAAACACGGTAAAATATTAGTAGCCATGAGTGGTGGTATAGATAGTACAGTTACTGCTATGATGCTACATAATGAGGGCTATGAGGTGATTGGTATTACCATGAAAACATGGGATTATGCCACATCAGGAGGGAATAAAAAAGAGACTGGTTGCTGTAGTTTAGACTCTATAAATGATGCTAGACGTGTATCAGTGGATATGGGGTTTCATCATTTTATTGTAGACATACGTGAAGAATTTGGCGATTATGTGATTGATAATTTTGTAGATGAATATATAGCAGGCCGCACTCCCAATCCATGTATTCTATGCAATACACACATTAAGTGGTCATCTCTACTAAAACGTGCAGATGCTTTAGATTGTGAGTACATAGCGACAGGGCATTATGCTAAAATCGGAGCCCATGAAGATCGTTTATTTATTAAAAAAGCCAAAGACAGTAATAAAGATCAATCCTATGTACTTTGGGGATTGAGCCAAGAATGTATACATCGCAGCAAATTTCCTCTTGGTGATTATACAAAACCTGAAGTACGTAAGATGTGCTTCGATTGGGGATATGATGACTTAAGTAAAAAAGGTGAGAGCTATGAGATTTGTTTCGTGCCCGATAATGATTATAGAGGATTTTTAAAACGCAGAGTCAATGGGCTAAAAGAGCGGGTAAAAGGAGGAAGATTTATTGACAAAAAAGGTAATGAGCTCGGTATACATGATGGCTATCCTTTTTATACGATAGGTCAAAGAAAAGGCCTAGGAGGTGGTTTCATCACGCCCAAATATGTTACTGAAATCAGACCTGAAAGCAACGTTGTGGTATTAGGTGAGGTGGATGACTTACTCCGCAATGGCATGAATGTGGGTCGTGTTAATAAAATGAAATATACTGATATTACGGATGGTATGGAATCTGTCGTCATGGTGAGGTACAATGATTCTGGTACCCTCTCCAATCTGTATAATTGTTCTGGTTCTGATGACTTGATGCGAGTAGAGTTTTTGGCTAATGTTAGAGGTATTGCTCCTGGTCAGTCTGCTGTTTTTTATGAAGGTGACGATGTGTTGGGTGGGGGAATTATTCAGGTAGGCCTCTGATCTTGGAAAGATATTATTTTCAAACTTTCATTTCTGGGGGTTATTGCAGAATTGTGTTTTGCATGAATATGAATATGTATGTGATGGTATTAATATATTAAACATTCTGTGACAACTCAAGTGGCGTGCTTTTGAACTTAAAAATTACATTTTTTTGATAGACACAAGCTATTTTCGCATTAATATAACCCAGAGTTGAACCTGAAGGGTTCATATGATAATAAAAAATAGACGATAATCGGTACGTACGACCCCGACAAGGTTGAATTTCTTCAATACAATAAAACCCTACGAATATTACATCCCTACAGGATTCATAGATCGGTTCTTAAACGTACTATTAGAATGGCTATGGTCAAGATTAAAATATCTGGCATATTTAAATCAGGCCAACATGTCTTCTGTACCCTAAGGTCTGTTTGTTACTTTGATAAAAGAAACCTCAATATGCACTCAACTATGATGCAAATAGTCCAAACTTGAGCCCACTCCGGAAACACACAAAATAAAAAAAGTTTCTTTTGGCGATCTTTATATTTTTTCAATTAGCTGATACTCAGGCATCACCGAATCTCAATAAATGTAAATCTCATCCAAAACAACTCATTTTGTGAAAAATGTCTGTTTCCGGAGTGGACTCAAACTTAATTCTCTATTAATGAAACCTGAGTAGTCACAACAGTCTTCATTTTATTCCTTATAAATTTATAATCATTTTACCATCATCAATTTCCCAACCATCTCCTTCAGCAATTCTTCTCTTGTAGTACTTCGATTGCGATACCCCTTAGTACGTGCATCGTAGTCGCTTATTATTTTAAAAACATAGTAGAATCCCTGTGTGGACAGAGAACGAGCTTGTTCTTTAGTTTTTTGAAGAAAATAGGGGTTAATGCCGGCATTTTTAGTAAGAAAACCATCATTTTCTTTCAGGTTTTGATGTACAATAAAAAGCCTTTGGTAAAATGAAAAAAGTGAACCAACTACCATTTCCATAGGTTGACGTTTCATATTGGCTTGAAAATTAGATACTATACGTCCCACTTTTTCTGAGTTCTTTGTGATTAAGGCTTCTTGCAATTCGAATACATTGTAATCTTTGCTTATTCCTATGTATTCATCTACTTCTTTGAGGGATATTTTTTGCCCATCTTTAAGATTGACGATTAATTTATTTAACTCGTTAGAGACCTTGCTTAGATCAGTGCCCAGATATTCTGCTACAAGATCTGTAACTTTGTTCTCGACCCCATGTCCTTTTGCCTTAAGATATTTTTCGATCCAAGATTTTAATTGATAATCCTTAATTCTATTTGATTCTAGTACATCATGATGATCTTTTATCAATTTAGCCCACTTATACCGGCCATCTACTTTTTTATTTTTATGAGATATGACCAGCAGTGTAGTAGGGGAGGGCTTTTTTATATATGCTAAGAATTTTTTACTGTCGCTATCAATCCCTTTCACATCCATCCCTTGGGCCTCTTTGACGATGAGTACTCTCCGCTCTGACATCATAGGATACTGTAAGGCATAATCTATCACGGTATCCACATGTGCATCTTTTCCGTAGATCACTTGTTGATTAAATGCTTTTTCACCTTCGTTCAGAATGTTGTTTTCTAGATACTCTGTTACTTGATCAATATAAAAACCTTCTTCTCCATGTAGCAAATAAATGGAGCCAAGCTGCCCCGTTTTTATCTTTTTTATTAAGGATGTACTGTCTTTGAATACCAAATTTAATTTTTTATTTGTCTGTTACTTTTCTTTTATTATTTACCCTTCATTTTACATCAGCAAAGTAAATGACCTTTTCGACCTGCAAGATATTTCTTTTTTTATATAGGTATCCTAATGATATTGACAGTATTATATATTGATATTTAGCAATACTTCCCATTTTTCAGTATAAAATACATTCAATATTTTACTAATTCGTAATATACCCCAAAAGGAATAAATGTAATCTACTTTGCATAACGCTTAAAATCAAAATCAAATCTAATTTTTGGCAAAGTGATTGCACTTTACTCATCGAGAATATAATTATTAAAACCTGTTAATCACCCTGAAAATGATGAATAAATTATTTCATCCTGTCACCCTGTGTTTCATTCTATTCAGCATTGCATTATTTGGCCAGAATTGGTACTCTGATGAGGACTTTTTGACATATTATGGCCCTGATGAGGAGGTTGCTCTTCATGCTGATATTACCAGTATGAACATTTATTTGAACCCAAATCATACATACCATGCTACTCATTTAGCGAAAGCGAAAGGATTTATTGGCTTGAACAAATCAAAAAACATGGTGTCAATAGATATGACTTCTTTTAAAGATGTAAATCTATTCACCATTGCACCTCCTCAACTAGCTAAACTGCTTGATATAGATTATAGCGACCTCCATGAGGTAGTACCTACAGTACGAGTAAATGGAAGAATAGAGGCAACACTTAAGAGCGATTTTATTGTAAAATTTAATTCGAGTTTAAGCTCTAAATATTTGGAGTCATTGCTTCAAAGATTAGAGGGAGAAGTCATAACTACTAACCCCGATGGGGCGGTTGTAATCAGAATGAATAAGATAAAAAATGGTTTTGATCTTATGCATGAAGTAGCAGCTCTGGGTATGATAGAATATGCTCAACCAGATATGATTGTTGCTATTCAACATACTGATGATCCTTTGTTTTCAAAGCAATATCAATTACAAAATAATGGCCAGTATATAGATGGTCAAAAAACAACTTCTGGTATTGACCTCAACGTTACTCCAGCATGGAATACTACAAAAGGCTCAGGTATAACTGTCGCAGTCATCGATGATGGTATTGAATCTCACGAAGACTTACCGAGTATAAAAATAGGTTTTACCCCAGCAGATAATGGAAATGGTAGCCCTTCAGTCACTGGTAAGCATGGCATGGCTGTAGCAGGAATTATTAGCGCGCAGCATAACAACCTCGGCATCAAAGGAATAGCACCAAATGCAGAACTAATAGGAGTGAATATATTTGCTCAAGGCACTTCACTTTCTGATTATGCACGGTCTTTTTACTGGGCAGTAGAAAATGGTGCTGATGTGATTAATAATTCATGGGGTTTCATATATGAAAATGTAGATGTAGAATCAGTAAACCCTCCTATTTACACGGTAAGAAAAGGTGCTATGTGCAGTACTAATCCTTTTCCAGCCTTGACATCTGCTATCAATTATGCCGCTGATCATGGCCGCAATGGAAAGGGGTGTATTATCACCTTTGCGGCTGGTAATTGGGCACAAGAGGGGCCTTTAGGACAAAATAGTGATGAATGTGTTACTTATCCAAGTAGCCTTGATAAGGTATTATCCATAGGCGCAATTAATCCTCAAGGAGAGAAATCTATATATAGTGACTACGGCCCTAAACTTGATTTTGTAGCACCATCTAATGATTTAAACAGTTCAGGATCAAGGTCTTACTTCGGAGTGAGGACTATTGACCGAGAAGGAGCAAAAGGATATTCGAGATCTAATTACCATTCAGGTTTTGGTGGCACATCTGCTGCTACACCAGCTGCTACTGGAGCTATTGCTCTGGTATTATCGGCTCACCCTGATCTTACAAGAGAAGAATTAGTAGCCCTTCTCAGAATTAGTGCAAAGGATGTAGGCACAGCTGGATTTGATACTAAAACAGGCTATGGCCTTATAGATGCGGCGGCCGCTATTGCTGCTGGGGGCAATGTAATACCAATAGACCCATGTGAACAAAAAGGTGGTGATAGCGATAATGATGGCATCTGTGATGCTGAGGACTGTGCTCCTTTTGATGCGTCCTTCCCTGCCAGAGCAGGCAGTGCATGTAACGACAATGATGCTTCTACAAAAAATGATAAAGTAACTGCCAATGGCTGCGGATGTGAAGGCGAAACAATAGCATGTTATGATGCAGGTGGGGATCTGGATGGTGATGGATACTGCTTTCTTGATGACTGCGATGACGAAAACCCTCTCGTGCCTGCTTCTGTAGGCTCGGCATGTAATGACAACGACCCCAATACAGACAACGACAGTATCCAAGCAGATGGATGTACATGTCAAGGAACAATTCCTAATGATGAAAACAACAATCAAGATGATAACAATAATGATAATAATGAGGATAGTGAAGGCGATCAAGAGCAAGATGGCTGCATAGCACCTAGTAATATCGCAAGGGAAGGTACAGTAAGCCAATCGAGCACTTTTTTTACTTTCAGTGCAGATAGAACCATCGATGGCGATATAAGAAAATCCAGATATGCACAGACGAATTATACGAATGATCCATATTTAGATCTGGATCTAAATACACGAGCAGAATTACAAAAGATCAATGTTTTCTTGAAAGCAACACCAAGGTCTCCTATTTCTGTGTATGTGTCTGAATCACAGTTGTCAGGAAAGACATTAGATGAAATAAAATCTGATGATGCTGTTCTTTCTTTTGAAATTTCGACAGCAGAAAGTGTAATAGAGCTTAATGCAAATGGCAGATATATAAGATTGCAGACAGGGGGGTTTCAATCACTGGCTATTGTAGAAATAGAAGTATATGGTTGTCATATCGATGAGCAAATATCAGGCTTAGACTTAGGTTTCGAAAATATAAAAGGCAGACCTGCCCTTGATGATCTTATCATGAATGCATATCCCAATCCCACATCTGACAATGCCTTTATTGCGTTTGACAATGGATTTGGAAAGGCAGGAGTGCTTTCAATATACAATAGCATTGGTGTAAAAATATACCATGAATCGATGGATCAGATTCCATTGATACCTGTACACATTAATATGACTAGCCTGCAAAACGGTATGTATATCATAGAATTAATATCTGAAAATCAACGACTTACCCAAAAGCTATTGCTTAACAAATAAGATTTGACAGAGCATTTGAAAGATTTATCTCAGGTTTATAAATTCTCATTGGGCAAGTCAGGGGTGACTTGCCCATTTTTACTTCTTCCCGTTTTGGAATTCATCAATGTCTTTCTCACTTTCCTGATCATTTCATCACCTAAATCGTCTTTTCCTATAGCAGATATTAAAGTGGAACTTAGTCCTAAATTATGCATCTGAACTGCTATGTTAAGATATGCTCCACTTATCACTCTTCCTGAAGGAAGGCAATCCCACAATATTTCTCCAAAGCAAACCAATTGTTAATTTCTTGTTTTAACATCCTTTAATGCTTAATTTTTAAGGAGATAAGATGGGTTAAAGTTCTTCACCTTTTCTTCCCAGCAATAACTTTATATTTTAATGTATTACTTCTTCTTCTCTGCCCTCAATGTAGGATAATCAATGCCCAATTGATCTAAATAAGTATCGTATTTATTTTCATTATAGTAGAATTTTTCTATCTGACTTCTGAACTCTCCTTGTATTTCTTGATTTAAATAGATAGCAGGTGTGTCATCTTTTGTAATCATTGGTTTATACTCCATTTCCATTCCTTGCTCTTCTCTGAAATACTTCCAAGCAGCTTCTACCAATTCTGGTTTCATAATAAAATCCAAGATCGTCATTGCTTCTGCTTTTGCTCCTGCTACCACTCCTTTGTGAGCTATAGGCGTTGCCATTGCAATTGCATTACTCCAGTGATGCCCTTGAAGACCAGGTATATTAGATGGAAATCTCATTGTAACAGTTGGTAATTTCCATGAGATATCACCAATGTCATCACTACCCCCACTTATTGGCCTAATTACAGGAAGGCCGATGGTATCCAGTTTTATACTCAAGCCGTCATATTTTGGCAGTGACTTTACCTCTTTTTGTACGGCCCTTGCTAAAATTTGATCTTCATCACTCCATTCTGGTAGGCCTACCACCCTGATATTTTGATACATTGTCTCAGCTATAACTTGGTTGAAATGCCTTGGCCATGCTGACCCTATTACCTTTCTTTTTACTGAGGTGTTGGTCATGAGGGCGGCTCCTTCTGCCATTTTATTTGCGCGTTCGTATACTTCCATGATTTTAGGATAGGTGACATGGCGTAAGTAGTACCAGATAGAAGCTTTTGAAGGTACTACATTGGGTTGATCGCCTCCATTGGTAATTATGCTATGTGATCGGTGCAAAGGATCTAAATGTTCTCTTTGGTATTGCCATCCTATGTTCATTAATTCTACAGCATCAGCAGCACTTCTTCCTCGCCAAGGAGCCCCAGCAGCATGTGCCGCTTCTCCTTCAAATTCATATTCTACTGAGATCAGCCCAGTACCTCTTGCTTGCCCATATGAAACGGTTAGATTACTGCTTACATGAGTGAATATTGATATGTCCACATCATCAAAATACCCATCTCGTGTATAGAAAGCTTTGGTTCCTACTAATTCTTCTGCTACTCCAGGCCATACTATTAGAGTGCCTGGAAGTCTGTCTCTTTCCATGATTTTTTTTACAGCTAGTACGGCCATGATATTTAGAGGTGTTCCAGAGTTGTGCCCTTCGCCATGACCTGGTGCCCCCTCTACAATAGGATCATGATATGCTACTCCGGGTTTTTGAGAAGCTTTGGGTATACAATCCAGATCACTACCAATAGCAATTACAGGTTTGCCATTGCCCCATTTTGCCCACCATGCTGTAGGTATCCCAGATATACCGTATTCTATTTTGAAGCCATTTTTTTTCAGGATATCAGTTAGGTATTTAGATGTTTCCACTTCTTGAAAGCCCAATTCTGCAAAACTAAAGATTTTATCTACCATGACTTGAGCCTGTTTGGCATTGGCCTCAATGGCTTTCGTTACTTCTGTTTTATAGGCAGAAAGTCGTGTGTCATTATCATTATTCTCTTGAGTAGATGATAGTAATGGGATAAGAAAAAGAGGAAGAATTAAAAGTTGCTTCATAATTTTATATTTTGGATTGAAATCTTACGTAAAAGGTAAGAAAATCATAAGATATGAAAGATTTAAAAGGAAAAGTAGCAGCAATAACAGGTGTGGGTTCAGGTATAGGGCAAGCATTATCGGTGTACTTGGCACAAAAAGGATGTGACCTGGCTCTAAATGAGATCAATCCTGAACGATTAGAAACCACAATTTCCCTTTGTAAAAAAGAAAACCCTAGCATTAAAATCTACAGCAGAGTATTTGACGTAGCTGTAGCAAAAGAGCATCGAGCCTTTGCAGCCAATACTATGAATACCTTTGGTAAAGTTGATATCATGATTAATAATGCTGGAGTAGCTATAGGGCCAGTGGCTGCTGAAAATATCAAAAAAGAAGATTTTGATTGGATAATGGGTATTAACTTTTGGGGCATGGTATATGGTACTCAAGCTTTTGTACCCTATCTTAAAAAGCAAAAAGAAGCAGCTTTAGTAAATATATCAAGTCTTTTTGGGTTGGTAGGCATTGCCCATCAGGCCGCTTATTGCACCACTAAATTTGCCATCAGGGGATATACTGAATCTTTGAGAATGGAAACACTAAAAACCGCTCCACACCTCATTATTCACACCGTACATCCTGGTGGTGTATCTACTCGAATTGCTGATGATTCTAGGGTGGTAACAGATGGTCCTGCTCCTGACAATGATAAGGTAAATGAGTTTTTAGTAATGCCGCCGCCCAAAGCAGCACACATAATTATTAGAGGCATTCAGAAAAAGCAAAGTCGTATTCTTATTGGCAATGATGCCAAACGTGCCTCACTCATTCAGAGAGTGTATCCTGAAAAGTACACCAAGATACTAGGAAAAGGGTTTTTAGGAGATATTGAATTACCTGAATAGTTTGTGCTTCTTTAGGTAGATCTTTTTTTTTAAAAAAATCGTTGCTTATTTCCTCCTCAAATCGAGGGTATGGGAATAAAATAGAGGTTCACTAATGTATAAAATAGGGGTAACTAATCAGGATTCAGGAAGTGTGCTTTTGAAACCAGTCTGTCAAACAGGCAGGTAAAAGATTTCTATCTTATTGCTTGATATAGGTTATTTTTGAATTAATAGCAGCGCAATTGAGATATAAATTGCCGAAGTATAGTGATAAATGCCACCAAATCACAACAATAGCTACTCATCCAAGGGCATTTCCATTGGCCATTCCGTTTAAAGGTCTTCGGCCCTTTTATGATATTGGGACAAAATAGAAGTTCAATAACTAATAAGTTAGATAGTAATGAAACTGAGTTGGTACTTGAAAAGAATTAGTTCTTCATTTCTTCATTACAAATTACAGAAAATGGAAAACCGCTGATTATTCGCACGATATTTATTATATCATGTGACAAAAAGAAACCCGTTTTTCAATGAAGAAAAACGGGTTATTATTTTATTAAAATAGTGCCTTTCGGCGAAATATTTATCGCAAAATGATAAACTCTACTCTTCTGTTTTCTTTTCTACCTGTAGAGGTATTGTTATCTGCTATAGGGTAGTCTTCGCCTAAGCCATTAGTAGATAATCTGTGAGCAGCGATACCTTTTGATACCAAATATTCTTTTACAGCATCAGCTCTTGACTGTGATAACTTTAAATTATTTTCAGCTTTTCCTTGACTATCGGTATGACCTTGAATCAAAACATTGATATCTGAATATTGCTGCATGATTGCTACTGCTTCATTCATTTTTGCAATTGATGAAGATTTGAATGTAGACCTAGAAGTATTAAACTGTAACCCTCTAAGAGAGGCAGTAAATCTTTTCGTGATCTCAGCATTTCTTACTCTTATTCCTTCTACTCTTCTGGATTCTGCCTGTGCTTTCATTTTGGCTTCTTCAGCAGCTTTCATTTCTGCGGCCTTTTCCGCTTTCATTTTAGCTTCAGCGGCGGCAACTTCAGCAGCGGCTCTATCAGCAGCAGCCTTAGCAGCAGCTTCTGCCTTCATTCTTGCTTCTTTTTCAGCAGCCATTCTTGCAGCCTTAGCAGCCTCAGCAGCAACTTTTGCTTCAGCAGCAGCTTTGGCAACCATATCTTCAGCACTCATCGGGCAACCTTTAAATTTTCTTATTCCAGCTATATCAGGACATGCATCTTTGCTGTCTTTGATACCATCACCATCGGTGTCCATTTTGCCTTTGGTTTTAGCAATACTAGAATTTCCTCCCATATCAGCTCCAAAGTTATATGTCATTTTAGCCAATACTCTTCTACCGATTTTTGGCATATTCACATATGCTCTGTATTCATTATCAAAAAGATTAGTTGCAGCTAAATCTAAGGCTAAACCATTTTCAAAAACATATCCAATAGAAGCGTCTATTATGTTCTTAGAAGGCACAAGTCCAGAATACTGACCTACACTTGCTGTAAATTCATCATCATGCTGTAGAGACAAATTAGCTCTAAGGCCAGATGTGGGTAGATAATTTAAGCCTATTCTAAATTTATTAGCAGGTGAATTTATAAATGAAGTAAATGATGGGCTTCCATCTCCTTGACTTCTTTCAAATTCTGTAGCATTTAACCAAGAATAATTACCATAGAATGAAAAATCTTGGTTAATATAATAGCTAATAGCTAAATCTGATCCCCATCTGGTAAATGGTGCATCAAATATTCTATATCCTGCTGCTACGTGTAAAATACCATCGTCTTGTGGTACGAGATTAGACTCAACAGTACCTGTGTCGTAGTAATTAGGAATAAGATTAGCCGTTCCGGCATATGCCCCAGCCAGTGCAGTCGCAGCTTCTGCTGGCACTCCTGCACCAATAAGAGCTCCTGCTATCTGCGCAGCTAAAGTGTTAAATTCTGTGAGATCGGTGCCATTTAATGTAATGAGTGGGGATATTGCTGTAAAATCAGAACCTCCTCTAGCGTTAATTCTATATACATCCCATGCCAATGCAAATTTATCACCAAATAATCCTTTATAGCCAACCTCCCAAGTTTTTACTCTCCCAATAGTTCCTGGAATTGTATTTGTCAGATTATTATTTAAAAACCCTGGTGATCCAGGAGCCTCAAATGGATTTATACCAACAAATACCCCATTATTACCTGTAGGCCCATTAGCAAGAAGGGGCTGTATTAGTGGGATAAGTGCTCCTAGGCCATTGGCTTGCATTTGTGCTAACAATGCACCAGAAGCTATAGCATGAATAAAAGCATTGTCTAGCCCTGAAGCGCCTAAACCAGAAGCTGGCAACCGATCAGGAAGAACTCCAGCTAACTGAACAAGCAGCTCAATAGGCAACCCTGTGGCTGCTGCAATACCTCTTGCTACAACATTTTGATTGATAAATTCGATCATTGGATTTGCTCCAAATTCGTGTATTTCTTTCTGCCCTGCTAACCAAAAATCAAATACACCTGGTATAGGAGCATTGACAGGAAAATCAATATTCCACTGTAAGGCAGTAGGAGCAAAACTGGCTTCATTATATGTAAGGCGGAAGGTATGACGTGGGTCAGCCTTATAGACTAATCCGACTCTTGGTGAAAAGGTTCCTTCGTCGAGAAAGTTAAATTGATCATAACGACCAGCAGCTATCAAATCGAATTTGTTTCCAAGAGCGAATTTGCCTTGTAGATATCCTCCAATAATAGAATAATCATCATCGTTTTCATTTCTACCATATACCAGATGTTCTGTATCTGAGATTGCTTGTCTATAATCCAACCCAACAGTAAATTCTCCATTGAGAATACTAGGTGCATCAAAATTATATTGTATCTGTGCTTCTAATTGATCTCGACCTACAGGTGATCTATTTCCAGTCTGGTATAAGAATGTAGGGTTGTCTTCAGAGCCACCATCATTGGTAACATAAAATACTTGAGCAAATAGGCCTCCTTTTTGTAATCGTGCTTGTGACCAGTATTCATTTCCTTGAAAAAGGCCTTCGCCTAAGTCATTATAAAACACTTCAGAGCTTTTATTATAACCTCCAGCCAGCACAATTGATAAATCATCCTTTGGCCTGAATTCCAGCGTAAGATCGGTTGTAAAATTGAAAAAATCTTCTTGCATGACATTACCTATTGCATTCCTTTCAAGATTCAATAATGTTCTTCCTGGTTTTGTTAAATCAACTGCACCATTCGTCACTGCTGGCTGAATAATAGTGGTCTGAAATTTATCAAATTGACTTGTAAACACTCCAGCAGCATCAGTAGTGCCTTCTTTACCATCAAGTAAAAACTCATCCCCTCGGTTGTACTGAATATTGAATTTGTATCCAAATGTCTTAGCTGAATTTGCACCAGCATGTCTCATTGTTCCACCGAAAGTATTCATTTCGCCTCCGTGTACTTGTATTGTAGTACCCGGAAAGTCAATTGGGTTTTTAGTGATAAAATGTATCACTCCTGATGTTACTCCAGGCCCATATAGAGCAGATCCAGCACCTCTTACTACTTCTACTTTTTGAAGGTCTATGGTACTTAGCCCCGCACCACTAGATTGGAAAGTACCAATACCTGGGCCTATCAAACTTCTGTAATCTTTAATTGGGAATGCCGAAGTACCAAACGTTCCAGAACCTGCACGCATCTCTATATTTATACGAGAGGCAGATTGCTGTTGTATATGCACTCCTGGTACATCTATTAATACTCTAGCCGCATCTGTCTGTGGTGTGGCTTCTAATTTTCGAGCAGAAATAACCGAGACTGACGCTGGAGCTTCTTGAACCTTTTCGCGCCTTCTTGATGCCGATATTACTACATCATCTCCTAAAAGAACACCTTCCTGCAATACTACATTGACATTAGATGATGAGTTATTTACAACCATTTCAGTAGAAGAGAAACCAGTAAAAGAAAAAACTAAAGTAAAAGGAAATGATTCTGAAGTAGTTACTTCATAGGATCCATCAATATCTGTAATGGCACCATCAGTAGTACCTTTTACTATAACATTTGCACCAATCAATGCTTCTCCTGAAACATCAGATATCGTACCCGATACGGTATTTTGAGCCATTAGACAGGTACACATCAACATTCCTAAAAGGAGTGAAGATAACTTGAGTAAAATAGTTTTTTTCATATTATTTTCTTTGTTAATTAAACTTTAGGTAAATCTTCAAGTGGATGCTTTTGAGAAAAAATATGTTGCTTTTTATAATAAGCACGACTAAATTTTATCAGAACAGCAGAGCTATTGTTATAAAAATAGGCGAAGCGAAGCGAAAAAAGAACTTTTTTTAACCAAAATTGACTCCACATGAGTAGTTACAACTTTAGAATTATTGCTAATAATAAGTAAAAATTCGGATTTACCGAAATTGACAATACTTTCAATTTGAACAAGGTAAAGAATACCAATTAGATTCTGCATAAATTCAATTGGTTTTATTAAAATGAATTCAATGTATAGGTTTTTTAGGATTTGGGAATGTTTTCATTGTAATTACTCAGGAGGACGCTATAGAGATAAAAAATAGCTGAAATATGAGAGAAAATGAACTTTTGTTATTCAAAATTGGCTCTACCTGAGTAGTTACTTTTCATTTAGATGAGATATTTGTGCTTTCGCAAAGGCCAACTCTTCGGGGGTATTGGCATTATACAATGATAAATGATGGGGTGGGTTGATCTGCTTTATATCACTATTTATCAAAACTTTTCTTGGGCAACTGTAACCCAAGCTGAGAAAATGAAGCAATTGAGGATATGCTCTTGGTTCCCAAATGGTAATAAGAGGCTCTGGGAAATCTGTGTCTGGATTGTGAAAGCAAGTAGCCATTTTAGAAGAGTCTCGCTCCCGTATTAGTAATTGAATCAAAGTTTTATCTATAAATGGTACATCACATGGCAAAGTGAGGTAGGCACAATTTGGATTTTTTCTAAAAGCCGAGACAATTCCTCCAAATGGCCCCAAACCTTTAAATGTATCTTCGATTTGATTGGCATTTGGCAATTCTGGCCTTAAATCTAATACTGATACATAGGTATCACTACATAGGTCACTTAATAGCCTACTGAGATATTGCACTTGTGGCATTCCATGATAAGCAATTTTCCCTTTGTCTTTTCCCATTCTTGTTGATTTTCCACCATAGAGCAAAAGCCCTTTCAATTCTGGTTTCACCGTTTGAATAGTATTCAATATAAATTCGACTATTTTATTCTTATTAAGAATAGAAAACTGAGGAATATTTTTATAATCTACACCTTTTTGTTTAGTCAAATGATCAATAACAAAATCAAAAGGTGAATCAACTCCTTCATCTAAAATGATGGCTTTTAAGTTAGTAAGCCGATCTAATTTTCGAGAAAGGGATTCTTTTTTCTTAGCATTAATAATTACAATTTGTTGGTTGGCATTAAAATGATTGGCGTTGATAAGTAAGGCATCACATGTATTAAAATGTGCTCTAAGAGAATATTCAGTATGATTGTCATTATTATTGACCTGATTATACTTGATCTTATCTGTGTAGGTAGCATGATAAACCAGAGGAGCGCTGCTAGGTTTGTGGTCAGCATCCATATATCCCAATTTTAATTTTTCTTCTAAACCAATTGAAATATTCAGACATAACTGTTGAATAATACTACAAGGTGCGCCGATAAAGCCTAACTCTGTGAGGTGGTAGCTGCCTCCTAATGGTTTGACTAATGCAGTATGCTTGGTATGTTTTTTCAAAAATAGAATTTTACTTTTTCACAAATTTAGTAAGTATTATAATCGTCTGATCATTTATTCGGCCCTGTATATGCTCAGCATTATCAGCTACTAAACTAATTCTTCTTACTGCGGCACCTCTTTTAGCGGTGAAGCCACCCCCTTTTACGTCTAAATCTTTGATCAGAGTAACAGTATCACCATTTTTTAGAATATTGCCATTGCTGTCTTTGTGTACAATGCTAACATCGCTTTCTAGAGATTGTGCCCATTTTTTTGTGTCACCTTCCATATACATGATGCCGAGCAAATCCTGAGCCCAGCCTTCACCTCTCAATTTATTTAGCATTCTGTAAGAAGTTACTTGCACTGCAGGTTCGGCACTCCAAGCGCTATCATTGAGGCACCTCCAATGATTGATATCTATTTGTTCTTCATTTTCTATTTGATTAATGCATTTACTGCATATGGCTATTTGTTCGCTGATGTCTAGGCCTGTTTTGGGCGCTACTACGTGAGAATGTAACTCGTTTTGTGCGCCACACAATTCGCATTGTGCGTCACATCTTGATTCCAAAGCTTTGGATATACTCATAAATATTTGCCTGATTTGATGCAAATGTAACGATGTTATTCCTCACATCTACGTTAAAATTTTACACCAAAGGCCGTCTAAGCAGCGGTGTGTCAAGTTGCATATGAAGGGGTGACTTGGAATATTTTAATCCTATTCTGTGTTTGGGAATTACTCTTTAGTCGAGAAGTGAATCTTATTAATAAAGGAAAATTGCCACTCTGAGGTGTAATGCAGATTATCGCTAATTTCCTCATAGAGGAAACAATATGTTAAGAAACTTCACAGGTGGTGTGCTTTTGAGATCTGTCTGTTAAACGTGCAGATAAAACATTTCTATTTTTTTTAGACACAGGCTTTTTTTGTATTAATAGCAGGGCTATGACTAATTTATTTTATGTGTTAGCGAATCTCGATTATGTTGCCACATCTTCAATTTGAGACATAAATTGCCGAAGTATAGCGATAAAAGAGTTTTCTTTAGCCAAAATTTATACCTGGAGTTACTATGTCGTTGCCCTTGGCTATTCAGCTTAAAGGCCTTTAGGCTTTCTAAGATGATTACAATATTGAGTCTACTCTGGAAACTAACATTTTCAGAAAAAGAATCGTTTTACATGAAATTTACATTTTTGGAGATACGATGCTGACTGAGTATCAGCGAGTTGAAAAAAATGTAAAGTTCGCCAAAAGCAACTTTTTTGATTTAGTGAGTTTTCGGAGCGGACTCAATATTGAGTACTACCAAAGATTGTAGCAAAGCGACAATTTAATATGCACCTCTACTCTCGTTCATCAATGAGTTGAAAAAAATAAAAAATATCGCTAATAGAAATGGGACATGTGGCAACACAATTTAGATTGATCACCACACAGAATAAGGTGATTAACATTTTTATTTTTGATAATTTTTCGTTCAACCACTATGTATGATTCAAAAATTTAGAAGGATTAGAAAGGTTATTATTTAAAGAAATTAATGGCAAGAGAAACATTTGGGAAAACATGGTGGGGCGAGCAATGGCTGAAAGCTCTTACCAATATTGACTACAGTAATAGAATACCTCGTGGCCTGAGCTACGCCAGAACAGGAAAAGTCAGTGAGATCAAACTTGCTGATGGGAAGATCATATCATTTGTAAAAGGAAGTAGACCTAGCCCTTACAAGGTAGAGTTGAAAATGGAGCAATTTGGCAAAAAAAAGATGGAATCTCTATTAGATAAAATTATAGAATATCCTACAATTGTTTCAAGATTGCTAAATGGAAAGATGGATCCATTGCTTCTCGAAGTAGCAAATAGGACAGGGTTGTATCTCTTTCCACGGGAATCGAAAGATATGGAAATGAAATGCTCTTGTCCTGATTGGGCAGTGCCTTGTAAATATATAGCTGCCGTAGTATATAAGGTATGTAGTGACATTGATAATAACCCATTTGTTCTTTTTGATTTTAGAGGTTCTGATTTAAGATCATTGCTATTAAAGCGAGATATTGATGTATATGCAATACACAATAGAAGTGTCACAATTTATGACGATTTTTTAAATGAAAATTTGGCGATAATCAATAATGAATCAAAGGTTGAAAAGACAATAGACTTATCAAGATTGAGGAATAGATTAGAGGAGATATGCGGACTATTAGAAGATGATCCTGCTTTTTTTACATTTGGCAATTTTAAAAGTAAATACATCAGTCATCTTTCTAAAATAGGTAAAAAGGCAGAAAAAATTCTTGCTGATAAATTAATATTGTCTGACGTTTTAGAGGAATTTCCAGAAGTAATATCTGGCGATAATAAAAAATCGATTACTTGGAATGGTGAAATAATAGAAGTAGAAGATGGGTTTAATCTTTCCGGTATTTGGAGTTTAGAAAACGAGCAATTAGAAAATTGCCACCCTTGTTTTAGCCATTTTTCAATTTTATTAAGGTTGGCACTGCACTGTATAGGCAAATGTCTAATTACTCCAAAATTTGTAGAAAAAGAGGATCATTTTATTGTAATGTGGATGCCAGCACTATTAGATGATGTATTGACTAATATTGTTGAAAATATCGAGCCTAAATATGGGTTTCTTTTCAATAATGGTCAGAAAGTGGCAAGTGTATACCTTTCACTAGGATTTACAATTACTCATTTGGTGAGAGCTTTTAGTGACATTGATGAAAGGTCTGAATATTTAGAAAAATTGTTTTTTAGTAATCAGAAAACAGTCTTTGATGGACTTTCAGAATCTTCAGTAGCTTCATCTATAGCTCATTGGTTGCAACTTTTTTATTTTGATTTAGGAGATTTTTATCCAGTTTTAAAGATCAACGAGATAGCCTTATGTCAATTTGGAATTGAAATAATGGTAGGTAATAAAAGGAGCGCCCTAGCAGCCCCTCAAAAATTTAGTGATTTCGTAAAGACAACCAAACATAAAAACGAACTTTTTGATTTTTTCAAAGACCTTGATTTGCTCAGTATATATATGAGTGAAGTGGGTGCTTATATTAATAGCAGGGGGGTAAAACCTATGATTTTTGATGAAATATCGCTCCCGAAATTTCTTTTTGATATTAACCCCATTATGTCACTGCTGGGCATCAAAGTGGTACTGCCTAAATCATTAAAAAAACTTATCAAGCCAAGACCATCGATTAAAGTATCATCTTCTGGAAGCCAATCTTCTGGTGTGCTTGGCCTTGCAGGATTGTTGAATTTTGATTGGAGAATAAGCATGGGCGAAGAAATTGTGTCATATAGTGAGTTTAAAAAGATAGTAAAAAGTGCAGGTAGATTGGTAAAATACAAAGGAACATATGTATTTATTGATGACCATGACATGATGAAATTAGAAAAACTGCTGAGTTCGCCCAACAAATATTCTAACATAGATATACTTCGTATCGTACTGAGCAATGAGCTGAATGGAGCCCCAATAGAAATTAACGAAGAAGCAAAAAATCTTATCAATGAATTGACTAATTATAAAACGATAGATCCCCCAAAAATACTGGATGCTGAATTGAGACCTTATCAACTAAGAGGTTACAGTTGGTTAGTAAAAAACATGAGAATAGGGGTGGGAAGTATAATCGCAGATGACATGGGATTGGGAAAGACGGTGCAGGTTATTTCACTTCTGTGTTATCTAAAAGAACATCAGGTTTTGCAAAAACAAAAAGCTATTGTTATAGTGCCTACAAGCCTTATTCCCAATTGGGAAGCGGAAATGGTAAAATTTGCACCTGATATTGAAACATTTGCTTACTACGGACCTTTGCGCTCTTTAAAAGAAATTGCAAGTAAAGAAGTGATATTAACCACATATGGAATTGTGAGGTCAGATATCGAAATACTAAAAAAGTACAAATGGGCTATAAGCATAATCGATGAATCACAGAATATAAAAAACCCAAATGCCGGACAGACCAAAGCAATAAAATCTCTAAAAGCCAAGCACTGTATTGCAATGAGTGGTACTCCTGTGGAAAATCGCCTCATGGACTACTGGAGTGTAATGGATTATGCCAATAAAGGATTGTTGGGAAATAAGACTTTTTTCAAAAAAGAGTATGACATTCCAATAGCAAAGGATGGGAATGAGAAGGTTTTGGATAGATTTAAAAAAGTAACTGGCCCCTTCCTTCTTAGAAGAATGAAGACGGACAAGTCAATAATATCTGACCTTCCAGATAAGATAGTTCAAGATCGATACGCTCCTCTCACTATAGAACAGGCTGCATTGTATCAAAAAATAGTGGATGAGGGAATGGAACTTATTAAAAGTACGGATGTAAGTGATCACCAAGGACTTTTTAAAAAACAAGGCCTTGTACTTCAGTTGATCTTGGCACTCAAACAGGTGTGTAATCATCCTGCGCAATGGTTAAAAAATGAAGCCATAGCACCCGTACTATCTGGGAAATCAGAACTGCTCATGGATACTCTTGAGTCTATAATAGATGGTGGCGAAAAAGTCTTGATCTTTACACAATTTAAGTCAATGGGTGATATCATGGAGGCTCAGATATTTCAGCGTTTTGGCATCACTCCGTTATGGCTACACGGGGGTGCCTCAATGACCAAAAGAAAAGGTATGGTGAAATATTTTCAGGAGCAACCTCACAAAAAAGTAATGATTTTATCAATAAAAGCTGGTGGTACAGGCCTTAATCTCACCGCTGCTAATCATGTAATACACTATGACTTGTGGTGGAACCCAGCAGTAGAGGCTCAGGCTACAGATAGAGCATTCAGAATCGGCCAACGACGTAATGTTTTTGTACATAGATTTATAACCCAAAACACCTTCGAAGAAAAGATCAATGCCTTAATCGACAGTAAAAAAGAACTCGCTGACCTTACAGTCAAAAGTGGAGAAAAATGGATAGGCGAACTTAGTAATAAGGAGATTGATTCATTGTTTAAGCTGAATAAGTGACTGAAATATCAAGAATAGTTACATTTTTTTATCAAATTTGAAGTAACTCACTAGTGTAAATGCATTTCAGTTTGTCGGAAATTGAAAAATTGGTCAAGAGAAACTCTTTACTTGAAACTGGTGGTTTAGCGGATTTTGTCGCGAAGGTTTCATTAACTTTCACCACATTCTAAAATACACCCCCTAATGTTTTGACCATTTTAACTATAAGGTTATTGCAGGATTCCTCTCACCCATTCTAAAAAATCCCAAATCCCAATAGCCTCTACTTGGCGAGGCCCCAAAATTCCTACAGCAGGAAAATCATTTAAGAGCTCTCTTAGCTCTCCTGTAGAATTTCTAATGATCATTTACCATGAAATATTAAAGTTTGATTTTTATATTTCATGGTAAATTATATTTATTTATCATGAAATATTAAAAATAAATGATCTAGGGAATAGCTTCATGACTTTCGCTTTACATGATTATAACAAATGAGGATACCTCGAAAAATTGAGATGCAATGTGGCAAAAGATAGTAAAGCTAATACGAGAAGAGTCTTTTTAACTCCACTGATATTATTGTAATAGCTGTAATGAAAAGTGAAATAATATTAATCGAACTAAGATTGCGCCCACTCCGAAAACTCACAAAATCAAAAAAGTTTACTTTGACAAACCCTGCATAAACACTTCGATAAGCCATGTATAAAGCTATTGGAGAACTCGCTGATACTCAGGCATCACCAAATCTCAAGAAATGCAAATTTCATCCAAAACGATTCTTTTCTGAAAAATGTTAGTTTTCAGAGTAGAGTCAAGATTAATTATTGATAATTTCTTTTTATTGAAATTCTACTTCACACTGATGTCGCTAATCTTAAGATTGCGAATGGCACCTCCAGATAAAAGGAGCTCACCATACTTCTTATAATCAATCCAAGGCGACTTAAATCGTGGCAAACTGTCCTGATAATGGGCATAGTAATCCCATTGAGTGACTAATCTTGTGTTATTGTCAACATAAACATGATATTTATTATCAGGAGTGACTCCTACTTTGGTAAAGGTGAGTTCTAATACATCTGACGAAGCACCTATTTCGGTTGTATCTTTTCCAACATACTTTAGTGTAACACCAGAATCTTTCAATTTAAAAGGCATTACAAGCCAATAACTATCATTAATCCACCATCTTTGTCCTTTATCAAGGAAAATATCGAGGCTGTCATTTTTTGTAAATTCTACCCCTCCTTTTTTAGCCGAACCTGACTTATCTACTATGTTAATATCTACAGTAAGGTCATCATTTGGATCATATATTTTAGCCGTATTATTTGCTTTGTGCCATGTGTGTTGCCTATTTCCAAAAAAGGTCCATGAGATAACATTAGTAGCATCCCAAGCCGCTCTGCCCCCCATGGCGAGCATGACTTCATCAGCTATTGTGATTGCTTTTTTATCTGATGAAGCATAATTAAATCCTTCTGATGCGGGATTTACTTCTTGCGTTTTTATTGTATTTGATGTATCACATGAAACCAAGAAAATTCCAGATAATATTATAAGTAAGAAAAATTGTAGAGGATTCATATGGAGTTGTTTTTGTTATAAAAGATCACAATTTAATCATTCAATTTTATTTTTTTATTTATTAAAAACTCCGAATTGTCTACAGGAGTGCATTCCTATTACTACTCAGCCAGTGAGGTTTTGAGACCTGTCATCCAAACAGGCAAGAAATAATTGCTATTTTTTGGCTAAACAAAATTTATTTTTACCCTTATAGTAGTATTATCTACTCAAATATTTTTCCGTCAATAGCGTTGCAATTAAGAGGAAAATAGCGGTGTTAAGCAAAAGATATATCATTTTTTTTACTCATAAGCAGTGAGCACTTAATATCTTGTGTAACCAGAATGATTTACTCCTTTCGGCTTGACTCAGGACAAGCATTTGGCTCGCTAAATTCGTAAATTTGCGTCTTGACCAGAATCAAAATTTTCATCAATCCCAACCCTATCATATATCACTTGACACAGCATGAGTTACCTAGAAATTAATATTTTTACCCTATAATTAAAATTATAATTTTGTGGTAATTGATGAATTGATGAAGGCCTTAGGTGCTGGGCAAGTCCTTACTGGAGCTTCTTTAGCTGATAGATATACTCATATTTGGAAGATGAATCATGGCCTCAATGCCATAGGTGTAGTATTGCCTAGAACAACCGAAGAAATATCAAAAACTCTAAAAATTTGCAACAGATACAAACAACCAATTAATATCCACGGTGGACTTACAAACCTTGTAGGGGCTACAGAAACTGTTGAAAATGAGATTGTTATCTCATTAGAGAAGATGAACAAGATCGAAGAAGTAGATGAAAGAAGTAGAACAATGACTGTGCAGGCCGGTGTGAAACTGGAGGAAGTACAAAATGCCGCCGAAGAAAAAAACCTTCTGTTTCCTCTTAATTTTGGAGCAAAAGGCTCAGCTCAGATGGGCGGAATCATATCTACAAATGCAGGAGGACTCAGAGTTTTCAGATACGGAATGACCAGAGCATTGGTGCTGGGTTTAGAAGTCGTCTTAGCTGATGGAACAATAATTAGCGGTCTAAAGAAGATAATCAAAGACAACTCAGCATATGACCTTAAACAGCTTTTTATTGGTAGTGAAGGTACTCTGGGTATTATCACTAGAGCCGTGCTAAAATTAGTAGAAGCGCCGAAAAGTCGCAACAGTGCTTTTATAGCTTTTAATGACTATGATAAAATCGTCTCTTTTCTCAAATATATGGATGGGGGATTGGCTGGAACTATGAGTGGATTTGAATTGATCTGGAAAGATTGTTATGTTGGGATGACTTCACCTCCTGCATTAATAAAGCCTCCTCTTCCTCATGATTATAAATATTATGTGCTGATAGAATCACTGGGTAGTGATCAAGATTATGACAGAGATAAAATGCAATCTCTTTTGGAATATGCTTTCGAGACCGATATGATATTGGATGCCACCTTGGCAATGAATGAATCAGATCTGAATTGGTTTTGGACAATAAGAGAAGATGTACATGCCATAGTGAGTAGATGTAAGGTCGATCAGCATTTTGATATTAGTATGCCTATTCCCCATATTGGCTCTGTTTTAGATGAGATATTGGATGAATTAAAATATATACCAGAGGTGAAACACCGATTTGTTTTCGGGCATGTAGCTGATGGTAATATTCATTTGATTATAGGAAAAGAAACAGATAACGCTGATGTCATTCTTGCTGTGAATGATATTATTTATGCTCCCTTGAAAGCATTAGGAGGTTCGGTATCTGCAGAACATGGTATCGGGACTCATAAGAAAGCTTATTTAACAATGTGTAGGACGGATGAGGAGATCAGTCTAATGAAAACAATGAAGCGAGCTCTTGATCCAAATGAGATATTGAATCCTGGTAGAGTCATAGATTTATAGGACAAGTAAGATAAAAAGGTAACTACTCAGGTGGAGCCAATTTTGGACAAAAAAAATTATTTTCTCTACCATAATTTTAGCTATTTTTTTCGCCATAGCTCTGCTATGACTTATAAAATGAGCTTTATCTGCTAAAAAAATAACAAATTTTTACCTCAAAAACGCCCATCGGAGTAGTTATGATAAAAGATGATATGAATTTGCATTTTTGATTCTGATAACTGCCAGTTGATTGACAGAAAAACATGAAGACAGATCCTAACGGGTAATATGAAAATATACCTCAGAGTGAATGAACGATGAAATCGGATGAATGGCAATTTTAGAAAAAAAATTAGAAAGGGTTTTCCACTGTTTTTGTTGTGATTCAGGCTATTAATTTCGTTTATCCTATTGTTTTTGTTGGACCATAAGAAGAATAAGTCCCTACTGATTTGAAAGTAGGAATCTGAGCTACATTTGGAGTATTAGATATTGGCGCTGCTACTTTTGACATTAAGAATTAATGCTGTGATCAGTAAAAATTGTCTTTAAAAAGTCGTAACCAAACTTTAACTCAATCCGAGTACTGGGTATTTATATACTCTTTATTTTCCCACCATCCACAGGGATGCTAGCACCTGTAATATAGGATGCCGCAGGGCTGGCTAGAAATGCTACAACTGCAGCTATTTCTAAAGGTTTTGCAAATCTACCAATTGGCAGTTCTTTCTCCATCTCTTTTATCATTTCGGTTTTGGTTTTGTTCTGAGTGTCCGCCCATGTTGATATCAGCTCGTCTAGTCGCTCAGTTTTAGTGGATCCTGGTAATACATTGTTTACAGTAATACCGTGTGCCGCTACTTCGTGTGACAGTGTTTTGGCCCAACTGGCCATGGCTCCTCTGGTTACATTAGATACTCCTAGACCAGGTATGGGTTGCCTTACAGAAGTGGAAATAATATTTATAACCCTACCATAACGATCAGCTTTCATCCCATCGATTAGCTGATTAATAAGAGCCTGACTAATAAGAATATGATTGTTAAATGCATTTAAAAACTGCTCGGTAGTAGCATCTAATAATGTTCCACCTTTCGGGCCTCCAGTGTTATTGATAAGGATATGAATATTTTGTTTGCTTTTCAGGTCTTTGATTTTTTCTTCTAGCACAGCAATACCTTCCGTAAAATCAGCCACAAGGTATTGGTGTTGCTGTCCTCTTGTTGTATCAAGCTCTACAAGTGTTTGTTGCAGGTTCTCTTCATTTCTGGCCAGAAGAGTCACATTAGCTCCTAATTTTGCTATTTCAAGAGCACTTGTTTTGCCTAATCCTCTTGATCCTCCACAAACGAGGGCATTTTTATTTTGTAAATCTAAATTCATTTTTATTATTTCATTGTTTTACAATTGAAAACCATAATATAAATATAGTAACTATGAGCCCACTCTGGAAAGAGGGTTTTTTCACAAAATGAATTAATTTATATGATATTATCATTTTTTATATTTGTTGATGCCTGATTATCAACAGATTGAATAAGAGAATAAGACCACTGAAAGAAACATTTTGGAATTTTTATGTTTTCGGAGTGGTCTCAACTATGAAACGTCATTTCTAAACGGTGGCAGAATGACGCAAAAGCAGACCACCTTGCTCGTTACAAATAATTAATTATGCTAACAAGGCTATTAATTTATGAATAAGAAAAGTACTTTGTAGCACTAAAAAAATAAAACTAAACATATGAAACAGTTTATTATTATAGGGTTCTTCCTTTTACCTATCCTCGCTACTGCGCAAATGTCTATTCATGAGCGAATTGACAAAAGAGCCAAAGACATAGAGAAAGAAGTAATAGCGCTTAGAAGACATTATCACCAATATCCTGAATTGTCAAATAGAGAATTTAAAACAGCAGAACACATTGCTAAGGAGTTAAAAAAACTAGGATTAGAAGTCGAGACAGGTATCGCAATTACAGGAGTAGTGGGATTACTAGATACTGGAAAACCAGGGCCTACCATTGCTCTGAGAGCTGATATAGATGGATTGCCTGTAACGGAAAGAGTCGTTTTGGATTTTGCATCAAAAGAGAAAACAACCTTTCTTGGCGAAGAAGTAGGAGTGATGCATGCATGTGGACATGATACTCATATAGCAATGTTATTAGGGTCTGCTAAAATTCTTACTGAAATGAAAAGTGAGCTCTCAGGTAAAATTGTATTTGTGTTCCAACCTGCTGAAGAAGGAGCGCCTCCAGGGGAAGAAGGTGGAGCCAAATTAATGATTAAAGAAGGGCTAATTGATAAATATGGGATAGATGTTTTTTTTGGTCAGCATATCAGTTCTGCGACACCAGTAGGTCAGATCACTTATAAATTAGGTGGAATAATGGCAGCGGCTAATAGGTTTGTTATCAAAGTAAAAGGAAAGCAAACACATGGATCCAGGCCATGGGGAGGAGTAGACCCCATTACTGCCGCTTCTCAAATCATCCAAGGATTAAACAACATCATTAGCCGCCAGACAAATTTGACTAAAGAAGCTGCAGTGATCAGTATTGGTAAGATCAAAGGAGGTTTTAGAAGTAATATTATACCTGAGGAAGTGGAATTAATAGGCACTATTCGTACCCTTGATGATGATATGAGGGTAACTATTTTTGAAAAAATAAAACAAACGGCCACTGCAATAGCAGCAAGCTCTGGAGCTGTAGCAGAGATAAATATAAACGAAGGATATCCTGTGACTTTTAACAATATAGAATTAACGAGGAAGATGATACCATCACTTCTTAATGCTGCAGGTGAAGACAACGTACATGTTATTCCTGCAGTTACAGGTGCCGAGGATTTTTCATTTTTTGCCAATGAAGTGCCAAGCATTTACTTTTTTACTGGAGGATGGAATACCAATGAAGAATCATTTCCTCATCATACTCCAGATTTTAAATTAGACGAAAGAGGAATGATCACAGGTGTGAAAGCGATGACTTACCTTGCCGTAGATTACATGATGAAGGCTGATGAAAGTGGCAAATAATCGAATTTATTTTTATAGAGAAAAAGAGCGCTTTTAGATATGTTAGATAACATGGAAGGAAAGGCCATCCTGATCACTGGAGGCACAAGAGGCATAGGTTTGAGCATTTCTCAACTTTTTGCTCAAAAAGGTGGACGGGTAATAACCGTTTTTCGATCAGACAAGCAGAGCGCTGACCATTGTATAAGTATACTCAAAGGCTCTCATCACATGAGCTACCAAATAGATATTAATGACCCTAAGGCTATCTCTGATTTATGGCAAGTTATTGATAAACAAGGAATTAGCATTGACATTGTAGTAAACAATGCAGGTATAGGAGGCCACCATCCAGTGGATGAAGTGAGTTATGAAGATTGGCAAAAAGGATGGGCATCTATTCTCCAGACTAACCTTATCGCAGCATCAAACATGTGCTATCATGCCGCTCAGCATATGATCAAACTCAAGAGTGGAAAAATTATTAATATATCATCAAGAGGAGCATTCAGAGGAGAGCCCCTTATGCCTGCATATGGTGCTAGTAAAGCTGGCCTAAATGCGCTGACTCAGTCTTTGGCTTTCCAATTGGCACCTTATAATATTTTCGTAGGAGCAGTGGCACCAGGGTTTGTAGAGACTGATATGACCAAATCAAGATTAGAAGGGGAAGCAGGACGTAACATATCTGCTCAAAGCCCTATGAATCGGGTAGCTAAGCCACAAGAAATAGCTGAAGCTGCCTATCTTTTAGCCAGTGGCAATATGTGGATGACAGGGGCGATAGTAGATGTGAACGGAGCGAGTTATCTGAGGACATGACCATTGTACCTAGCACTGACTTCGGAGAAATGGAAAACATACGACTTCTCCGAAGTCAATTAACGATTTCAACCCATGTACTACAAACCAGTGATCTCTCTGAGATCAATTTCATGTATTAATGTTTACTTCTGATGATAAACTCTTTAGAAAAAAAACCTAGTGCTCTGTCAAGTGTTAAATGACGGGTTGGCTTTGTGCATAATTTGATCCTGAACGAGGCAAAAAACGCAGTCATAGCAG
>JAZGFD010000256.1:0-6022 GCA_036479115.1 Saprospiraceae bacterium | reverse complement strand
TAAAGCTGTTTTCTCTACACATCTTGGAAAGGCTTTCAATTGGACATTCATTTTTCTTCATTTTTGTTACAGGTAGTTTCATTGTGTAGTTTGTAGAATGAACCTAACCTAACCATTGGAAATGAATGAGAGAAAAATTTGGATACTGAACTTGAAGGAATTAATTAGGATTATAAAATTATATAGCAATAAAAAAAGAGGATTCAACGCATGAAAAAAATAATAAAAATAAGTCTGATGTTAATGTGTTTTCTAATTTTAGTAGATAATGCAAACGCAAGGTGTAATCCATTAAAACCATCAACATGCGTTTCTAATGATATTAAAAACAGGGTTAGAAATACTGTTAGTCAAGGGTTTTATAAATTTATCTTACATAATAAATGCTCTGATTACATTGATGTAACCATAGAATATATGTATTCAAATTCAAGCGTGTGGAATACAAAATACTATTCGTTTTCTCCAGGCGAACGCGCTCATTTAGTGAACACTACGAACAGTATCGTTGCTATAACGGCTAAATCTTCAAGAAACTCATACCGAACCTCCCCTTTAAGCTGGAACAAACGACAAGTGAACATGGGGTCTACATTTACAAATTATACCTATAGTCTGACCTGTAGTTGACATTACATATTTTAAATACCAAAAATACTTATTTTTCTGTATTTTTTAAATAGGAGAAAAAATGTATTCAGTTAAAAACAAAAAAAATAGTTATCACGCATTTTTTTATGGGCTGATGTTACTTGGTATCATTTTTTTATCGGGATGCAGTTCCACAAAAACTATCTCTCGCACCTATAAAGAATACATTCCTTCAATTGAACCAGAGCAACAACAGTGTATTTTAGATTATAAAAATCATCGTAATGATTGCCAAACAGTAGAAAATAATATTCTTCAAAGTTGTAAGCAAGAAGCAAAGCTGGCAGCACAAGATTCTTATCATCAGGCATTGAATGATTACCAGAGAAAAGTGGAGCAAATAGGAGGCCAAAAAATAGCTGAGGAACAAGAGATAAAGAATCGTCGCTCTCGGGCTAAAAACGAATATGATCAGTGCTTAGCAAACGAAAAAATGCGTAAAGAAAAACTGGACTACTCTGCTTTTCACGCCATTTGCACCCCTCCAAGGATCGATAACAATTATTATAGTAGCAACAAAAGCTCAAGTGATTTTTATGTTAGAAAGCCCCGAGAACAAGATTTTACTAATGATGCGCATTGTTATACAGGTAATGAGTGCGAAAATTTTTATGATGCTAAATATTTAGAATGTGGTGGGAAAATTATTTTTACTACATGGTGTTTTGCGAATTGTGAGGGGGATAATTAAGTGGCCAAGCATATTCAATTACTAGTGGTAGTGTGGTTACTTGGGCTTCTGAATTCAACAATAGTGTTAGCCCATATAAAATGTCCATATACAATTCCTGATCCTGTTCATTGGGGTAAAAAAATAACTAATGACAGCTGCCCACTCCATAATCATACAACCTTTGTTGAAAACAAAGGGGTGAAACAAAAATCTACCACTAAACCTAAAAATGGCTTTCCCAGGCATGTCCCGCTCCCAAAATCAGCGCCTGTATTTAAATCACCTAAACCTTTTTCCATGATTAAAGCACCTCCACTTCCCACAGTGGATAAAGCAAAAATCCGTTTTCTTGAACAAGAGGAAAAAATAAGAGCGAGTAATATTCTTAGAGAACAATCAATATCAAATCAAAATATTAACCGTAAATTGAATGCTTTAAGCAATAGTACAAATAGAACCATTGAGGGTATTAACAACAGTATTGGGTATCAAAAAAAACGTTTAAGTAGTGAGCTAGATGCTTTAGACCAACAACGTAGAGATTTCGAATTTAACAATCCTGTGGATACAGAAGGGCTTCGAAATTCTTTAAGTAATGCTCAAAATGTCGTCAAGTCTTCTACGGCAGGTATTGGGACTGGTGCGCTAGGAAGCTTTAAGCCCCTTAGAAGAGGGACCGTTTCTTTTGGCGAAAATACTAAAACAACACTAGGAACAGGGATTGTGAAAGGAATAACAGAGGCTGGAAGTGAATTCATAAACGGTGTTAATCATTATTATGATCAAGCAGAAGGTGGGATTAAGCACTACTACGACAAAACTGAGGGCGGAGCTAAACACTATTACGATATTTTAGAAAATGGGACAAAATATCATTATGATCAAGCAAATGGCGGGATTAAATATCATGTGGATAAGCTAAAGAAAAGTCCACTCTATAAGTATTTCCAAGAACGAGCATTATCATTATTTATGGAATCTCCTGACATCATCGAAGTAACACATCCAGATTCAAATCTTCAACCTATAGCAAATTCTAAACCAATCTACTACATGAATGGTATGTTTACTGATATTGGTACTGCCAAAACACAAGCAGAAGAGTTATCTGGACAATTAAGAAGACCAGTACGACTTGTATTGAATAAATCTATTGTCGATGGTAATACAGGTAGTCCACATATAGACGATTTTTCAGAATCTGTATATGACAGGTTTTGGCCGCAAACTCTCGGTAGCTCCTCACTGCTTTTAGGTGGAAGCATTCCTTTTACACAATTAAATCTTGCGACAAGATGGCTAACACATATTCTTTATCATGAAAATGAGCCTATAACCATCGTATCCCATTCTCAAGGATGCATTATTACAAGAAATGCAATTCTCACTGCCATGCTGCTAGGTAAAGAAAATAAAATGAAAAATTCCGTTACTTGGATTGCAGCAGGAAACCCTCTCCATGACAATGAGGTCGAGCTGTCTATGCCGGCAGTATATTTTTCTATTCATAGAGAAGATGACTTTGTTGCTAACTGGGTAGGTATGCGTGACGGTAATCAGCAAGGTACGTTTAATGCGTGGAAAAATGGATGGGCAAAAGAAAAGTTGGGTGATGAAGATGGAGCTCTTGATAAACACTTACCAGGACCAAACTATTTTCCATTCATATTTAATTTAATTGGAGATACGAATCATGAAGATTTCCGCCTTTTCGTTCGAAATAATGATAGGCGTTATAGGATAACGGGTAATTTTGAATATAAAAGAATGATGCCTACCACCCCTACACCTAGGAGTGGGACAGTTTCATTTGTTAAATAGAGGATGAAGAATGATAAAAAAAATAAAAATACATATCACTGTTCTAAATATTCATTCTTGGTATCTAATTAATATACTAATAGCATCAATACTTCTTAGCAGTTGCTCCAGTACTCAAATTAAGCCTTTTAATGAAAAAAATTATACCTTGAATGACACAATAACTGTTGGTAAAGGTGAGGTGATTGCTAGAGAAACCAGAGGAGAAGTAGAATCAATTAGAAGTTGGGTGGGTATTCTGAACTCTGAGGATGGTTGGAGTAATGCAGAATTAGAGTTTTCAAACGACTTTATCGACCGAAAACTGATCTATTTAGGGTTCAATACTGAAGGACTGCACCTATTGTACCGCGAATACAAAAGAGGCAACTTAAACGCATCTGTAAATCAAACCCGTATATTCAATGTGAATGACAAGCCTTTTGCACAATTAGGAGGATTTAATATTGAAGTGGTGGGAGGTGATGAGGTTGGCAATATTAATATAAAATTGTTTAATGAACAAGATTTCAAAATAAAGCAACATCAATTTAATATAGCCAAGGAACAAAGAGAAAAAGAACAAGCATTTCAAAGTGCACTGAATACAGCCGAAAGTGCAGGAAAGGAAGCATCCAATTCCAAAGCTAATGCAAAAAGCCTTGGAGCGAATAGTCTTGATGTTTATCCACAGTTGGACTCTTTAATGAACAAGGCAATTAGCACCTTTAATAAAGCGGGTGAAAGTGAACGCGACATTGACGAGTCTACTCGCCTTTTTCAGCAAGCAGAAAATCTTTTTAACGAAGCTAACAGGTATTTTATCGGTACTGTAGCAGCATTAGAATCATGGCGAGGGTTACAAGAGCATATGGACACAGCTCAACAGGCAGAGATTGAAGAAAAATACTTATCGTCTGTATTTGAGATGAAAGAAAAAGGAGAAACATTTCTTAGGGCTGGATCTTTTGATCAGGCCACACATTTATTTAATCAGGCAACAGAAAGGGTTAGAGGTATTCTTTCACTTTTAAGTCTATGATTTTATATCGCTATAAACGTATTCTCAGGTTTCCATCGCTTAAATTCATATTTGATATGAATTAGTTTAGGAGTAGTAAAAATGAATAATATCAAGATGTTTTTCTCAAAAAAAAGAATTACTTTACACTCAACTTTGATGCATAAAAAAACACATTTCTTAACTATAAGTTTTGTTGTTGGGTTTTTTTTCATGATAAATACGTCTGTGTATGCTCATATAAAATGTCCTATTAAACTTTTAGGAACGACGAATGATAAATGTCCCCATCTTCATCGAAGAAGTTCACCATCAAATGATGAGAGCTACTTAGGTGGGCGAGGTGGACTCGTGCAACCAACACCACAGCAAGAACAAACATACAGAAAGAAGCAACAACGTAAAATAGAGGAAGAACAAAGAAGACGATGGCAAGAACAACAACGTAGGCAAGCTGAAATAAATAGAAGAAATGCAGAAACATTTTTTTACTTATGTGTGAAAAATAATTATGAAAAATGTTCATCAATTTATCAAGGGAGAAATAAGAGACAGGCACAATCAGTGTGCCGAGGGCAAGGATATCCTGAAATTTTATTCAATAAAAGCCAACAATATTTAGATCGCGTCACAAAAGATAATTGTTTCATATCAACTTTCACGATGCCAGTCCGTTAGGTGTTTAAACTACGAATCCCGTGAAATTTTATTTTCCTAGTAAGGTAAGTACTTCACTATTACACTACTAAGCATAGGCGCCTTTACCATTGAACAAGATTTGGATCGGTTGCACCAAATGCATTTTCCCTTGTCCAGTGGATTGATTAGTTAAGGTTTCTGCATGGAGTGATGATTGATTTCGCTTGTTATGTATTTACATTCTCACCGAGAAATAATAATGTGTTTGTTCCTGGAGCTACTACATGAATTTCTTTCATTCCGTAGTCTCTCATAAATGGTTCCTTAGAATTAAGCTTAGAAAGATTCTCTTTTTGTAAAAGCCAAAAATTATCAAGTTCATCCATATGGAAGTAAAGGCTTTGTTCATTTGGAGAACCTTCAGATTGTTGGATACCTTAGCATGCCTTCTTTTTCGAGCTCTATATAGTCTCCATATTCAAATGCTACATTAAAACCAAGAATATTTTGGAAAAAATCTTTGGTCACCACTAGAGATTCAGAAGGAATATATGTGCAAATATTTATAATTTTACTCATTTTTCAATTTCCATACTGCATAACAATAATGTGTCACAACTTGTCTCTATTAGCCCTTTATTTTTCCAAACTTTTCCCTTATCAGCTAGCACAATCAACACTAAAACGCTTAACTTTCCCATTCAGTCTTAGTGCTGATAATTCCCCACCCCAAAGACATCCAGTATCAATTGCATGGCAGTTATACCCTTGATAATAGCCAAGCGTTGACCAATGTCCAAAAATAATATTAATATCTAGTGACTTTCGGTCTGGTACTGCAAACCAAGGCATTAGGTGTTTAGGTTGTGTGCCTATAGCTCCTTTACTTTTAAAATCCAATCGACCGTTTTTTTCACAATAACGCATTCGGGTGAAACAATTTACTATAAATCGAATTTTTGCCATACCTCTTAATTCATCCGACCAAATAGCCGGTTTATCACCGTACATTGATTTAAAAAATTTTTTATAATCTGATCCCTGTAATAATTTTTCGGCTTTTAATGCCATTTTTTTTGTTTGGGCAAAATCCCATTGCGGAGGTAGTCCTGCATGAAGCAAACAAAAGTTTTTATCATAATGAAATAGGGGTTGTTGCCTTAACCAATATAGTAGTTCATCACAATCTGGAGCTTGAAGAATTTGTGTAAGAGAATCTTTTTTGCGGGGTTTTCTTT
>JAZGFD010000255.1:0-14284 GCA_036479115.1 Saprospiraceae bacterium | reverse complement strand
AACCTGATGTAACTCGCAGAGAAATCATTATAACGGCAAAAAGAGCTGCATACCTCATGCCAGAAGATAATGATGGGTTTTTGGATATAATAAATGAGGTTAGTACAGAAATGAAACAGTTTTATGGCACTCACTTATACGCCTCTGGAGAGACCTCCGCATTGAATGTTCCTGTATCTTATCCTGAGATAGACGAAGACAGTCCTGAGGTTAATGGCTTTGAAGTTATAAATAAATATTTCCACTATATCTTTGAAAAACACCCTAATGTATTAGCCTTTGGTGAAGATGTAGGTTTTATTGGAGACGTGAATCAAGGATTGTCCGGTCTTCAGGCCAAGTACGGGTCTGACAGGATTTATGACAGTGGCATTAGAGAATGGTCGATTATGGGGCAAGCACTTGGTATGGCAATGCGGGGCTTTCGCCCAATTGCTGAAATACAATATTTAGATTATATCTACTATGGTCTCACGCCACTTGCTGATGATTTGGCCACACTACGATACCGAAGTAATAACCAGCAAGCAGCACCAGTAATTGTCAGAACAAGAGGGCATAGGCTCGAAGGAATATGGCATACTGGATCCCCATTAGGCACCTTGCTCAATGCTCTCAAAGGCATTTACATATGTGTGCCAAGATCATTTGTACAGGCAGCAGGCATGTACAATACAATGTTGGCATCAATGGATCCAGCAATTGTTATAGAGCCTCTTAATAAGTATCGCACAAAAGAAAAATTGCCTTCTAATCTGGGAGAATATAATGTGCCACTGGGTGTGCCAGAAATTTTGCAGCAAGGTGATGATGTGACTCTTGTGACCTATGGAAGCTGCATTAGTATTGCCAAGATTGCCATTGAATTAGCAGAACAACAAGACATTTCAGTAGAACTTATAGATGTACAAACCTTGATGCCTTTTGATCTGGAAGGCATTATTGTTAACTCTTTGAAAAAGACAAATAGGGTAGTATTTATGGATGAAGATGTGCCTGGAGGGGCCACTGCTTATATGATGCAAAAGGTACTAGAAGATTGGAATGGTTATCAATATTTAGACATGCCACCTCGCACTGTTTGCTCTAAAGATCACCGATCACCATATGGTTCTGATGGTGATTATTATACCAAATCACAAGCCGAAGACGCCTTTGAAGCTATGTATGCTTTAGTATACGAAAAACCAATTATCTAAACTTCTGTTAAACAGACCGCCAAACATTATAACTTTTCGTAATATTACATTATAAAAAAATGGTAACTACTCAGGTGAGTGCTTTTGAGATAAAAATTAACTCCGTGGGAGTATTTACAAAAAATGTTATATTTTGAAGCCTCTTGTTATTATTCCTACCTACAATGAAAAAGAAAATATCACAAATATTATAGATGCCGTGATGGGACTATCTTCTTCATTCCATATGCTAATAGTAGATGATAATAGCCCTGATGGGACTCAAAATTTAGTGAAAGACTCTATAAATAAATATGAAAACCGTATTCATTTATTGACAAGATCGGGAAAATTAGGTTTGGGTTCTGCATATATTGCTGGATTCAAATATGGATTAAAAAAAGGGTATTCTCATTTGTTTGAAATGGATGCTGATTTTTCACATCCTCCCCAAAAGCTAGAAGAGCTATATTCTGCATGTAAGAATGGGGCTGACATATCAGTAGGGTCCAGATATATCAAGGATGGCGATGTAAAAGATTGGTCTTGGGACAGAATCATCCTAAGTCGAGGAGCATCTATATATGTACAGATAATCACAAGCATGCCTGTCAAAGACCCCACTGCTGGATTTGTATGTTATACTGATAAAGTACTTCGTACTATTGATCTTGACAAAATTGGTTTTGTAGGTTATGCTTTTCAAATAGAAATGAAATATGTCTTTTGGAAACATGGCTTTAAAATTAAAGAAGTGCCTATAATATTTAAAGATAGAGAATTCGGTGTTTCTAAAATGAACGTGAGTATAATAAAAGAAGCCATTCTAGGTGTTTTCAAACTTAGAGGAAGAAATATCAAGGAGTATTATAAAAACTAGTGCTCACCATTTTCATCCGCGGCCAATAAAGAATAACTACGTTTAGTTCGTGCTGTTTAGCTTCAAAATATTCATCAAACCCAACCCACCATTTAACACAGCGCTACAAGTATTTCTCGATACCATTTTTTGATCTTAAGGAGATCACCGTGTAAGTATTCGGGCTCTCCGAAGTCGATAACAGGCAAAAAATCATAATTTATACAAACATTTTGTCCTCTCCTAGTCCATCATTTTGCAATATTCCTAATCCAAATAGTGCATAGTCATACTTCCCTGGATCTTTAGGGTCTAGTTCTCTAAGGTTTTCCATTAGTTCCATTAATGCTTTCCAGTCAGCCTTTTCTCTTTTGAGCAGCCCTAAAGAAAGCGCTATTCGCTGTACATGGACATCTAGAGGTACAAGCAAGTCCTTTTTATTAATCTTTTTCCATTTACCAAAATCCACAATCTCATCATCTCGTACCATCCACCTTAAAAACATGTTGAGCCTTTTACAAGCTGAATTTTTGAGTGGAGAGGCTATATGTTTTTGGGTTCTTTTCGGGATAAGCTCTGAGTTAAAAAAAATATTTTTAAATTGAATAAGGCCTTTTTTTATAGGGTCTATATTAGAATCTACATAAAAAGCATCTTCTAAGGATTCATTCAATTGATAATATTTTTGAAAAAAATCTAAAAAAACCAGTGCATCTATTGGTTGAAAGGTGCGGTGTACAAATTTTAAAAATCTAGCCCTGTCTTTTTCTGTATGATTGATGACAAAATCAAATGGGCTTCCATCCATTAACTCTATGAGACGATTACCGCTATTAATAATAGAGACGCGTTGTCCCCAAGATAATAAAGCAGTCCAAAGACCTATAATCTCAATGTCTTGAAGTTTTGAAAATTTCTTAGGAATAGAAATTGGATCATTCAGTATGAACCGAGGGTGATTGTATTCTTTTGTTTTTTTATCTAAGAATGATTTCAGCTGTTTTTTGTCCAAAAGCGCCATTCTGTATCGAGGTAAATTTACTTTGTCTTTTCGGAAGTATTCAGTATCTTGTAAAACCAGAAAGATTTGTCATTATTTCTGGTCAAATATACCGCCAAATTACAACATTCTCTACTCTGCGAAGGGGGCGCGTTGCCCTTTGACTATTCAACCAAGAGTGGTGCTCTTAGCTACTGGGCTTAAAGGCCTTCAGCCTTTTTATAATCGTCACAATATTGAGTACTTAAAGTTCTTATGATTCCTTTGTTTATCTTGCCTATAGGAGCCAATCAAAACCGAAAATCCAATTGTGATCCATGTACTATAAATATTGAATCTATAGAGTCTGTTTCACCTCATTTATCTGATACCCTTCAATGATGTCACCGATTTTAATATCATTGAAATTCTTAAGGGTAAGGCCACATTCAAAACCTGCTTTTACTTCACTTGCATCATCTTTAAATCTCTTAAGAGAAGTTAATTCTCCTGTAGTACCTTCTTTATTAGGGTATACTACAATACCATCTCTTATTAACCTTATCAAGGTTTTTCTTGAGACCTTGCCGCTATTGACATAACATCCTGCAATGGTTCCAATCTTACTGATCTTGAAGGTTTCTCTTACTTCGATTTCACATATTATTTCTTCTTCTTTGATTGTATCAAGCATGCCTTCCATAGCAGCTTTTATCTCATCAATGGCTTCGTAAATGATAGAATAGGTTTTGATTTGTACGCCTTCGTTTTCTGCAAGTTGTCTCGCTGTGCCTGAAGGTCTTACCTGAAAACCAATTATGATCGCATCAGAAGCGGATGCCAAAAGAACATCAGATTCTGCTATTTGACCTACAGCCTTATGGATTACATTCACCTGAACCGATTCGACTGATAGTTTTATCAATGAATCAGAAAGGGCTTCGATAGATCCATCTACATCACCTTTCACAATAAGGTTAAGCTCTTTAAATGAACCCAAGGCTAGCCTTCTTCCAATCTCATCTAAACTTAGGCGTTTGCTTGCCCTATTTGACTGTTCTCGTGATATCTGTTGTCTTTTAGTCGCAATATTTCTTGCTTCTGTCTCATTGTCCACCACTTTAAATTTCTCACCAGCTTGAGGAGCACCATTTAGTCCCAGTACTAATACTGGCACTGAAGGCCCTGCAGATTTAATCCTCGAGTTTTTATCATCAAACATGGCCTTTACCTTTCCACTATATGCTCCTGTTACCATGGCATCACCAATTTTAAGTGTTCCATTTTGAACAAGCATTTTTGTTACATAGCCTCTTCCCTTATCAAGTGATGCCTCCAATACTGTACCATGAGCCTCTCTCTTCGGATTGGCTTTAAGCTCTAAAAGTTCGGCCTCAAGAACTACTTTTTCTAATAGTTCATCAATTCCTTCTCCTGATTTGGCGGAGATGTCTTGTGACTGAAAAGTACCACCCCATGACTCAACGAGTAAGTTCATCGTGGCCAACTCTTCTTTTATTTTTTCAGGATTTGCGCCATCTTTGTCTATCTTATTAATAGCAAAAATCATTGGTACACCAGCAGCTTGAGCGTGACTGATTGCCTCTTTGGTTTGTGGCATTATTCTATCGTCAGCAGCTATAATTATAATTGCCACATCTGTAACTTTAGCGCCTCTGGCTCTCATGGCTGTAAAAGCCTCGTGTCCTGGAGTGTCAAGAAAAGTGATTTTCTTTTCTTTCACTACTACTTCATAGGCTCCTATATGCTGGGTAATACCACCTGCTTCTCCTGCGGCTACATTTGCTTTTCGAATATGATCTAATAGTGATGTTTTACCATGATCTACATGGCCCATCACAGTGACTATTGATCCTCTTGGCTCTAAATCTTCTTCTGCATCCACTATTTCTTCTTCCTCTTCTTCGGTTTCTTCTGCACTGATAAATTTTATTTCTCTTTCAAACTCTTCGGCTACCAGTTCAATGATTTCAGCATCTAATCTCTGGTTAATAGATACTATCACTCCGAGATTCATACAGGTCATAATAACATCAGTGGCTGCTATGTCAAGAAGACTTGCCAACTCAGATACTGAGACAAACTCTGTCAAAGGAATTACTGACTTTTGAGTTTCAATTTGCTCTTCAATGAGCTCCTGTTTTACTCTTTTGTCTTCTCTATTATCTCTTCTAATTTTTTGTCTTTTCTTACCCCTTCCACCAGTTATTCTGGCCATTGTGGCTTTGATCTTTTCTTCAATCTCTTTTTGAGAGACTTGTTTTATTTCTTCTCTTCTGCCACTTCGAGCCCCCCCACGACTAGGGACTCCTTTGTTATCGCGTGGTTTTCCTGCTCCTGCATTTTGAGCAGGTACTTTTTTACGCTTCCGCTTCCGCTTCTTTCTGTCGTTATTGTTGTTTTGTGATGCGGTAGGTTTTGGTTTCGTCTTTGGTTTAGGTTTTTCAAGCCTTGAAGAATCTATTTTTCCCAAAACCTTTAGTCCTTTTAATTGAGGTGTTTTGGATCTAACCATCTCTACTGGTTCAGGATAGCCTTTTCCTAGCTTTTTATCCCCTTTTTGTTTTTCTGCTGATTTTGGCTCGTTTTGTTCAGTAGGTTTTGTTTCTGGTTTAATTTCTGGTTTAATTTCTGGTTTTGTTTCTGGTTTTGTTTCTGATTTTGTTTCTGGTTTTGTTTTTGGTTTTGATACAGCTTTGACTTCTGAATCTTTAGGTTTAGCTGGAGGGGAGAGGGCTACTTTCCCTACTACTTTTACTTTAATATCTTGCTTTTCAACCCGAATAATATCGTCTTTTGATTCTTTAGTTTTTTCAACCAAAGTTTTTTCCTCTTTAGGAAGAGAAGTCACTGGAGGAGGGACAACTGAAGGAGGGGATTCAACAACTTTAGGTATTTCAGCTCTCCGTGGATTGCCAATAATAAGTTTGTCAGCTTGTGCTTTGAGCTCCTTGAACTTGCTAAACTGCTCAACGAGTTGTGCATACATGTCATCTGAGATTTTAGCAGTAGGTTTATTCTCCACTTCAAACCCAACATTGGTTAAAAACTCTACAATGGTAGATGTCCCAACATTTAACTCTTTAGCAATTTTTACTAGTCTTTTCGACATATTCGATTTAAATCATTAATAAAAGGAGCTTTCCTTACTATTGCAACTTCTCAAAATAGCATCAATTTTCACTTGCCTTTCTAATATCCAGGTTTCAAAATCGCACCAATGAATAGATACCCTACTTTTTCTACTTTTCAAATTCTGAGGATAATACTTTGAGCACTTCTTCTATGGTTTCTTCTTCGAGATCTGACCTCCTCAGAAGTTCTTCTTTGCTTAATTCTAATACACTTCTGGCGGTGTCGCATCCGATGTTTTTCAATTCATCAATTACCCACTCTTCTATCTCATCTGAGAATTCATCAAGATCTACATCATCTATCTCTTCGTCAGTATCTCTATATACATCTATTTCAAAACCAGATAATCTGCTGGCCAACTTGATATTAGATCCGCCCTTTCCAATAGCCATTGATACCTGGTCAGCTTTTAAAAACACAGCTGCTGTCATATTCTCTTCGTCTAATTTAATACTTGTAACTTTAGCAGGGGTCAAAGCCCTCTGAATAAATAAAGTAATATTAGCAGTATAATTGACGATATCAATATTTTCATTTTTTAGTTCTCGTACGATACCATGGATTCTAGAACCTTTCATTCCTACACAAGCACCTACAGGATCTATTCTATCATCGTATGACTCTACCGCTACTTTGGCTCTTTCTCCTGGTATTCGTTCTATTTTTTTAATGGTAATTAGCCCATCTTCAATTTCTGGCACTTCTTGTTCTAAAAGTTTGGCTAAAAAATTGTTAGCCGTTCGTGATACAATCACTGCTGGATTGTTATTTCTCATCTTTACTTCCTTGATGACTCCTTTTATCATATCTCCTTTACGCACATAATCCCCTTTTATCATTTCGTTTCTAGGAATAATTAGCTCATTGCCACTTACATCATCTATAATAAGAAGTTCTCTTTTTAATATTTGATGCACTTCACCCAGTACTAAGTCTCCGATTCTAGCTGAATAAATTTTGAAAACCTCTTCTTTTTCGAGCTCCATTATTTTAGAAATCAATGTCTGCCTTGCTGCCATCACCGATCTTCTACCAAATTCCACAAGCTCTAATTCTTCGTAACACTCTTCTCCAATTTCATACTCATTATCAATATCCACGGCATCTGTGATTGAAATCTGACTGCCGTCATCTGTTACCTCTCCATCTGGCACTATCTCTCTTACTCTCCATATCTCTAAGTCACCATTAGATGGGTTAACGATAACATCAAAATTATCATCAGTGCCATACTTTTTTTTGATAAGTGTACGGAATACATCCTCCAGTACCCTCACCATCGTGGGTCGATCTATGTTTTTTCCCGCTTTGAATTCTGAAAATGATTCAACTAAATTCATCTTTTCATGTGTTTATATTTTTGCCTTCTAATGGTCAAAATAATTTGTCATTGCTCAAATAATCATTCCCTTTTACTGTAAGTGATCATTTATACTTATTGACAAATTTTCATATTCCTTTTATTTAAAACTCGGAACCAATTGTGCCGATTTTATAGTTTCAAAATTTATACTTCTTTTTATATTCTTAATTTCAAGTACTATTCTATTATTGTCAACGTCTTCAATTTTTCCTTCTAATTTTCCATCATCCTCAAGGGTGACTTTAAGCATTCTTCCTTTGTTTTTTACATATTGTCTTACATATTTCAAAGGTCTTGATAATCCAGGTGAAGAGACTTCCAAAGTATATTTGGTTCCAAGCACGTCGTTTTCATCGATGTAATTTTCTAAATGTCTGCTAATTCTTCTACATTTGGTAAAACCAAAATCACTATCACTGTCAATAAATACTTGCAGCTTATTACTTACATTAGAATATTCTACATCAACCAAAAAACAGTCATGAAACTCCTCTTCAGCAAACTTTTCTGTCAAAAGGCTTTCTACTAATTTAAAATTCACATTTTAAAATTTATGAATAAAAAAAGGGGACTTTCGCTCCCCTCTGTTTTCAAAATGTGCCACAAATATAAGGAATTATTCCCACCTTGTCACCTGTGTTTGAATTTGTATATCTTTCCAACCTATTTTTATCATTAATTTTCAATTTATTGCGTGGATAAAGAACAATACTATGCTCAAATACAAGAAGCTTCAGAATATTTAAGAGAACAAATTAATATTTCTCCTAAAGTGGCTATTGTCCTAGGTACTGGGCTTGGAAACCTTTCTAGTCAAATAGAAAATGCTCAAATTTTACCTTATAGCGACATTCCTCATTTTCCTCAAATTACGGTATTGGGCCATGCTGGCAATCTGATATTTGGACAGATCAATGAAGTTGATGTTATGGCAATGCAAGGGCGATTTCATTACTACGAAGGGTATAGCATGAAGGAGGTAACTTTTCCGATAAGAGTAATGCAAGCTTTGAATATAAAAACCATTATTATGTCTAATGCGGCAGGGGGAGTCAACGGAGATTACAATGCCGGAGACATTGTGCTGGTATCTGATCATATCAGCTTACATCAGGACAACCCCCTTCAGGGAGAAAATGATGAAAGATTGGGGACAAGGTTTCCAGATATGTTTTCTACTTATGATAAAAATCTTATTCAAAAGGCAGAGGATATAGCTGCTGCAAATAATATTACTATTCACAAAGGAGTATACTTTGGTTGGCCAGGACCAAATCTAGAAACTCCAGCTGAATACAATATGATAAATACGTTAGGTGGCGATCTCGTAGGAATGTCTACTGTACCCGAAGTGCTCGTGGCCAAACATGCAGGAATGAAAATACTGGTTACTTCTGTAGTTACAAATGAATGCTTTCCTATTGGGCGACTCAGTCCTACGGGCCATAATGAAGTGATAGATGTAGCTAAATTTGCTGAACCAAAACTCACTAAAATCATTACTGAGTTAATTCCTAACCTTTAAAGCATTCATCCTTTTGACTAATAAAAACAATAAGACTGAGTATATTGAAATTATAGGTGCTCAGGAAAACAACCTTAATAATGTAAGTGTTAAAATACCTCGCAATCAACTTGTTGTCATTACAGGCCTCAGTGGTAGTGGAAAATCTTCTCTTGCATTTGATACTATATACGCCGAAGGCCAAAGGAGATATATGGAAACAATGCCATCCTATGCACGACAGTTTTTAGGAAAGTTAGAACGTCCAGATGTGGAACGCATTGACGGCCTAAGTCCAGTCATTTCTATCGAACAAAAAACTACAGGATGGAATCCTCGGTCTACTGTAGGGACGACAACAGAAATCTATGATTTTCTACGATTGCTCTATGCCAGAACAGCTATGGCATACTCTTTTGCTACTGGCAAGCCAATGATTAAATATTCTGAAGAAAAAATAATACAGAAAATTATCGATGATTTTCAAGGTGAAAAAATAATGATAATGGCTCCTCTTGTGAGGGGACGCAAAGGTCATTATCGGGAACTATTTGATCAAATGCGCAAAAAAGGATACACCAAAACTAGAGTCAATGGAAACCTAGTAGACCTCACTCCTGGAATGAAACTGGATCGATACAAAACTCATGACATTGAGGTTGTAATCGACAGAATAAAAGTAGATAAAACAAAAAGGGAACGTATTGTTAATGCTGTAACATTGGGACTAAAACTGGGCAATGACTTAATCATGATCGCCATCCCAAGCACCGATAAGGTTACCGCTCTGAGTAAAAAATTAATGTGTTCAGATACTGGCATTGCTTATGATGAGCCATCTCCCAATACATTTTCATTTAACTCCCCATATGGAACATGTCAGAAATGTAGAGGACTAGGAAATGTACAACTGGCTGATATAAAGAAAATAATTCCAGATTATAATTTGACTATTAACAAAAAAGGTATTGTGCCTTTCGGCGAAGTAAGAGAAAATAGCACATTCACGCAGCTGAGAAAAATAGCCAAAAAACACAAATTTACTTTTTCCACACCTATAAAAGATATACCCGAAAAGGCCCTTCAACTTATACTCAATGGTGACAAAAAAGGAAGTACCCAAACAGTATATTCTCACCATGACTTCTCTTATGATTTGGGTAAAGATGGCCTGATAAAAATGCTAGAAAGCTGGTATAGAGATACTACATCTGAGCGTATAAGAGGATGGGCAGAAGACTTCATGACCATATCCGATTGCCCTGAATGTGAGGGGTTCAGATTAAAAAAAGAAGCTCTTCATTATAAATTGAATGAAAAACATATTGGGACTCTTGCTAATATGGATTTGGATAAACTATACGAATGGCTGGTGCATTACAAAATAACACTAGATGAAAGGCAAACAGCCATTGCCGGTGAACTTCTAAAAGAAATAGAACACAGGTTGGCATTTTTACTAGAAGTAGGGTTGGGTTATCTCAGCCTCAATCGGCCATCTCGAACCCTCAGTGGCGGAGAATCACAACGCACAAGGTTAGCCACACAAATTGGCTCACAGCTCACAGGTATCACTTATATCATGGATGAACCGAGCATAGGCCTGCACCAAAGGGATAATCACAGATTGATCCAATCACTTCATAGGCTATCTGACATCGGAAATACTGTAATCGTAGTAGAGCATGATAAAGACATCATGCTGGCCTCTGATTATCTTATCGACCTTGGCCCAGGTGCAGGAAAAAATGGTGGTGACATCATTAATGAAGGTATACCAAAAACATTCTTAAAAAAGAAAGGAATAACGGCTGATTATCTCAGCAACAGGATGATCATTGATGGTCATATCAAAAGACGAAAAGGGAATGGCAAGTTTTTAGAACTAAAAAAAGCAAAAGGTCATAATCTAAAGGAGATAAGCCTTAAAATTCCATTGGGTACATTCTGCGCAGTAACGGGTGTATCAGGTAGTGGAAAATCATCACTGATTAATGAAACACTTTATCCCATTTTGAGAAATTATTTTTATAAAAGTCTAAAAAAGCCCCTTCCTTATGACTCGATCAAAGGAATGGATCATTTGGATAAAGTGATAGAGATAGATCAATCTCCAATAGGGAGGACACCACGATCAAACCCAGCAACATATACTGGACTGTTTACCTTTATTAGAAAAATATTTTCAGAATTACCAGAATCAAAAATAAGAGGCTATAAACCTGGCAGATTTTCCTTTAACGTCAAAGGGGGCAGATGTGAGACATGCCAAGGTGGAGGCCAAAAAGTAATAGAAATGAATTTTTTGCCTGATGTATATGTAGAATGTGATGATTGTTTTGGTAGAAGATACAATAGAGAAACACTAGAAGTACTTTACAAGGGGAAGTCAATTTCTGATGTATTAGACCTTACAGTGGAAGAAGCAAAAGATTTTTTTGTACACATCCCTTCTATTTTTAGAAAGGTAAAAACGCTTTATGATGTAGGTTTGGGTTATATCACTCTGGGCCAACAAGCCACTACTATATCAGGAGGAGAAGCACAACGCGTAAAGCTATCAGAGGAATTGTCAAAAATTGCCACTGGCAACACTCTGTACATTTTGGATGAACCAACTACTGGCTTACATTTTCAGGATATAAAAATGCTGCTCGGCGTACTCCAAAAGTTAGTAGACAAAGGTAACTCTCTTATTGTAATAGAGCACAACCTCGATGTAATAAAAGTGGCTGACTATATCATTGATATCGGGCCTGAAGGTGGTAGAGGCGGTGGGGAGATTGTATCTCAAGGCACACCTGAAAAAATTATTAAGAATAAGAAGGGATATACCGCACAGTTTTTAGCGGAAGAATTGGGGGGGGGCGTTAATAAATGAGTTATAATATAAATAGCTACAGATATTTCAGCGTAACTACAGGTATATGCTTTTGAGACCTGACTTTTTTCACTCAAAAGCACACCACCTGAGTAGTTACAAGTAATAAATTCTGAAGTGGAGCCCACTCACAAAATCAAAAAAGTTGACTTCAACAAGCTTTGCATAAACACTTCTATAAGCTCTGCATAAGGCTTTTGGCGAACTTTACATTTTTCTCAACTCACTGATACTCAGGCATCACCGAATCTCAAAAAATGCAAATTTCATACAAAACAACTCTTTTTCTGAAAATGTTAGTTTCCTGAGTTGGGTCAAGTTTCTTTTTACAACCAAATTATGAGTTGTAAAAAAAGTTATTTGTCAGATTTATGGTACTGTTTGTATTATCTTTTAGTAGTTAAAGTGATGTATTGAAAGACTATTGCGATATTAGACGATCGTAACATTATTTGTAATTACTCATGTGGTATCAATTTTGGCTAAATAAAGCACACCCCCTGAGTAGTTACCATTATTTTAAGCCAGTGATTGTTGTAAAAGGGTCATGCTATCAATGAAAAAGTAAGAATGAGCCGAGAGCTAATATTATTAGAAAAACTTGAAAAAGATCTCAGTCTAAAAGAACTGCAAATTAAAAGTCTGCTTACTATTACCCAAGCTATTAATGAAAATGTATCCGCTGATGGGCTGTTTAATATGTATAAATCTTTTCTCTCTTGGGAAATGGGAATAGACAGAATGGGATTGTTTATACCAGAAGGAGGGCAATGGAAGTGTGCTTCACATATTAACCTCAGACCCAACCAAAAGACACCCGAAATAATGGAATTGTTATTGAAATACAATCGCCTTCACACTGTAAAAGATACTGACCCTGATTTACTTCAAATGCTTGACATTATCATACCCGTTTTTCACAAAGAAGCTCCAATTGCCTATGCAATAATCGGTGGAATAAAGGACAAAAATGATTTGTATAACAAAATACAGTTTATCACCACTATTACCAATATCATAGCCGTGGCTATTGAAAACAAAAGACTCTTTAAAGAACAAATAGAGCAAGAAAAATTTAAAAAAGAAATAGAACTGGCCGGGGAAGTCCAAAAAATGCTCATCCCAAAGACCCTCCCTAAGAGTGAAAATATTGATTTGTCAATGATCTATAAACCCCATCTTAATATAGGTGGAGATTATCTGGATGTGATTAGATTTGATGAAACAAGAATAGCCCTCTGTATTGCAGACATATCAGGGAAGGGCGTGCCAGCAGCATTACTTATGGCTAATTTTCAAGCCATGACGCAATCATTGATATATCAATATAGAGACCTAGAGACTTTTGTATTTGCACTAAACCAGACAGTATATAGAGTGACCCAAAGTGACAAATTTATTACCTTCTTTGTATGTGAACTAGATGTAAAAGCCAAAAAACTAAAATATGTGAATGCCGGTCATTATCCTCCAGTGTTTTATAATAAGGGAAAAATTCATAGGTTAGAAGAAGGCTGTACCGTGATAGGAGCTTTTGAAAAATTACCTGAAATTAAGGAGGCCACTATTGATTTAGATGGAGAGTCACTGATCATGTGTTTCACTGATGGGCTTGCTGATCTAAGAAACAATTTTGGAGAATATTATGATGATGACAAAATCGAAAAGTTTGTAAGGGCCCATGGAAATAAAAATACTGACGATTTTAATCAACAACTTTTAGTAGAAATTGATAAATTTAAAGAAGACAAGGAGTATCCTGACGATATAGCAATCTTGACTTGTAAAGTTTTTACGTAATTTTCATGCTTTAGTAAATTGGTACTAAATATGGTAACTACTCATGTGGAGCCAATTTTGGATAAAAAAAGCACCCACCTAGGTTACCCGATATGTAATCTATCCAGAGGGTGTCAACAAATTAGAAAGTGATTATAAAATAATAATGAAAAATAAATATGTAGCTGCCGCAATGGCATTCTTATTGGGCACATTTGGCGTTCACAAATTCTACTTAAGAAATCCAGGAGCAGGGATGTTCTATATCATGATGTTTGTGATGACCAATGAATATTTTCCTGTATCAGCCATACTCGGCGTGATAGATGGAATGAGGTATCTCACAATGGGTCAAGAAGAGTTTGACAGAAAATTTAATGGTAGTAAATCTCAGTTACCTCCACCTCTGAGGAGAAGAAACAAAAGGTCAAAAAATAGAGAATATTATGAGTATACAGGCAAGAAAAATAAAACTTCGAAACGCAGGGGTATAGAAAAAGTATTGAGGTCTAACCCTTTTAAAAAGAGCGGTCTAAAAAAATACAAAGAATATGATATTGAGGAGGCTATTGTAGATTTTGAAAA
>JAZGFD010000254.1:0-7422 GCA_036479115.1 Saprospiraceae bacterium | reverse complement strand
TTGAATGCACTGGTCTTGAAAACCAGCATACCTTAACGGGTATCCGGGGTTCGAATCCCTGTTCCTCCGCAATATTACGCACATTGTTTATGTGTAACTAGCTATAAATGAGCCAATTGGTTTCATTTATAGCTTTTTTTATGCTACTACGTAGCACGATAGGAACATTAAAAAAAGTGGAATAAGCTATTCACAAGACATCCTGCTAAGTTGCAATCATCAAAGTCCAACAATGGGGACTTTTATGTATCGCCAACGTGGAGAGGTATCACCAAGGCGTAATCGTTTAAACAATCCATTTTGTGTAAAATGCCTTCGCATAGGAGTTAGAAATTCACATAATACAGCATGCAAGAAAATTATTTTCACTCCTATTAGATATAGTTTTCAGGGGATATTAGATTTCGTAGCCTATAAAGTATGCTAAAGTCAAAACCAATGTAGATATTGGGGTGATCATTAAATGAAATAGAAAAAAGATGAATTTTACCACTGCGGACTCTATAGTATTTATTGGCTATATCTTAATCATCGTTGGTTTTGGGTTCTGGATCGCCCAGCGTAGTAGTAACGATACACCCAAAGATTATTTTTTAGCCTCAGGTGCCTTGCCATGGTGGGCTGTAGGAGGGTCACTTATAGCGTCTAACATATCCACGGAGCAAATATTGGGTATGAATGGCTCTGGTTATGTAATGGGTATGGCCATAGCGGCTTACGAACTTATGGCAGCGTTGACCTTGCTTTTAGTCGCAAAATTCTTTATTCCTGTTTTTATTAAAAATGGCATTTATACGATGCCTCAATTTTTAGAAAAGCGATATGACAGTACGGTAAAAACAATTATGGCCTTCTTCTGGTTGGCACTTTTCATATTTATCAATATTACGTCTATCTTTTATTTGGGAGGATTGGCCATTCATACTTTGACGGGTTATAGCATTATTTCTGGTATTATATTTCTATCATTATATTCTGCTGTGTTTTCTATTTTTGGAGGGCTTAAAGCGGTTGTTTGGACGGATGTAGTACAAGTGGTAGTTTTAGTAGTAGGAGGTTTGGTGGCGGCTTATAGTGTATTAGATGCGGTGAGTGGAGGAGGGGGTTTTTTAGGAGGCATGAATACCCTTTTAGAGGAAGCTCCTGAAAAGTTTAATATGATTTTAGAAAAAGGGCATCCATCCTATCTTGACCTTCCTGGTATTAGTGTATTAATAGGAGGATTGTGGATTGCTAATATTTATTATTGGGGCAATAATCAGTACATTATACAGCGTGCACTTGCAGCTAAAAGTATAGGAGAGGCACAAAAGGGAGTAGCATTTGCGGCGTTGCTTAAGTTATTAATGCCTCTGATTGTTGTAATACCTGGGATTGCAGCTTTTGTGATGCAAGCTGATATTGACAAACCTGATCAAGCCTTTCCATGGGTATTGAGTAATTATGTAGGAAGTGGATTCCGAGGGTTGGTATTTGCCGCCTTAGTAGCCGCTATTGGGTCGTCTATTAGTTCTATGGTCAATAGCGTTTCTACTATTTTTACTCTTGATATTTATAAACCTCTTATATCGCCTCACAAAGGAGATAAACATTATGTGAATATTGGAAAGATTACTGCTGCAGTAGCATTGCTCATAGGTGTAATACTTGCCCCACTCCTAGGTAATTTGAATCAAGTATTCCAGTATATTCAGGAGTATACTACTTTTATTAGCCCGGGTGTAGTTGCGGTTTTTATTCTTGGTATATTTTGGAAAAGGGCAACTTCAAGGGCGGCTTTGGCCGCAATTCTGGTTTCAGTGCCTTTGAGTTTCTTTTTGAAAGAGTTCTTTCCTGCCTTACCGTTCATTGACAGAGCCGCTTTTACTTTTTTGTTTATAGTGGCAATGATGGTTGTTATTTCTTTACTAGGTACTGCTAAAAATGGACAGACACGGATTAAAGATTCACAATTTAGATGGATTGTTATAGGATTTATTGTTCTAATAAGTCTTCCTTCTGGAGTCAAATTTGCTTTTGAAAATGGTGATGTCCCAGCTTGGTTTGGTTATCTGATCATTGTAGCCTGTTTGAGCTTGGTTGTGACTTTGCTCAGGGAGCGAAATGCTGATAATCACAAAGAACTTATTGTTGATAGCACTTTGTTTAAAACGGATCGAATTTTTAATATTTCTACTTTTGTAGTTTCTCTTATTTTAGCATTAATCTATACGATGTTCTGGTAATAATATTCTGATAACTCAGGTAGTATCAATTTTGGCTAAAAAACGCTCTTTTGTCACTATACTTTGGCAATTTATATTTCAAATCGAAGATGCGGTGGCATAGTCGAGATTCACTAACATATAAAATATATTGGTAATAGCGCGCTGCGATTAACATAAAAATAGCCTGTGTCTAGTAATAAAATAATAATTTTTTACCTCAAAAGCATACCACTTGAGTAGTTACAATTATGTTTGTCTTTCCATTTTTAAATGAATAAAAATAAAATCGTACAATTTAGCATATGAGGCTAGTGAGATATGGCAATAAAGGCCGCGAAAAACCTGGAATAGAAATAGAAGGCATCCGTTTTGATTGTTCAAAAATATTTAAAGACTGGGATAGAGAGTTCTTTCAAAACGATGGATTGAATAAATTAAAAAATGCTTTAGAAAAGGCAAACCTTCATCAAGTAAGAGAAATAGAACGAGTAGCACCTCCCATATCAAGGCCCGGTATGATAATATGTGTAGGGCTCAATTTCTCTGATCATGCAAAAGAGTCTGGTACTGCGGTTCCCAAAGAGCCGATTCTTTTTATAAAAGCGTCTAATACCATAGCAGGGGCGTATGATAAAGTTCCTTTGCCATTGGGAGCAGAGAAAGTGGATTGGGAAGTAGAATTGGGGATAGTGATAGGCCAAGACATTTATAACCTAGATACAGAAGAAGAAGCCGAAGAGGCAATAGCAGGGTACACTATAGTGCACGATGTGTCAGAAAGGGCATTTCAGTTTGAAAGGGGAGGGCAATGGGTAAAAGGAAAATCTTGCCCAGGATTTAGCCCTACTGGGCCATGTATGGTTACTAAAGATGAAGTCAATGATGTGTTAAACCTAAAAATGGAACTAAAAGTCAATGATGAAATAAAACAAAATAGTAGCACCAAATTAATGATCTTTAAGCCTGTGGAAATTGTTAAGTACATTTCCAAATTTATGAAGCTTGAGGCCGGTGATCTTATCAGCACAGGTACACCAAAGGGAGTAGCACTAGGCATGGAGAATCCAAAATATCTTAAGAAAGGAGATATTGTAGATTTGACTATAGAAGGATTAGGACAACAAACCCAAGTATTTGTATAAATTATATAAAGTTTAACCAGCCACTATTTGCTTTATAATCTGCTATCGGCTTAATAGATGTATGGTTTTTATAAGTCGATACCAAGCCTAATACATCATGTTTAAGATGTTCAAGACAATCTCCTATTAAGTCTTTTCTGAAACCACTAATTCCTAAATTGAAAACCATATTAGCTGAAACAACTCTACTAATTATCCTCCCTAAATCCACCATTTTTCGTTGTGATAAACTATTATCAATAGTAAAACTAAGCACATTTTTAAAATGATCAATTGCTACTTCTGTTAGTGAGTTTGAGGACAAATATTCATAGAGATTTTGAACTTTCATTCTTGTCATCTTTTTCAATACCATTTCGGCTATTTGAGAATAAAGCATTTCATTTGAGCCTTCAAATATCCTGAATGGTCTTGAATCCATAATACCTCTTGCTGCCACATTCTCTTCTTTATATCCTTTCGCACCGTGTACTTGTACAGCCGTTTGAGCGGCCATTTGCATCAAGTCAGTGATATACGCTTTCATGCTATTGGCCTCGATGGCATCTCCTGCCAGATTATTGTCAATACCACTAAAATTTGAACTGCGGAGGCACATGGCTGAACAAATGGTGAAAGCGCTTTGAATCTGCCCGATTTGGTGACTTACACTATCCAGTTGAAATAAGGGCTTACCACCTACAAATCGCTTTTGACAATATTCTAAAGAATCATCTAACATCCTTCTGAGAAAACCCATTGCCATACCAGGGAATTGTAGCCTACTGCGGTGTAGTAAATCCATTATTAGTTTTAATCCAGTTGACTCAGGTACCAGTTTGTTTTCTTCAGGCACCATAATATCTACATCGTTCAGCCCATAAGGAATAGGGTAGAGTCCAATATTATCAAAGTATTCTAATACTTTTATTTTTTGATTTTCATCATGTTCTTCTGTAATAAAGAAATCCAAGTCTCGGCCAAGGTTTCCTCTCTCAGATTTATTTCTACAGGTCATCAACCAATAATTAGCCATCCCTGTAAGGCCTTGCCAATGTTTGGTGCCTTTGATGTGATAATGATTACCTGACTTTTGATTGAAAGTTTGCATGTTCAGAGCATCACTGCCATAACCTGGTTCAGTGATCATCAGGCCGCCCATATGTTTTTGTGTCAACACTTTTTTGAAAACACGTTTTTTTATTTCCTCTTGCCCATATTTGCCTAATGGCTCTAAAAAGAGGGCGATATTAATACCAAAAATGAGAGACAACGATAGGGATTCGTAAGAAGATGCTTCTAAGACACTCAGACACTCTTTTACTTTTACTCCTCTTCCACCATTCTCACTTGGGACGGCAACTGACAAAGGCGAAGTAGACAGTACTTGATTTAAGACAGCGGCTGGGAACCTACGCTTTTTAGAAAATCGCTCAATGTCATCTATTTCATAGAAGGCCACTTTGAGTGACTCTTTAAAATCATTGAGAAATGTATCAAAAAGTGAGTTTTCCTTTCCAGTCATTTTAACATTTTGTTCTTTGAAGAAAGATGTTGAATGTAAAAAAGGTGTAATATATTCATAGATTCTTAATGAAAAGAATGTAACTAAAAAAGATTTTTAAGGAGATTCACGGCTATAGCTACTCTATTGTATCTGTAAGCTAAAATGGTGTCACTACTCAAGTGGCCTCAATGTTGGCTAAATAAATCTCTTTTATCAGAGAACTTCGGCAATTGATGTCTCAAATCGAAGATGTGGCGACATAATCGAGACTCTTTAACACTCAAAATGAGTGAGTATTAGCGCTGCTATTAATACAAAAATAGGCTCTGTCTAGCAATAAAATAGGAATTTTTCACCTGCCTTTTTGGAAGAAATGTATCAAAAGTGCAGCACCTGTGTAGTTACAAAATGGTTAAGAAAAGAAATTAATAATTGGGTAATAAAAATTAGGCCAACCAATAATAGTGTGCTACTTAATAGTGCATTTCAAATTGTTGCTTTGGCATAATTTTTTGTTCATAAAAGTTGTGACAAAGCGAGCTAGAGCTCTTAATAGTTCTTTTTTTACAATATTTCAACTATTTTTTCACGATAGCTCTATTCGTCATTTCTTATTCTACTTTGAAAGCAGGATTGTAAATGAGGCCAATGACATTGCCCCAGAGGTCTATTACAGTAGCTACCATTAGTGGTCCGCCTACATTATGCGGCGCCTCGTGTACAGTAGCTCCATGACGAATGAAATGTTTGAACGTAGAATCAATATTTTCTACTCCCCAATAACTCAATACATTGGTTGACCTTTTACTCATCATTTCTCCTTCTTCTGGCAAAAGGCCTAATTCAAAACCTCCTATGCTAAAACCTACATAAAATGGCTCATCAAAATATGGCTCTGTAGAAAATGCTTTTGCATACCATTTCTTAGCCAAATCTAAATCAGGAACAACATAGATTGTCGTCCTAAGTCCTAAAATTTTATCTCCCATAACTTCCGTCTAATACATAATATTTCCAAGCCTCAATTTCTCTTTCTTCTCCAGCAATAGCATCCACTAAATTATTGGTATGAATATTTCTAAAATATTTAAAATTAACGTTTAAACTATATTTTTGAGTCTGATCAGTCAGGTTTATTATTACTACAACATCATCATAACTATTCTGTTTTCTAAATGCCAATACTTCATTACTTTTACTTATAAATTCTAACTCCGCTCCACCTTTATTTCTGAGTGCAGTACACTCCCCTTTAAATTCAAATAGTGATTTATAAAATTCTTGATAATTAATAGTGTGCCAAGAAATCGTGTCTTTTTCAGACAAAGAAATTTTATGTTCCAAAGGAATCTCCTGACCATTATTTAGTAAGGGCATGCCATCTATTGTTGCCGCCATTACAGCCATAGCATGATGCGCTTTCCCCATTCTTTCTACTGCAGTTTCAGTTGTCGATCTTTTACCATGACTGGATGTAAAATTAAGACCAAACCCTTTTTTGTACTTCTTTCTATCTTTTTTAAGCCATTTTTTAATGTCTTTGACACTTTTACTCCCCTGAGCAATGTCATTTGCAAGGCGATAAAAACTCCAGCCATAGGTAGCATGAAAAGCACCACTGTTTCGGTGGTAAGCTACTTCCGAATCAGCCAATATGAATACTTCTTTTGGCAATTTTAAAAATTCAGTTTTCATTTGAGACCAAAAATCATTTGGAATATCGTGAGCCATGTCAATTCGAAACCCGTCGATATCCGCCTCAATAACCCAATATTTCATAGCTGCTATCATAGCCGCTTTCATATTTTGATTATCGTAATTGAGCAGAGCTATATCTGTTCCCCCATAGTTTGTTCCAATATCGGGAATTATAGATTCGGTAATATTCCCCCTTTTATCTGTGATGTACCATTCAGGATGTTGAGTTCGCCATTTATGCTCTAATCCAGTATGCCTTGGTACCCAGTCAATGATAACTCTCATTTGTCTTCTATGAGCATCAGCTACCACACTTTTGAAATCCTCCATTGTACCCAAATGAGGGTTTACCATGTTGTAATCAGCGACAGAATATGGATTTCCATATACTCTTTTTTCCTCTGATTGTTCAGATGTTAGTGTTGTTTGGCTTTTGTTTTGTGTTTTCCTTTTTTTTAATGAAATAGGATGAATTGGCGTCATTAAAACTATATCTATGCCCAATGACTTGAGTCGTGGTAAGTGTGATTTGAATGCATTAAATGTTCCCTCAGCAGTAATATTCCTAGTGTTTACCTCATACATCACAGCAGCTTCTGCCCATCTTGGCAAAGGAAGATCATGTGCTGACTCTGTGACAAGAGAGACATCCTGTTCGCAAGAGTAAAAGCTGAAGAGTATTCCTAAAGTGAGCACTACATTTCTGGTCATTCATTTCCTTTTTTGTAGCTAATCAGCAGCAGTTATTTTTTGTCAAAAACGACGCTTTTCTGCTACTCCGTGGCTATTTAAATAGCAATAGCGCTGCTATTACGACTCAAATGAGCCTTGATTAGCAATAAAATAGCCCATTTTTATTCAAAAAGAACTACGGCTGAGTAGTTACCTT
>JAZGFD010000253.1:0-10271 GCA_036479115.1 Saprospiraceae bacterium | reverse complement strand
ATAAAAAAGTGTGATGTGACAAAATGACAGCCAAGGGTGTAAATCAAAATGTCATATAAAGCCCAATGATTATGTGATATTGTGCAAAAAGTCTCCTGACTTATATGCGAAAACGATAAATTGAGTTGCACCTACAGCCAACGAGTGTCATGGGTCATGTATATAGTATCTGAACGAAAACTCATCAAAATTAGAAATAGTTCTTTTGGCGATATTTTAATTTTTTTTCAACTCGCTGATACTCAGCCATCACCGAATATCAAAAATCTAAAGTCTCATCTAAAAAGGAAAATAGCCGATGTGTAGCAGAAAAAGAACCTATTTTAGCCAAAATTGATACTACCTGAGAAGTTGCCTTTTTCAAATGCTCTTAGTATTATGTCTGTATAATTGATACCCGAAAACTTCTAATTAGCGGGAAATTCTATCAAATTGATAAAATCAGATTAAGAAAACCCCCATTACCGATATATAATTCATTTTTCATTTACTGTATCCCAAAATCAACCTAAATTCAATGCTTTTAAAGAATTTTGCTATGTAGTGTCTGAATGAAAATTCATCAAAATTAGAAATATTTCACTTTGACAAGCTTGGCATAAAACTTTTGGTGATATTTTAATTTTTTTCAACTCGGTGGTACTCAGGCATCGCTGAATATCAAAAAACTAAATTCTCATCCAAAATATTCTATTTTATAAAATTCGACAGTATTCTTTCAGACACTATGTTTAATCGCATTGAATTCCATCTGTCCGCTAACAATCAATAATATAGAACATATGAAAAAGTCCATATTCATTTCACTAATTTTAGTCATTTCATCCACCTTCTTGTTTTTTTCATGTACTGAAAAAAGACTCCCCAAAATAATAGAAGATACACGTATAGGTGACTTTGGATTATTTGACCATTCAGGTGATTTTCATACATTATATTATCATAAAAATGCTGAAGCAATTGTGCTTTTTGTCCAGGGAAATGAATGTCCTATAGTCAGAAATGCATACACAGATTTAAGAAAAATAAGAGATGAATATGCCTCTAAGAATGTAAAATTTTTCATGATCAACTCTAATATTCAAGACAATCGGGCTTCGGTAAAAGCAGAAATTGAGGATTTTAAAATGATGGGGATACCAGTATTAATTGATAAGGATCAACTGGTTGGTGATCTCTTGGATATTGATATTACAGCTGAATGTTTTGTGATAAGTCCTAAAGATTGGACTTTACAATATAGAGGCCCATTAAACGACCGAATAGGATATGAGAGCCAAAAAAACAATGCTTCTAATCATTACCTTAAAAATGCTCTTGATATGGTAATCAATAACGAAAAAATAGAGACAGCATTTGTCAATACTAAAGGATGCGCAGTAGCCAGACTGAGCAAACATGAAGGTTACGAGACGCTTACTTATGCTGACAATATAGCACCAATTTTAGAAGATAATTGTTACAATTGCCATCAGGAAGGAGGTATTGCTCCTTGGGCTATGAATAATTATACTGCCGTTTTCGGGTGGTCTCGTATGATCAAACAAGTGCTGCTCACTCAGCGAATGCCGCCTTGGCATGCTGATCCAGAAATTAATGAATTTCATGATGACATGAGCCTTTCTGATGAAGTGAAAAGACAATTGGTGGCATGGATAGATAATGGGATGCCAAAAGGAGAAGGTGATCCTTTGGCTTCTTTGCAACCATCAAAAAACGAGTATGCCCTAGGTACACCCGACCTAGAGATAAATCTCAAAAAAGAAATGATACCAGCCACAGGTATTATCGACTATAGATTTCAAGATTATTCAGTAGAAACGGATGAAGATCTTTACCTCAAAGCTGTAGAAGTCAAGCCTGGAAATACCAGTGTGCTACATCATGTCATAGCTACTTTAGAATATCCTGAAGGCTATGATTTTCCTGTAAAACACAGGGCAAGTAACTGGCTTGATGGTATTATGGCAGGATGGGCACCTGGAGGAGAACCAGAACAATTTCCGAAAGGAACTGGGAAGCTCATTCCAAAAGGCTCTACAATTCACTTTCAAATGCATTATACTACAAGTGGAAAAGAAGAAAGTGATGTGACTTCTTTAGGTTTATATTTTCATGATTCTAAGCCAGAATTTGAATTCATAACAATAGGCCCATCTAATTTTAAAATTCATATCAAACCAGAACTTGCCCATCAGCCATTTTCAGCGGTGAAAAAATTTGAAGAAGATGTCACTATTTTCAGTATGCTGCCTCACATGCACTACAGAGGAAAAAGCATGAACTTTACTCTCAAATACCCCGACGGATCTGAAAAGCCTATTCTCTCAGTGCCGGCTTATAGTTTTAATTGGCAGCGATTTTATTATCTAAAGTATCCCGAATTTGCTCCTGCCGGAACCGAATTAATAGTAAATGCAGTATTTGATAATTCTGTAAATAATGAATTTAATCCCAATCCATCTGAGACCCTTTATTTTGGCGAGCAGACTTTTGATGAAATGCTGGTGGGATATGTTTCTATTGTAAAAGGGAATTATTTAGCAAAAGGTGATTTGTCAGTTTTGAAATAGGAGTAATTTCAGGTGGTGTGCTTCTAAGACCTATCTGCCAAACAGGCAGGTAAAAAAGCGCTATTTCGAGCTAATTTATGTGTTAGTGAATCTCGATTATGTTGCCACATCTTCGGTTTGGGACATGAGTTACCGAAGTATAGTGTTAAAAGAACTTTTTTTGACCAAAATTGATACTACTTGAATAATTACCATTTTATGAGAAATACCTTATTTACATTCATTGCATTAATTTGTATCGCACTTGCCTCTATTGCTCAAAACCTAAGTCCTTCTGATTTGCATGGCATGCACTATCGCAATATAGGGCCTGCTAATCAAGGAGGAAGAATTGTAGATATCGATGCTCATAACGACGATTTTACAAAAGTATATGCTGCTACAGCTTCTGGAGGTGTTTGGAAATCAGAAAATGCAGGGACTACATGGATCCCAATTTTTGATGATTATGAGGTGGCATCTATTGGGGATATTGCTATAGATCAAAAGAATAAAAATATCGTCTGGGTTGGGACAGGAGAAGCTAACAATCGCAACAGCGTATCATGGGGTAATGGTATCTATAAGTCTATTGATGCAGGTGAAACTTTTATAAATAAGGGACTTGAGAGCACACATCAGATAGCCCGTGTATTGGTACATCCTGATGACTCTGACAACGTATGTGTATGTGCTATAGGTCACTTATGGGGATACAGCGGAGAGCGAGGACTATTTATGTCAAAAAACGGTGGAGACAAATGGCAAAAATTAACAAATGGCCTTCCAAATGACGGCAAAACAGGTTGCATTGACCTTGTAAGGGATAGTAAGAATCCTGATATTCTTTATGCTTCTTTTTATCATAGACTTCGTCAGCCTTGGCATTTTCACAGTGGAGGTGAGAAAGGAGGTATTTACAAATCTACAAATGGTGGGACTACTTGGAGGAAACTTACTAATGGCCTTCCTCAAGGTCCTACTGGGAGAATTGGATTAGCAATTTATAATAAAAACCCCAATATCCTAATGGTCATTGTAGAAGCTAAAAAGTCAGAATCGCTAGATATTTTGGGTAGTGGTATATACCGGTCAGAAAATGGAGGGGAAAGCTGGACATATGTCAATACATACAACAATAGACCATTTTACTACAGTCAAATTAGAATTAACCCAAATGATGATCAACGTGTTTATGTTCTTACTACTACTTTTAGAGTCTCTCAAGATGGCGGAAAAACACTAAAAAATGGAAGTGAAGATCAAGAGGTTCACGGTGATTTTCATGCAATGTGGATAGATCAAAATTATAAAGATAGATATTACCTAGGTGCTGATAAAGGGCTTTCTAAAACCCATGATCATGGTGCCCATTTTACTCTTATAGATAACCTCCCGATAGCTCAATTTTATCGCATTAATCATGATATGAGAGATCCTTATTTTGTATATGGAGGAATGCAGGACAACGGCTCATACGCCACAGCTAGTTTTAGCAGAGACAATAGAGGAATCCTTAATGATGCAAACTGGAAAATGCATTGGGGTGATGGTCAGGATGTAGCTGCTAACCCAGATGACTGGACAGACATGTATTCTTCAATGGAGAATGGTACTTATCTAAAATATAATCCACTCACCAGACACATTAAGCGTATCAGCCCCAATGCCTTAAATACCATTAATTATTGGGAATATTTTGATAAGAAAGAAAATGACAAAGCTTCTGCCTCACGGTGGAACTGGTCAGCCCCACTCATGATGTCGCCGCATAATTCCGATGTCATTTTTGTAGGTGGTAATCATGTATATAGATCACAAGACAAGGGAAACACTTGGGAGATTATCAGCCCCGATCTCAGTAGCAATCATGTTACCAAACGAGTACAAGGAAAGAGTGGTGGTATTTCTCCTGACAATACAGGAGCTGAGACTCATTGTGCTATTCATAGCTTATCTATATCTCCTATAAGTGAAAACATCATATGGGTAGGAACAGATGATGGCAATATTCAGGTTACAAAAAACGAAGAGAATTTATGGTATAATGTAAGAAAGAATATTAAAAATGTGCCTGATGGACTTTGGGTAAGTAGAATAGAAGCTTCTCACTTTCATCAAGGAAGAGCATATGTCACTTTTGATGGGCATAGAAGTGATAATTTTGATACATGGATATTTGTCACTGATGATTTCGGGAAGTCATGGAAAAAAATCACTAGTGGATTCTCTAAAGGAGAAACAGTGAGAGTAATAAGAGAAGATCACAAGAATGAGAACCTGCTATTTGCAGGAACAGAAACAGGAGTATGGTATACTATAAATAGAGGAAAAAATTGGAATAGAATCAAACTCAATATGCCTACAGTATCAGTATATGATCTCAAAATACATCCCCGAGAAAATGATCTCATCGTGGGCACTCATGGCCGGAGCATATGGATATTAGAAGACATATCTCCCTTGCAACAGATGAGTAAAGAAGTGACAGAAAAGGACTTTCACCTTTTTGACCAAAAACAAAGTACACTATGGCAAAATACAAGTCGCGGCGGACAAAGAGGTCACTTTTTATTTGCCGGAGATAATCCCAGTGAAATAATCAATCCTGCAAAATTACCTCGTGGGCAAATGTATGTTAACTCTATTATCACTTATTTCGTTAAAGAAAGTATACCTGAAGGACTCACTCTCTCCATAGCTCCATTTGACTCTGATCTAAAAAAGGAGATAAAAGTACCGGCCAGAAAAGGTATCAATAGGTATCATTGGAACAGGGAATACGATGTTGAAGATTTTACTTCAATAGAACAAGACGAAATTGAACATATTATGAAAAGATATACTGAATCAATAAGTCACAGAAGAGTGAAATCAGCATTTGAAATGATTAGAATTTCAAAAGATGGCATGGCAAAAAGAAGAAGACTAGAAACGCTAAGTGGAGGATACCTCAGTCTTAATATTGATGAAAAATTTTTAGTACCAAGGGCAACAATAGGAAGTTATAAGCTCCTGCTAACAGATGGCAAGAATGAAGAAACGAATACTTTAAATATCAAGGCAGACCCTATGATGGAAATAAAAAAGTAAATGGTAACTACTCAGGTAGTGTTCTCCTGAGTAGTTACCATTTTTTAAGTAAAAATGATGCCGACTGAGCAGTTGCTTAGCTTCTTTAATTTAAAACATAACGAACAGCAAGAGCTCCATATCCTCCACCAAATCCGGATCCTCCTCCACCAATAAATAGGGTAGGAACCCAATCTACTGAAAATGATATTGGTGTTTCATCAAGAGTATATTCTAGACCAACATATCCGCTTATAGTTATAGAAACACCCCCTTCATTTCCTTGGAATGATGAATTATAAGAATAAAAAGCAAATCCTGGCCCAGCCCCGTAATACCATTTTAAACGGTCAACACTTTCCATTTCATTGTGGATCAAATAAGCTGCATTTACTCTAAATTCTTTGTAAGACCCAAAGCTTCTAAACCCAGCAAAGGCTTCAATAGCAGTAGATTCATTAATAAAAGTTTTATACGTTACGGATAAAGGATACCCTAACCTTAATCCTATGGCAGAATTATAATCTTGAGCCTGACTGACCCCAAAAGAGCCTATTAATAGGATAATAACAAAAAGTGTATTTTTCATTTTTAATTGGTTTAATGGAAAAAAGAAAACACAATTTACGATAAATAATATATGTTTTGTACAAGTGCTGTGACAAGGTCTAAAAGCTGGGTTGAGTTTGAGTGTAGTTTGAGTTTGGACAAGGCGGAGATTCCGATGCATTGCATGGTTATTGAGGGGAGGGCTTCAACAAAGATATTGCACCTCCTACTGCTCCAAATAATGCAGCTTTCCCTGCTCCGTCAAAAAATCCATTTCCATTTGCAACATTTCCTATCCCATTTGATATTAATCCAATTCCTGCCCACAAGACAACAGTGGGTATAAAATCTCCATCGGGGTCAATATAACTAACAGGATTATTTAGCATGGAATTATAAGGAGTTAAACCTTTCGTAACCTAATTTTTCGGATCTACCTGCAACCACCTCCCAATACTCGAAACTACAGTTCCAAACCGTAAAGCTCATTTAAATGACACGAGGCCCTCCTACCACCAAGAGTCGTACCAAGAATAGAATTTTTTGCCAAAATTGATCTCTACTTAGAAGCTACTCGTTCTCAATTTTGCGAAATCCTTTTTTACATTGATTATTTCAGATTCAGGGATAGGGTTCCCTCAATATTTTATAAGCACATTTAGAATGGTCAATAAAGTTATTTCATTGTTTTGGTTTTTTATCCACCTTTCTATTTATTAAAATGTAGGGCAAATTTGAGCACTGTTTTCATGAGAACCAGTATAAGAAATGGTAAATTCAAAAGTACCTGTTCCCACCTCTCCTGCTATCTCCCGCAGATATATGTCATAGCTCATCCCAATCATCAGCCCTTTGAGCTCAAATCCTGCATATACAGTGGCATCTGTGGGCTGAAAAATAGAAAGACTCTTAGTACTACGCACCCAAGCTCCAAGATGGAAAAAGGAAGCCTCTGCTTCGTAGATTTGGATTCTTAGGTTACCACCAAAAGTAACACTGGTATGTTGGCCTTGATCATTATAAATTACTCTAGGAAGTATTGTTAAAAGGTTATTCAGAGGTAAACTCGCAGCGGCATGGATAGTAAGTCTACTGTGCAAAATGGCATTTTCAAGAGGTACTTCTACATCACCATCTTTGGCATAAAAAGAAATATTGGGTTGGTTTAAATGATAATAACTTCCTCCAACGTAAAATCCTAAATTCTTGGAAGGCGTAGTGCTAAAGTTTATTCCGACTCCTAAATCAGGATGGGCAAAATTATTGGCTGGAAGGATTTCGTTGGTATTAAAAGTGTAGGCATCCTGGCCATTAAATTGGTCTTCAAATCTGATGCTGTTATAATTGATGCTTCGTTGTCCCAGGCCAAAATGAAACCCAGCACTGAGGTAGGTATTTGTTTTTCCTGATAGTAACTTATGATATGCACCCATCAGTGCTATCTGATAAATATCATAATTAAAAACACCTATTTGATCTGAACTGAAAATCAATCCAGCACCAGCAAAATCAGAAGATTTCTTATTTGGAGCAGTCTCTATTTTAAAATCACCTGCCATACTGAATGACGTAAATGGCCTGTCAAGAGATTGTGCCCATTGGCTTCGATAAGCCGATGATACCCTGTAAGTACCTGAATGTGAGCCTGTTAGAGCCGCATTCATGTATACGGGGTAAGCGTAAAACTGAGAATACTGTGTGTCCTGCCCTTTGCTATGAAAGCTGCACAAAGCAAGAAAAAAAATGAATAACAAACCTCTGATCATATTACTACAATATATCCCATCATTATCAATACGATATAGGTAACGATAATTTCAGAGCTTAAGCATATTATTTTGGATATTATTTCCGTACTTCGATTTTCTATGGCCTCAGATACTACACATTTGTATACTTGCATATGCATGCTGAGCATATGTCCTATGCGTCAAAAACCAGAAGAAAGCAGCGAAATGATTTCCCAAATTGTTTTTGGCGAACAGGTAAATGTAATCTCAGAAAGTGATACATGGCTCCTAGTGAAAAGTAGATTAGATGGATATAAAGGATGGATAGATAAAAAATTAGTTGTAAAAACGAAGAGGCCTTATGACGAAGAAATAAAACTTCATTACTGCCTAGAAACGAGTTACCCAGTGATGGCAGGAGATGAGACCAGACTCATCACTTTTGGGGCTATTTTGCCAAATTATGACGGGATTAGCTTTAAAATCAATGGCCAAAAATTTAGCTTTTCAGGATCTGCGGCCGGAGCAGGTGATCTACATCTTATTGAATCAATGATAGAGAAACTGTGTTGCAAATACCTTTATTCTCCCTATCTATGGGGTGGAAAAACTCCTTTCGGAGTAGACTGTAGTGGTTTCGTTCAGACCATATATCGGGTGTTAGGAGTAGACCTACCTCGAGATGCAAGAAACCAAGCTAAGAAAGGAATAACTCTTGATTTTACAAGTGAAAGTATGACAGGTGATTTGGCCTATTTTACAACAACTACGAATCGCATCTCACATGTCGGCGTTATTCTGGATAATAATCGGATCATTCATGCATCCGGAAGAGTACGGATTGACACCTTAGATCATAATGGTATTTATAATGCTGAAATAAAAGAATATAGTCACCGATTAAAAGTCATAAAAAGGGTATTGTAGCTAGAAAATTAAACGCATTGATTGTAACAATATTAGGATAGAGACTTTGTGTTATTATTGACTATGTTTCTTGGCAACTACTCAGGTGATATCAATTTTGGCTAAAAAAAGTTCTTTTATCACTATACTTCGGCAATTTATGTCTCAAATCGAAGATGTGGCAACATAATCGAGATTCACTAGCACATAAAATAAGGTTAGTAATAGCTCGCTGCTTTCAATACAAAAGTAGCCTGTGTCAAGCAATAAAATAACAATTTTTCATCTCAAAAGCACACCACCTGAGTAGTTACATTTTTTGAAAAAGTGTTTAATGTCAGGGTTTATACAAATGCTCGTTCTAAACATCTGGGCAGTAGTAGACCTGCTCAATGAAAATAGCCCTTTTGTCACTGTGCTAATGCACTTCTTCTTAATTTTGGACATTACGTGACGTCATTACCCCATTCTAAAAAGTGATGTATTGGAATTCTAAAAAGGGTTGAATATCAGAAAGGGTTATGAGCAGTGTATTGTGCTTTTTCTTGACTTGACTGTTGACAAAAACGGGCAGAGTTGAGTAGCCTTCCCTCTTTCCTTTAATTGGCATATGTGCTACATGTTATACCTAGATTTAAATCAGCAATGCCCAAGTCACTAAACTTACTGAATTTAAGGGATCATCGACAATGACTGGTGTTTATACTTACTCTTTTATATTCAAACACTCTGATTCAAATATTAGGCAATATAAAAAAGGAAATGTTTTGGTGTTGAAGTAAAAAATAACTTTCAGGATAAATTCACATCTATCATTAAAGACAATGTAAATAATTACTGATGTTTGATGGATATATGAAATTGAAAGCTTCGGTTGAATAAAAGGTTGTCAACTTTCTTTGAATATACGCACATCACTTAAAGTTTTGAGTACCTACTCAAAAACATCATATCCATCACGATCATCTCTTCTTACATTAGTAGGCACATTATCGTTAAATTTATAATAAACACTGACTTTATAAGTGTTTTCACCAGCACAGTTATTGTTACTTCCAGAAACGCTGCATCCTACACAACGTATGGGTGGTTGACCTCCTAACATGCTGACATTTGGGTCGTTAGTCTGAGCTTGGTTAACCCTTTTTATCAAGCTCTTTTTCTGCCTAAAGCAAGTAAAACACCCAAGGTGTCAATTGTTTCTGTCCATTAAAAAGGGTGTCATCATGTTCATTAAAGGTATAGGCATTTGGGTTTAAACCCATAACAACTTAAAATTAGTTGTAAGTGCTTGATTATCAAGATGAATCTCTTTTCTCGAATCATAGCCATAGCTTCAGACAACCAAGCATGAAACCGGAGAATCAATGGATTATGACATATTGGTCGTAGAATAAAAATACCTATTTTGTGGAATGGGCCAACTATTACTACCGATATTTCCAAGAGACACAAAGTACAT
>JAZGFD010000252.1:0-4697 GCA_036479115.1 Saprospiraceae bacterium | reverse complement strand
AGAAGTAAGGAATGATACTTTATTTATTTACAAAATAGATGAATGCATGCCCCGATATGTCACGGATGAATCCATTAACGCTGTGAAATATTTTGTAGCTGCTGATAATTTAAAGAGTATCACTATTGGCCAAGGAGGCAGTATAACACATCCTTTAAAACCTTATGGAGCCTATGATGATGGAAGGCCAGCTTATAAAAAACATGAGCTAGAAAAACAGACATTCAGATATGATGAAATTACTATTAATATTATCGACAACGGTTTTATTAATATAATAGCAGAAGGACAAAAAATGAATATGAATTTTCTCTCTATAAAATCACAAAGTCGCCTAGGTAGGAGATTAAATAATACTCAATCAGCAATCTCCTATTCTAGATCACAGCTCGGAATTCAAGTACTTTATGGGAAAACGAATGAACTGAATATTAACAAAATTGAAACAAGATTTATTTTAAATGCTCAAAATTTTCAGGCGAATAATGTCACTCTAAACAGAATAAAAAATAAAGAACAATTTGCTCAAGGTAGTGCAAATGTAAATGTAACTGATAACTTAGAGGCTTACCTATATGGCAAAGTGGATGTGAATTATAGAGGTAGGCCTCAAATAATAAAAGAAGAAACAGGCTACGGACGAGTAGTGAATGTGAATTAATACTTTTCGGGATGTTAATCCTGACCGAGGATTTTTATGGCACTGGGCGATCTTTCACGTTGATTAAAAAAATAGTAACTACTCAGGTAGCATGAATTTTGGTTAAAAAAAGCTCTTTTATCACTATACTTCGACAATTTATGTCTCAAATCGAAAATGTGGCAACATAATCGAGATTCACTAACGAATAAAATGATTTAGTAATAGCGCTGCTATTAATACAAAAATAGCCTGTATCTATCAATAAAATAACAATTTTTTACCTCAAAAGCGCACCACCTGAGTAGGCGCAAAAAATAAGGAGCTAGAAACAACATTAAGCCATATGTTTACACTATGAACTTTCTTCTAATTCTGGAAATATTTGCTACACTTTTAGGATTTATCTACTTAGTCTTACTTATCAAGGAAAACATTTGGTGTTGGTTTTTCGGCGCTGTGAGTTCACTTCTGAGTATTGTGCTTTTCTACCATTCCCATCTTAATTCTGAATCTATTTTGTATGCTTTTTATGTTATAATGGCTGCATATGGATATCGTGTTTGGAAAAAAGCAGGAGATGAAGGCAACCCACTACTTATTTCTGATATAAAAGTACCAACCAAAGTTAAGACTGTCATTGGAGGGCTGATAGTGGGAATATTGATAGGCCTCGGTATGAATAGATATACTGATGCTGATCTCCCATATGTTGACGCTCAAACAACTGCTTTTAGCTTTATTGCTACCTTCCTAGAAGCGCATAAGATATTGTTTGGTTGGATCATATGGATATTGGCCAATGGGGCTACCATTGTTCTGTATGGTCATAAAGGTTTGTATTTTTATTCAGGGCTTATGGTAGTGTACCTTGGGCTCTCTTTTTATGGATATTTTGATTGGGTGAAAAAGATGAAAGAGATGTAATTCAAAATATCGTATAAGGCCCAAAGATGGTACGATATTTTGCAAAATGTTTCCTAAGCTATTTGCGAAAACAACAAATTGAATTGCACTAAATATACAAAAGAAATCTAGAAGCCTGAAGCTATTCCATCTTCAAGGGTTTAATTTTGAGTCTACTCCGAAAACTCACAAAATCAAAAAAGTTACTTTTGGCGAACTTTACTTTTTCCTCAACTCGCTGATACTCAGGCATCACCGAATATCAAATAAACCCATAACCCATCTAGGAAGTGCCAATATATAGTAAGATGTCTCAACCCTCTTTTTTGTCCTCATCAGAAAAATAGAGAAGAACACCCACTTGTGATTTTAATTTTTTACGAGCCATCCATATGAAGTATCCTAAAAAAGGAATGCCGGCAATGACATGAGCAAAATGTAGCCCAGATATGACATATATATAGGATGCCAGATTGCTCGAAGTAAGATGTATGTTCTCATTATATAGCTGTATCCACGCTATTATTTGGGCACCTAGAAAAACAATAGTCAAAAACAAGGTGATCCATAATAAAAATTTGAAATGTGCAGTATTGTCGTATTCATAAGCTTTCATCGCCCTGATAAGAGTAAAACTACTTGCAATGAGAATTAACGAGTTGAAATAAAATAGTGGAGAAATACTAATACTCGGAAGTTCATTAGTAAACTTAGCATAGAGGTATGCTCCCGAAAAGGCTAAAAATAAAGCAGTAATACTTGCCAATACCAAGGTCAATATTATTGAGTGGGGATGAATGAGAAATTTACGTTGATAACCCATCACATTTTTTTTGTAACTACTTAGGTAGTGTTCTTTTGAAGAAAAAAAGAATCTTTTTTAGCCAAAAGTGATATCACTTGAGTAGTTACTTTTTTTTGAAAAATATTTTAATTGTAAAAATGAATTGCTGCTACCTTTGACTTTAAAGCGTTCATCAAGTCTAAAATTCACCAACCATATTATCTTTTTACCAGAGCATAGTACAAGGCATTTCTTTTTTTCTAACCTATTCATCTTCGCATCAGTCAGAATGTCCTTTATTTTTTTTGATTGCCCATTCATACCAATCGGTACTATCCTTTCTCCTGGTTGCCATTGTCTAAGAGTAAGTGGAAAAGAGATGCTATCAATATCTATATATTCTATATTTTTTGATTTTTCATGTTTTGGTCGTTTAACCACCTCTAAAGAGAGAATATCACCATTTGGGAGGACTACATTTTGCGGCTCTTTTATTATTATTTCATTGAATGATCTTAGGTCTATTCTTTTGATAATCAACTGTTTGTTGTGAATCGTTGCTTCGTAGTCCATGCTAACCCATAACGGACTATTCTGGTGAAAATCCAACATTTCTCCGGTTTGAGCAGGGTTAAATCCATAGTCTTTCACCATTTGAAAGAGTAGCGTTTTTGCACCAGCTGTTTCGATCATTTTGTCAATGTTATTGATTAAACAACCTTGGTAATTTTTTTGATAATAGTGATCTTTTTCTTTATTTATAAGATGATTTAAGAGTTGATTTGCATCTGCAATATGAAAAATAGATGACAATATGGATTTTTTAAAAGTAGGAAACCTTGCTTCTAATTTTGGAATTATCTCGTTTCTAATAAAGTTGCGATCATAAGTATTTAAAGCATTGCTTTCATCTTCTTCAGATGCCACTTGATGTAAGTCCGCATAAATTCTTAAATCTTTTTTTGAAAAAGTAAGAAAGGGTCTGAGATGATTTCCGCTTATTTCTTTCATGCCACTTAATCCATTAAGACCACTACTTCTTTTGAGTGAAAGAAAAAATCCTTCAATTATATCATCACTATGATGTGCTGTCATAAGATGGGAATATCTGTTTTCTTGCATTATTTTTTGAAAATAAACATACCTGATATCTCTAGCTTTTTGCTGAAGGTTAGATGATTTTAGCGATTCTCTTTCTTCTTTTGATACAATGTAAAGATGATGGTCTATATTTTTATTTTTACAAAAACCAAGAACTACTTGGGCTTCTGTATCAGCATGTTCTCGAAGTTTGTAATTAATCGTAGCCACGCCGATCTCAGCATTGTGATTATTCATGACATTTAACATCACCATACTATCTAAGCCTCCACTTACAGCAAGTAAAATTTTTACTTTTTTAGAGGATAAATCCTGATTTTGAATAAATTTGCCAACATATTCGTTAATAGACATATTATATACAATCAATCTACAATGAAACTAACCATGAATATATCTCGTATTACAATATTAGTACTGACTATGACATTAATATTTGCCTGTAATGGTAAAAAGATTGCAACTCCACCGGATTCTACTACTTCTAATATTGTAAAAGGCCCAGAGATGCCTGTTAACACCAAAAAAACAGCACAGTATAAGTCATTAGAAGGTGCAAGAAGAGAATGTGAATCTTTGATACAACATCGCAAAGGTACGCACCCTAACCCTATGGCCATGGTTACCCAGACTTTCTGGACATGGGCTGGATTTTTTAACGGAAAAGAGATGGTACATCCTGATAGGCTGTTAGGCCAATGGCTCAAATTTGAAGATAATTTTACCTATTCATACGGCTATTATGATGATGTGAATGGTACTGGTATCTATCATTATCGTATTGATGATGATGCACTTCTAATGCTGGATGATAATGAAGAACTGCAGCCTAAGGAGTGGCAGCTTAGAAGCAATGGTACTGCTATTGTCTTAGAAGGTCGACATGGATTTAATATCAATAATGGCATGCAAATGAAGCTAGGGCCAAATGAAAGGAGGCCTACTAAAGGATAATTAACTTGTGGGCAATAATATTGAAAGCGGCTGTCTTTGGAATCTGAACAGCGTTGGAGAAGCACGTCGATAGCTACGGCTACACTCACGAATATCCTCGCCAAAATATTTCCAAATCATCCCGCATATGCGACTTGACTCAGGACTAGTGCTCTGTCAAGGATAAATTGACGGGTAAATTTGGCATCTTTTGAACCTGCTCTTTGTTAAAAATACTCGCCATATCTACTGCTATGACTGCGTTTTTTGCCTCGTTCAGGATCAAATTATACGCAAAGCCAACCCGTCATTTAACACTTGACAGAGCACTAG
>JAZGFD010000251.1:0-9107 GCA_036479115.1 Saprospiraceae bacterium | reverse complement strand
CTATGATCCTTTGGTACTTTGCCTAAGCCTTGGGTAAAAACTTCAAGTCCTGCTCCCTACCAAATCTCAACAAAGTCCTTTTCGTAATCATATAAATTATCTCTAGTTTGTAGGTTCTCTATATCATATCCCAACGTTGGCTGTATATGGCTAGAAATTCAGCTTTTGTCATGACATATATTTTTTTTTGTAATGTATAACATTTTACGCAAACGAAGAAATGAAATGCACCCCTCAGAATGTTAGAAGAAAAATATTATTAAATCAAGTGTGACTATTCAAGTGATGTGCTTTTGAACTTAAAAATTACATTTTTTTTGATAGACACAATCTATTTTCGCATTAATAGTAACCCAGAGTTGAACCTGAAGGGTTCATATGAATATAAGAAATAGACGATAATCGGTACATACGACCCCAACAGGGTCGAATTTCTTCAATACAATAAAACCCTACGAATATTAAATCCCTACAGGATTCATAGATCGGTTCTGAACGTGCTATTAGATTTGCTAAGGTCAAGATTAAAATACCTGGCATGGTTTAAATCAGGCCAACATGTCTTTTGTACCTTAAGGTCTGTTTGTGATACTTTGAGAAAAAGAAACCTCAATATGCACTCAACTATGATGCAAATAGTCTAAACTTAATTCTCTATTAATGGTACCAGGGTAGTCACAATCAAGTAAATGGAAACCATTTTAAAGACGAAATGTGTTGCGGTTTTGTAGTCGCAAAAAATGATAGTTCTCCTTCCTCATAAAATAGTCTGTCTACCTTCAGAATATGCTTTGTCGAACAAATAAATATCGAATTTCACTTTTTTATGAAGCAGATCTCAAAACCATGTCACTAAGTAATTACGTTTTTGTTTTATCTTTGTACTAATGTTAATTTTTCTAATCATTTTATTCCTCCTTCTCTCGGCTTTTTTTTCAGGCAGTGAAATAGCATTTGTATCAGCTAATAAACTCAACGTAGAAATAAAGCGAACAAAAGGTTCAAAAAAGGGAAATATTTTAGGTCAACTCTTTGATGAACCTTCAGAATTTCTAGGGGCTATGCTAGTGGGCAATAACATAGCTCTTGTGGTTTTTACTTACCTCATGACTCAGCTCATGACACCTCTTTTTACCTCTTTTGTACAGAGTGAAGTAATACTTCTTTTAATAAATACATTGATCATTACTCTTGTGGTTTTGGTGTTTGGAGAGTACTTACCCAAAACACTTTTTAGACTTTATGCTAATGAAGTACTATACAATTTAAGCTACCTCCTTAAGTTTTTTAAAATACTTCTTAAAGTACCCACTTGGCTGATGATTAGGCTTACTGATGTGATGCTTCAATGGTTTGTTAAGTCACCTGCTGAGAATATAACGATCGCTCTCAATAGGCTCGACCTCCAAAACTATATGGAGGATACCATTAGCAGTTTTAATGAAGGAATAGATCAAGAAATTTTTACTAATGCGCTGAATCTCAATCAGTTGAAAGTGAGAGATTGCATGGTGCCCAGAATGGAGATTATTGATGTTGATAAGTCTAACAGCGTGGAAGATATTCTCAAATTATTTAAGGAAACCAATGTGTCTAGAGTATTGGTGACTGAAGGGGGAGACATTGATAATGTAATAGGTTACATTCACCATCAGAAGTTATTGAATAACCCCAAGTTAGTGCACCATCTGGTTATGGATATCATGCTGGTACCTGATGCTATGAATGCACAGGATCTTATGTTTAAATTTATTAAAGAAAATTCAAATATTGCTTGTGTTGTGGATGAATTTGGCGGCACGGCTGGTGTTATCACTCTTGAGGATGTACTTGAAGAGATTTTTGGTGATATAGAGGATGAATTTGACTTTGAAAACAAAATTGATAAGCAAATTAGCGAAAGTGAATTTCTATTTTCAGGGAGGTTAGAAATTGATGATATCAACGATAAATATGAAAAACTTTCTCTGCCAGTAGGTGAATATCAGACACTCTCAGGTTATCTGGTAATGACTACTGGTAAAATACCTGAAAAAGAAGGTGAAATTTGGGAAGTTGGAAATTATAAGTATGTCATTGAAAAGCTAAGCGACACTAAAATTGAAACTGTGAGAGTGTTTATTAACCCAGAAAATGAAGGAATAGAAAGCATCTTATAGGTTTATCTTTTTTATTCTATCCATTTCTCTTTTTTGGTCTTTCGCCTTCAAAGATTCCCTCTTATCATATGTTTTTTTACCCTGTGCTACCGCAATTTCTAGTTTGATTAGCCCTCTTTCGTTTAAATAAATTTTGTATGGTACTATTGTATTCCCTTTTTCATTGACGCGTCTTTCTATTTTCTTCAGTTCTGCTTTTTTTAGTAAAAGTTTCCTATCTCTTCGCGTCTCATGATTGTGTAAATTCCCAAATCGATATTCTGCTATGTACAAGCTTTTAATTATAAGTTCTCCTCCATTAAATAAGCAATAAGCATCACTGATATTCGCTTCTCCTGTTTTGATGGACTTTACCTCAGTGCCTACTAGTGTTATACCAGCTTCGTAAGTAGATAAAAATTGATATTCATACTTTGCTTTACGATTCACTATTTCTTTAAATTCCTTCATAAAGTGTATTTCTCATTTCCTTGAATAATAGGCAATATTACTAGAGTCAAACATGCTAAGCCTCAAAAAATGAGCTTTATCTGCCAAAATAATAACAATTTTTTACCTGCCTGCATGGCAGACAGGTCTCAAAAGCGCCTACCTGAGTAGTCTCCATTATTAAAAATATTATGGTCTATTACTTGGTTTTGGTGCATTTGAAAGAGCACCATTTTTTAATTTTTCATTTAGGAAATTAGTCATTTTGGTATAGAGATGTAACCTTGCGTTATCACCATAGATTCCATGATTTCTTCCTGGGTAGCTATAAGTATCATATTGTTTATTGGCCTTTATTAAAGCTGCAGCCATTTCCATTGAGTTCTGATAATGCACATTATCGTCAGCGCTACCATGAACCAGTAGATAGTTTCCTTTTAATCTATCAGCAAAATATACTGGAGAATTTTCTGAATACCCTTCCGCATTTTCATCCTCTGTACGCATATATCTCTCTGTATAGATAGTATCATACCATCTCCAGCTTGTCACTGGGGCTACAGCAATAGCTGCCTTGAAAACATCATTACCCTTTAGCAAACAAAGCGAAGACATATATCCTCCATAACTCCAACCAAAGATGCCAATTCTACTGGGATCAGTGTAACTTAAGCTCCCTAAGTATTGAGCAGCTTCGATCTGATCAATCGTTTCTTTATGGCCCAATTTCAAATAAGTGCTTTTTTTAAATTCTTCACCTCTTGCTCCAGTACCCCTATTGTCTATACAGGCTACCACATATCCTTGTTGTGCCAACATTTGAAACCACCAATAGTTGGCTCCTCTCCAATTATCTAATACCTGCTGACTACCTGGACCTCCATACAAATACATGAAAACAGGATATTGGTTATTTTCATTAAAATTAGTAGGTTTTATCATCCAGCCGTTGAGGCTAACATTCTCAGATGTTTTAAATGAAAAGAAATCAACAGGTTGTACATTATTTTCTTTTTGTAATGGTTTGATTTGATCATTAGATTCTAATGTTCTCAATAACTTTCCTTTACGGTCTCTTACAGTAGTTATTGGTGCATCATTAATAGTGCTGAATGAAAGTGTATGATAATCTAAAGTACTACTGAATCGTGCGGTATTCACTCCTTCTTCTTTTGATAAGCATTTTTTTCTATTGCCACTTATATTTACCTTATAAACCTCTCGCATCAAAGGAGATTTTTCGGCTGCTTGGTAGAATACTTCTTTCCTAGCTTCATTCACCCCATAAAAACTAGTCACGTCATATTTTCCTTTTGTTAATGCTCTAACCTCTTTGCCATTCATATCATAAAGGTAGATGTGATTGTAACCACTCTTTTCACTAGTCCAGATGAATCCTGACCCATTTTTAAGGAAAGTCAGATCATCTGTAATGTCAATGTAATATTTATTCTTTTCATCTAACATTACTTTTGATTTTCCCGTAAAAGCATCCACAGTAAATAATTGGAGGTGATTTTGATGTCTATTCAATTTAAATACACATAGCTTGTTTTTGTTTTGTGTCCATTTTATCCTAGGTACGTATGTATCATTCATATTGCCTAAATCAACATCAATTTTATTCTCGTCGCTAAGGTTGTAAATATGAACACTTATCTCACTATTTTTTTCTCCAACCTTGGGATACTTAAATGTCTCATATCGTGGATATAGACCACCTTCGTGATACGTCAATGTAAATTCTTTGACTTTACTTTCGTCAAAACGGATGTAGGCTATTTTTTTGCTATCAGGTGACCACCAAAATGCTTTGACTAAACTGAATTCTTCTTCGTATACCCAATCTGTGAGGCCATTGATGACTATATTTTTCTCTCCATCATTAGTGATTGGGAGTGTTATTTCCGTTTTTATATCAAAAAAATATAGATTATTTTCCCATACATAGGCTACTTTAGATGCATCTGGGGACAATGTTGCATTTGTTATTTTATCTTCTTCATATACCGCGGTTAATTCGTCAGTAATAAAATTATAAATGTGAACAAATTCTTCTGAAGAACGTCGATAAATAGATTGTTGATCAGACTTAATTAGGATCTTATTTTCATTCTTACTAAAGGTATAGGAGCTAATTTTTCCATTAAATCCAGCTTTGCCGCTCAGTTCAGTAGCATTCAGCAACATATCTACTAACTTACCTGAAGTAATGTCGTATTTGTTTATTTTATCATTTTCTAGTCTCGTATAGTGCTTTCCATCTTTTAAAAAATTAAAACCAGGAACACCTTTAGTTTGGAATTTTCCATCTTTCCAGATGTCTTCCAAAGATATAGATTGCTGTGCCTGACCCGTAGTAGTAACCATCAAAATGCTCAATATGATAAAGAAGTATTTCATGAGTGCTAAATTAATATGAAATAATTTGCAAATGTAATATGAATGAAGTTAACTCGTGCATGAAATATTTATAGAGTAAGCACGTACTACAACTTGAGTTCACGCCGAAAACTGACAAAGTCAAAAGAGTTTACTTAGACAAGCTCTGCATAAACATTTCAACCAGATCTTCATAAAGCTTTTGGCGAACTTTACATTGTAAGTAGTGCCTGAACGGAAACTGTCGAATTTTATGAAATAGAATATTTTGGATGAGAATTTAGTTTTTTGATATTCGGTGATACCTGAGTATCGGCGAGTTAAGAAAAAATAAAATATCGCCAAAAGAACTGTTTCTAATTTTGATGAGTTTTCGTTCAGACACTAAGCACTCAATATTCAAATCATCATATAAAGGCTGAATAGCTCTGGGGCAATGTCCTCGATTGAGTAGCGATTGTTGTGATATGCCGTCATTTTTGACCGAAAATGATGACGAATCTTTCTGGTTACACGAATATTGAGTACTTACTTAAATCGAAGATGTGGTAATATAATCGATATTCATTAACGTATAAAAAAAGTTGGTAATGGCGCTTCTTATAGAGAGAAAAAGCTTGTTTAATAAAAAAAATAGCACCTTTTTACTCAAAAGCACACCACCTGAGTAGTTACGATAAAAGTTTTTCTAAAATATTGCTATAGCTTAGTATCTTTAAGGATACGGTTAAAAATAATGGGATCAACTCAGATGTGTGAAGAATCTGGTTTTGACAGACTATCATTATGCCAGAAAAAAGCCTGTGCGCCACGGGTGAGAAACCGATAGATATTGATATTCTTGTGAGGTGATTATACCCAGAAAAATTGATAGCTTACATAAAGATGTTGAAAAATATGTGTTGCCGAATTGAATAATTCAAATAATTCGGTTTTATTTACTATTTGAAAGTCATCAGATTTAATAATGTTGACATTTTAGAAGTAAATTGGAATATACAAAAGAAAAAATATTGAGTAAACCAAAGGTTATTACGGAATATAAAAAGGTAGAAACTACAATTGTCTACCATATTAAATTGAACTATCCACATGGGTTCGAAAAACATCTTGTTTTATTTAAAAACAAGAAGAATAAGTATGTTTCAGCCTTACCATTTGAGACAGAAGATAGATATTACCTAATTAAGATGACAGCGGCTCAAGCAAAAGAGATAGTTCAAAATGACAAAGACTATGATGACGACGGTCACCTGAAAGCAAAAGCTATAGAAAAATTACGAAAAAAACTCAAAGCGAAAGAAAGCCCAAAGGAGCCAGCATCCAAGAATGAGAAAGATTAATAGTTAAAACCTTTCTATTTTACTGACCTACTACACTTAAGGTGATTCTCAATGATTAGAATATTAGCTACAGGAGGTACTTTTGATAAAGAATACGATGAAATCAACGGAGAACTCTTTTTCAAGGATTCGCATATTTACGAAATATTAGAATTTGCAAGATGTAAAGCTGCGATAGAACTGCGTACACTTATGATGATAGACAGCCTTGAAATGACAGAAAATGAGCGGTCTATCATTGCCTACAATTGCGAGAATAGTGACGAGGATCAAATTATTATCACTCATGGCACAGACACAATGACCGATACGGCCATCTATCTTAAGAATAGAAAAATAAACAAGACCATAGTGCTTACAGGAGCCCTAATACCTTATCAATTTGGGTCATCAGATGGTTTATTTAATCTGGGAAATGCACTGGGTTTTGTGCAGGTTTTATCCAAAGGGGTCTATGTTGTGATGAACGGAATGTGTTTTGAAGCAGATAAAGTAGCGAAGAATAAAAAGACAGGAATTTTTACACCTATCTAACCCCTTTTATTGTGAATGAGTTACTGCTTAGATGGTTCCAATTGGCATTATCTGGCTAATAAATATCTGAGACTTGGGAGATTACAACGCTTCTTGATAATGCCCGGTTTTATGCCCCAGGGCTCTGTCAAGGATAAATTGACTGGTGGCTTTCGAATATTTTGAGCTTGGATTTCGCTAAAAATACACGGCATAGCTACTGCTATGATTGCGATTTTAACTATTGAGGTGGCATCAATTTTGGAAAAAAATTCTTTATTCTCTACACATTGGCTATTTTCCCTCTCAAATTGAAGATGTGGCAACATAATCGAAATTCGCTAACTCATAAAATAAGTTAATAGTAGCTTTGTTATGAAGAGAAAAATAGCTTCGTTAGGTAGTAAAATAGACTTTAATCTTCAAAAGCATACCCCTTGATTGGCCACGATAAAAGCAAAAAATGAAATATTCAATCTTTTTTTTACTTGTTTCTTTTGTGATTCTAAGTTCTTGCTCTAATACTGTAGAGCCAGTAAAAATAAATGGAAGTGTAGCATCAGCTCACCCACTTGCAACGCAAGCTGGTTTAGAAGTTCTAGAAAATGGTGGCAATGCCTTTGATGCCGCCATTGCTGTGGCTTCGGCGCTCAACGTTGTAGAACCAATGATGTCAGGGCTTGGAGGGTATGGAACTATATTAATCTATGATGTCAAGAATAAAAAAATTAGATTTCTCAATCCAAGTGGGAGATTTCCGGCAAAGACCAATACGGATTTAATGCGAAAACCATCCCCTAATTATTTGGAAAACAGAGTGGGCCCTAAAGCTATTTCAACCCCTGGAAATCTCAATGCTTGGGCGGAAATGCATCAAGAATATGGAAATATTTCTTGGACAAAGCTCTTTGATTCTGCTATAAAATATGCGGATATTGGATTCAGCATAAGCCCAAATACAGCAAAGTGGATTGATGTTTCTTTTTCGAGTTTCAACGAGTACCCAAAATCATTCTATGGTAAAAATGGACAACCTTTAGAAGAAGGTGATATCCTGATTCAAACAGACTTGGCAAATACCTATAAATTAATAGCCTCGGAAGGAGCTACACCTTTTTATCATGGTGTAATTGCTGAAATCATAGATCAACAGATGGAAGAAGCGGAGAGTTTTCTTTCTATCAAAGACTTGCAGAATAATAAAGCAGAATGGTGGGAGCCTCTAAAATTTAGATATAGAGGCTATGATGTATATACAGCGGCTCTTCCAGCCAATTCATTTCCAGCTTTATTGAACTTAGGGTTAATGCAGCAGTTCCCATCACATGATTTCGCTCATAATTCTGTTGATTACCTACATCGTTTCGCCGAAATGACTAAGGAATCTTATAAGGCCCGTTTGGCATATTCGTTTGACCCAGAAGTAAAAAAAGCACCTATTGATAGTATTTTATCTAATGATTTTTTACAAGCTATGGTTCATTCAATAGATATGGACAATGCATCCGATTTTGTTACTCCATTTTCTAATGAGAGTCGGAATACAACACATTTCGTAGTCATAGATAAATGGGGAAATATCGTAAGTGCTACCCAAACGTTAGGTAATTTGTTTGGCAGCCGAATCATGATTGAAGGCACAGGAATCTGGATGAATAATTCAATGGCTTATTCAACTTTTGAACCAAAAGGGAATCCAATGGATGCTTTTCCAGGACGGCATAAATTATCAGGAGATTGCCCCGTTATCATTCTTAAAGATGGCAAGCCATATGCAGCTTTGGGCTCTCCTGGAGGGCATACAATCACTCAAAATGTACCACAGATAATATTTAATCTTATTGATTTTGAAATGTCTATGCAAGAGGCTATAGACGCGCCAAAAATTGCCTTTATTGAACCCAATTCAATTAGAGTAGATCATGATATTCCCGATGCATTAACTAATTTACTCATGAAAAGAGGACATCAAATAAAAAGAGGAAGTATTGGTAATGCAAATGGAATTAAGATTTTTTTTGATCAAAAAGACAAAATATTGTCTTTTGATGTCGGTATTGATAGACGAGGCGAAGGCAGAGTTCCTATAGTTGATCATTGAACAATTTGTAATAAAATGAAAATTTGCGTCTAATCTCAAAACATTATTGAGTTCACTCCGGAAACAGACATTTTTCACAAAATGAGTTGTTTTGGATGAGATTTACATTTATTGAGATTCGGTGATGCCTGAGTATCAGCTAATTAAAAAAAATATAAAGATCGCCAAAAGAAACTTTTT
>JAZGFD010000250.1:0-2863 GCA_036479115.1 Saprospiraceae bacterium | reverse complement strand
ATTATAAATGGTAAATTTGATATTAATGCATCTTCAGATGATGTTGATGCCTTTTTATATTATTTTTTCAATTTATCAGATTTGAATTATTCTGAAAAAGTTATGTTGCAAGATTCTTTTGCGAAAGACGTCAATACAAAACGTGCTTTTAAGTTGGCACTTAAAGGTGATAGAAATTATATGCTTTGGAAACTTGGAGCAGCTCCAGACAAAAGTTTTGATCAAATGCTTCGCGACATGTTAGCTGATTCATACTACATGTTTAAAGAGAAAGCATTAACAGAACCAGATACAGCAACTAAATTTGGTAGTTTGGCAGTAAAACTTGCTGATAGATTGGAACGCGTAATTCAAAATGATCAAAAAGCTAATGACTTGTTTTCTGAGATTAAGTTTGATATAGGTAAAGATGACGAAGTAATTAAAGCTCCGACAGCAGAAGAGATAGGTGCAGAAGTTGGCGGCAAGTTTGACGAATATGAAACAAAGAGCAATCTTCCAAATTTCAAAGATATGGCAGATATAAGTACCATAGCTCCACAAAAACCAAGGAATATAGACGATTATGATGACTAAAGTTAAAATAATAAATACTTCCGCAGTACAAAAAGCAGAACCACTTTCTGATCTTGCTAATATACAAAATACAGTATCGAAAAAATTATCAGAAATGAATATTTATACAACAAATTTTTCTATTAGTATGACAGCAGGAAAATATCCGGACGTTACTATAGAAGGAGTGTTAAACACTGAATTATGGCCAAAATAATTAAGATATCAATAAGCCAATTTACTGAACGATTTCTTTATTTAAATGGTAAACCATTCTCATTTCAAAATTATGAGTTTATGCGTCCGATTTATGATTTGGATGCACAAGAAATAGTGATGAAGTTTAGTCGTCAGACATCAAAATCTACAACAATGGCTAATATCATGATGTCAAAAGCTGCGATGGAATCACACTTCAGACAATTATATATATCACCTTCTGTAGATCAAACTAAAATATTTTCCGGCGATCGCGTAGCCCCAGTTATTGAATCAAGTCCTCTTATAAAAAGACACTATGTAAATTCTAATGTATCACAAAACGTTTTTACCAAAAGATTTCTTAATGGAAGTACATTATACTTAAGATATGCTTTGCAATCAGCTGATCGTCTTCGTGGATTGTCTACTGATATAAATTATTTTGATGAGGCACAAGATTTAAGTACAGATATTGTTCCTATTATTAACCAATCTATGTCCAGATCTTTATACAAAAAAGTGGTTTTTTCTGGTACTCCGAAACGTACAAAAGGAACTTTAGCTGAGATATGGTATCGTTCTACGATGTATGAATGGTTTTCCAAATGCGAACATTGCAATAAGTGGAATTTCTTAGATCAGAAAAATATAGGATTACATGGAGTTATCTGCCGTTATTGTGGACAGCACCTTAATACCGTCAAAGGACAATGGGTAAGCACTGGAGATCCTAATTCTAGAACTAGGGGTTTTAGAGTTAACCTTTTAATGTTTGCGGCAGCTCCGTGGGTTGATTGGCAAATGGATGTAATCGACTATAGAAAAACTTGTTCAAGTGATGCAACTTTTTATAATGAAGTTTTAGGTCTTGAGTATGATGAAGGTGTTCAGCCAATTACTCTTGCAGATTTGAGAAAATGCTGTACTGGTGGTATTATGACAGAAGACCCAACATCGGTGGATTTATCTAATACACAAACAACTATTGGACTTGATTACGGTCCAGTGAATAGCAATAAATCTAAAACAGTAGTATCGGTACTTCAGCGTCGTGGCAGCAAAACCAAAATTTTATATCTAAAAAGATACAAGGGACATGAGGCTGATTATACATTTATACACGGTGATATTCCCAAAATACATGCTAAATGGCATACAGCAGTGATAGGGGCAGATGCAGGATTGGGTGATGGTCCAAATTCAGAAATACGCTCTCGCATAGGATATCCGGAACGATTGATAGCATTTAGGCATTCCGGATCACAGCGCGCAAAAGCTAAATGGAATATTAAAAGCCATGAGTATATATTGAACCGTAATATGGTGATGACAGATCTGTTTAGGAAAATAAAAAATCGCCAAATGGAATTTCCGAGATGGGAAGATTTTGAACCATTTGCAGATGACTTTTTAAACATAATCATCGAATATGATGAACATTTAGGCACATACAAGTATGTAAATACCGGGCCGGACGATGCATTGCATTCTATTCTATTCGGTGAATTAGCATTACAACTTCTTACAGCTAGAGATATGATGATGTAAAATGAGATATTTTGAGAAGATAGCGGTAGGGCCGCTTGTGGTAACCAAATCTAGTATGTTACCCGGCGTAGAAGGATCTTTTAGTCCAGATTTTGGAATTTCTTTAAAAGAAGGACTATCTCCAAAAAATAAGAGACGTGTTTTAAGGCACGAATTAACTCACTACTTAAGAATAAAACAAGGAAAAGATCCAATCCCAAAAAATGACCTGAGTCGTCTTACAAGAATTAAAGCAGAAGTTGCAGCTTCTTATGGAGAACAACCTAGAACCCGGCCCAAATTTATAAGAAAACCTATTGCGGCGATAAAGGGTACAATGCAGGGAATAGTGCGACCATCGAAACCTCCAGGATCAGATCTACCCTTTGGAAGTATATATGAAGTATTCAAAGCAGAAGAGAAAGCTTTAAATGCTCCTTCGAAAATGTCAAAGGTATTAAAGGTATTAAAAAAATTAAAAAAATGAAATACTTTGAGAAGATAGCGGCCGGTCCAAAAATTGTATATAAAACTCCTTCAGCAGGAACGGGTCCAGATGCTACTTATGTGGGTGCAAGCA
>JAZGFD010000249.1:0-11393 GCA_036479115.1 Saprospiraceae bacterium | reverse complement strand
ATTGGGAATTGCACCTATTAAGGATGAAGTAGATGCTACAACTGGGGAATTAAAGTATTCTTTGCCACTATTTTGGGTATATTATCCAAAGGCAACAAAGTTGCTTTCCAGAAAAAGAGTAATAAATGAATTCAATGAAGTAGGGCCTATGTCGTGGTATCAGCTCTTTGAAGATCGGTTCTTCTCTAGCTATATCTATAAACAATCAAACAGCTTGGGATTGCGACTAGAAGATATATACAAAGACAGTGCTGACACTCAGTACGATGTACTTCTAGAATCTAATAAAATTGAGAACGAACTCTTTAATTTTGAACACGATCTTTGGACTTATTAAAAAACTCAGGATTAATATATAAGTAACTACACAAGTGGGTGCTTTTGAGACTTTTCTGCCAAACAGGCAGATTAAAAATTGCTATTTACTGCTTGACAAGGCTTGTTTAAGTTGTCTTATTAACAGAAGTAGAGCAATACTACCTGTGTAACCACAAATATTAACAAAAAGAGATGATGGAAACCATCATCTCTTTTTGTCAAAATTGTTAAAAAGCACTTGAGAAGCAATAAAATTTCATTCTGATTTCAACTTTCCTACAGAATTTTAGACCTTAGTAACTTTGGTTGTGTTCACAAAACTCAATAATAGACGCCTTAACTTCATAGACTTCATGACTTCTTAACTTCATAGACTTCCCCCCCCCTTTGACCTTATCTCATATACCATATACCCAATTACAATACTGTACTCAACTAGGACTACCCATAAATTTTCAAAATACTGACTGTCATTATAATTTGAATAAGTAAGAAATATTAGTGCTGACCATAATACAGGAAAACGATAAGATGTGAATATACATAACACAAGAGGGACGGATAAATACCAAGGATGTACTATTGTGGCTAAGAAAAGATAAGTACAAAAAGCCATGAAAAAGAACAAAATGAAATTTTTATTTTTCTCGGATTTTTTAAAATATATCAATGCTTGAATACTGATCAATAAAACGGTTAATACAGATAAAAAAGGACCTATAATGTGGATGGTATTGAATCCCTTTATCATGAATCCTATTTCACGAAGTATGTAATATACAGAAGCGTTAAATTCAAATTTATTGACATATAGGCCTATGCTACTCTTGATATTTTTGATAATCTCATTGTTTAATAATGGAAGAAAACAGAGCGAAGTAACAGATATTGCAATAATGCCATAATTTATTAAACTTTTGAAACCCTTCATCTTAGCCAAAAGCAGAGGGACAAACATTATTGGCAGTAGCTTACTACTCACAGCGAAACCAAAGGATATACTGCTCTGCACTATATCATTTTTAACAAGCAGAAATATTGTTCCTAAAAGAAAGAAAACCATGAAGGCTTCAAAATGAATATTTCCCACTAACTCAATCAAAATCAAAGGATTTAGAGTATAAATGAAAATTCTTTCTTTCGGTAAGTTTAAAAACTTTAAGAGTCTGAGGCCTAAAATGAAGGAACCTATTTCAGCCATGAGAATAAAAACTTTAAATACTATAGCAGATTCGTAATATGAACAAATGAAAGGCAACGTGGCCATATAGCTCACCAGTTGACCTACTGGTGGATATATACTGTAATAGTGAGGAGAATTTAAGTGACCATATAAGTCCTTAGTAAGGCCGTTGTACTGCCCAATAATATCTGAAGGAAGATACTGAAAAGGACTTATGCCTGAATGCATGCACCTCCCATCCCAAATGAACCTATATATATCATCAGAGAGGTTTGGAAAACTAAACAACAAGATAAGCCTAGAAATAAAAGTCAGAACAATAAGTAGATTAAAATTTGAGACTGTATTTTGTCGAAAGACTAAAAAGAAATAAGACAGAAAAGCAATGGAATATGAGATAATTATTTTTTCAAAATCGCTCTGTTGAGGAACAAAGCCTAAGTAGGAAATACTTCCAATAAAAATTGCAAATAATAAGAGAATACGCCCCGTTGCCATAATTCATTATTTTTCATTTTTTTTGAGAATAATGACTCCTTTTCCTTATTTGAAATGCTGTTTGATTTATTTGAAACTACTTAGGTGGAGCCAATTTTGAGTAAAAAAAGTTCTTTTTCTACCATATTTCAACTATTATCGATACAAATGGAAGATATGGCGACATAATCGAGATTCACTAACCAATAATATAGGTTAGTAATAGCGTTGCCATTCCACATCAAAAAAGCTTCACCTAGAAAAAAATAACAATTTTTACCTGCTTCATTGGTAGAGAGGCCTCAAAAGCACCCACCAGAGTAGTTACATTTGGTTTAACATTTCACGGAATAAACAGATCATTTTCAATTTTCTATTTTAAATTCATATGCTTTAACGAATAGAAAAAGATCGTTCCATATCCAAATGTCAATAGTAAATGCATTATTGTAAAAGTAAGGCCTTTCTGTTCCAAACCATATATTAATCCGAGTGCAAAATAAACAGCCAAAATCCCCTCAGCAATAGTTATTTTGCTTAGAGGTGCGCTTATATAACTTTTATTTGAAATTTTTTTGGAAAACTGATTTACATCAAATTTTGGAGTTCTTACGAATGGAGATTTTATGCCTCTAAAGCCTTGTATAACTGCTACCGCATTGTGCAATGACAGCCCCATAGAAAGGGCCATAAAAACAGGGAAAAGGCATATAAACTTCAATATTGTCCTCAGTTTATTCTCCCCACCCCAACATTTCTGAACATTGGCAACATAATACACCAAAGCGATTGAAATGAGTCCAATTAGAAATATGGCAAAGTAGTCCTTATTCAGCCCTAGTGGAATGATAAAATATGTAAGAGGAACACTAAATACACCTAAAAGGAACACAAATAAAAAAACCGAAGAAGAAAGCAAGTGTGAACTGGCATATATCTTTTTTGCCAAACTTAGATTCGATTTCCATACTTTTGGCAACACCTTTACAGCGGTTTCAGCGCCACCTTTCATCCAGCGATATTGTTGTGATTTTAATCCATTCATTTCTGCCGGAAGTTCTGCAGGAGATACGATATCTTCTAAGTATTCTATTTTCCACCCTTTTAGTTGTGCCCTGTAGCTCAAATCTAAATCTTCCGTAAGAGTATCAGTTTCCCATCCCCCAGCAGAATCAATGCAATCACGTCGCCACACTCCCGCGGTACCATTAAATTGGAGGAGATAATCTCCCTTTTGTCTCCCCAATTGTTCTATTGTGAAATGCACATTGAGTTGAAATGCTTGTACTTTTGTCAAGATGGAATAATCGCGATTTATATGCCCCCATCTGGTCTGAACTACTCCCACTTTATCATTGTTAAAATAGGGTAGGGTCTTTTTTAGGAAATTTGGGTTTGGTAAAAAATCAGCGTCAAATATGGCAATATACTTCCCTTTTGCTTTTGACATCCCATCTTTTAATGCCCCAGCTTTATACCCATTTCTGTCATTCCTCTGTATTTGTTCTATTTGATATCCCTGAGCGCTATATATTTTTACCTTTTCTTCTACTATTTTTATAGTATCATCAGTACTATCATCGAGAATGTGAATCTCATATCTTTCCTTTGGATAGTCCAATTTGCAAATATTATCAATCAGCCTTCCTATAACATATTTCTCGTTATAAATAGGCAACTGAATAGTCACAAATGGAACATTCCTTCCATCATTCCAATCCATAATAGGTTTGGTATTTTCTATTCCATTATTCTTACTTAAATAATGATACAAAAGATGAAATTGCATCAAACAATATATGGTGACATACAAAAGAGCTATGAAATACACCATCACCACCATATACCCCGCAAATTCAAATGCTCCCATACTTATATCAGTTTGAATATTGTCCACAATATTTTGTGCCCTGCTAGAATCGTTCCTTTGATGGTTCCTGAAATTTTAGACACTCCTATTCTCTTCCTATATCTCACAGGTACCTCTGTACATTTCATTCCCATTTTAGCCGCTTTTACTTGCATCTCCACTGTCCATCCGTAGGTTTTGTCTTCCATTTTCATTGTCGTAAGAGCATTGTATTTTATTGCTCTGAACGGCCCCAAATCCGTAAACCTGTAACCGTATATAACCTTTATTAAAGTAGTAGCTAACCAATTACCAAAAAGCTGTTGTGGAGTCATTGAGCCTCGTTCCATATTCCCCATTGCCCTTGACCCAATAACCATATCACATTCATCTTTTACAATTGGTCTTATTAATTCTATCATATCCTCAGGATAATCGGAATAGTCTCCATCCACAAATACTAAAATATCGGGGAGCTGTTCTTGTTCTTTAATTTCTGTAATTCCTCTTAAGCAGGCACTTCCATATCCTGTATTAGGCTCATCTAGGACTATGGCTCCATGATTGTTTGCCACTATTGCAGTTTTATCTGTAGAGGCGTTATTACAAACATAGATGTTCCTTACCAGCTCTTTTGGAATGTCATCCACGACCTTTCCAATAGATTTTTCTTCATTGAATGCAGGTATAATGACATCAATAATATGTGATCTATTCTCCTTAATATCTTATTTTGATTTTTTTATTATAAATGACTTTCTTATTTTACTTGATATCCAATGCGATGCATCATATCTTCGTTTCTCATTTCGAATAGTATTTCACTAGATGTACAAATTTGCCAATTTTAATCTGACTCTGCCAATTTTTTATGGCCTATTTGTCATGACCCTACTATTTGTTTCAAGTCTTTTCATTGCAGGATGTCTGGAAGAAGATGTTTTTTCTGCACCTTCAGAAAATTTAACTTTTTCTGTTGACACTTTAAGGTTTGATACAGTATTTACCACCTTAGGTTCGGTCACTAGAAGTGTACGATTAATTAATAATTCTAATCAGAATATTTCGCTGAGTTCAATAAATTTTGAATCCAATGATTTTTCAAAATTTAGAATGAACGTGGATGGCCTTCCTGGTGACAATTTTAGCAATATTGAAATCTTAGCACATGATAGTTTGTACATTTTTGTAGAAGTTACAATCGATCCTGATGAGCCGCTTTCTATTAGTCCTTTTATCATTTCTGATGCCATTGTTATAGAAGGAGGGAATATTTCTCAAAAAATCTTTTTAGAGGCTTGGGGCCAAAATGCCAATTATATCCCAAATCAATTCAATGCTGGACAGGGAGCCCGGCTTTCATGTGATAACCAACTCCTGAGGTGGGATGACCCAAAACCTTATGTAGTTTATGGAGTATTATTTGTTGACAGTTGTAACTTATACCTTCCACCAGGGACTCAAATTTATGTGCATGGAGGATTAGCTAATTTTAATGGAGTTATTGCCAATGATGGAATTTTTATTTTTACAGAAAATGCATCCCTCACATCTGAAGGCACATTAGAGAATCCAGTTGTATTTCAAGGTGATAGATTAGAGAAGGGTTTTCAAGATGCTTTTGGGCAGTGGAATGGCATCTTATTCTCTAATAACAGTAAGAATAATAGCATAAAACATACAATAATAAAAAATAGTGTGATTGGAATTAGAGCTGATTCAGCAGCCTCAGTAAAAATCGACAATTCTATCATTTTTAATACTACAAATGTCGCTATTATTGGTCAGCATTCTAATATTGAGGTTACTAATACCCTCCTTCATTCTAACGGGTCAGCCAGCATCGCTCTAGGTTTTGGCGGCAACTATAATATATCTTACACTACTTTAGCTAATTATGGAAATCAGAATCCGGCCGTCATCTTAGACAATTATAAAGTCATTGACCAAAACCAAAATCTTATTGATGTTTTTCCAATTAATGCAACTTTTACAAATTGTATTATTGCAGGTTCTACTAAAGATGAAATCTTATATGATGATGGTACAGATGGTTCAGATCCGAATGTTTTTAATATAAGTTTTATTAATTGTCTTGTCAAAATAGAGGATTTGGAAAGCGACACTTTTTTTGAATCAATATGCCAAAATTGCATTTCTATAGCTCAGGGAGACTCCATTTTTATTGATAGATTTGAATTTGATTATCACCTTCATCCCACTTCACCTGCAATGAATGTAGGTATACCTATAGTATCTATTACAGATGATTTAGAATCTCAAATCAGAGATTCTAGCACACCTGATTTAGGCTGTTACGAATCTCAATAAATTATAATTTCTTTATTCAAAATCAGGTTTGCAAAATTGGCTCCACCTAAGTAGTGTCTGAACGAAAACTCATCAAAATTAGAAATAGTTCTTTTGGCGATATTTTAATTTTTCTCAAATCGCTGGTACTCAGGCACCACCGAGTATCAAAAAACTAAATTCTCATCCAAAATATGCTATTTCATAAAATTCGACAGTTTCAGTTCAGACACTATGTAATTACCAAAAAAGCAACTATTCAGAAGATGTGCTTTTGAAATCTGTCTGCCAAACAGTTAGGTAAAAAGTTGCTATTTTACTGCTAGACACAGACTATTTTTGTATTAATAGATTGCTAGTGCCAACTTAATTTATATGTAATTGAATTTCGATTATGTTATCACATCTTCGATTTGAGATATAACTTGCCGAAGTATAGTTTAAAAAGAACATTTTTTAGCCAAGTTTGATATTATCAGAGTAGTTATCATCCTATCATTATTCATGTACCACCTCTTCTTAAAATCCCTATATTTGACCCCATGCGTATTTTACTTTTATCAAGAAATCCTGCATTATATAGCACCAATTCTATAGCTGTAGCAGCAAGGCGTAAAGGCCATTATGTACGTATTGTAGACCATGTAAATTGTGATTTGATAGTTGATAATAAAAAAAATATAGTACTTTATCATGGTGAGCATATAAGTGGCTATGATGTTGTCATTCCTCGTATTGGGTCATCAGTAACTTCCTATGGATCTATGGTTGTGCGACATTTTGAATCAATGGGTATCTTCTGCACATTGACCTCTGACGCCCTTATTAAAACGAGAGATAAATTGAGCTGCCTTCAGATATTATCAAACTCATATCTTCCGGTTCCCAAAACAGCAATTACCAATAACTATTACTCTTTCCCTAATATCATTAAGTATATTGGGAAATTTCCAATGATTATAAAATTACTTCAAGGCACTCATGGATTGGGCGTGATAAAAGCAGATAATTATAAAATTAGTGAATCAATTATGGAGGCTTTTTTTAAAACCAAACAAAAAGTCCTATTACAAGAGTTTATTGCAGAATCTTCGGGTGAAGATGTAAGGGCATTTGTGGTAGGAAATAAAGTAGTAGCAGCCATGATGCGAAAAGCAAAGCCAGGAGAGTTCAGGTCTAATCTTCATCGCGGAGCCACTTCTCAAAAAATACAATTGACAGATGAAGAAGAAAATGTTGCCTTAAAAGCTACAAAAACTATGGGATTGAATATTGCAGGTGTAGATATGTTAAGATCATCCAGAGGGCCTCTTATTATGGAAGTGAATGCTTCCCCTGGATTAGAAGGAATCGAAACAACCACTAAAATCAATATTGCTAAAGAGATTATAGAATTTGTAGAAAAAACATATAAAAAAGCCTCGTTATAGAATGACAGAAAATGTGATAAAGATTAGCGGAAAATTAATCCAACCTGGAGAGCGATCAAATGTAAAAGTAAGTGTAGGAATGCTTCCTTCTGGCACCAAAATTTTCATAGAAGCACATGTGTATCGTGCACAAGAGCCTGGGCCGTGTGTATTAGTAGTGGGTGGAGTGCATGGGGATGAGATTAATGGAGTACAGATTATTAGAAAAGCCATCGAAAACCGTAATTTTGAAAAAATTAACAGTGGCTCGATTATAGCCATTCCTCTTCTCAATGTCTATGGGTTTATTAATTTCTCACGAGACCTGCCTGATGGCAAAGATGTAAATCGTAGCTTCCCAGGTACCGCTAATGGTTCATTGGCTTCCAGAGTTGCCAGAGCCATGACCAAAGAAATATTACCCAACGCAAATTATTTAATGGATTTTCATACAGGTGGAGCATCGAGATATAATTATCCACAGATAAGATATTCAGCATTAGACAAAAAGGCAAAAGAATTGGCTCATGTATTCTCTCCTCCTGTCATTTTACAAAAAGGATTGATTCCAAAATCTTTCAGAAAAACAGCATATGAGATGGGCATCCCTACCATTGTTTACGAAGCAGGGGAGGCTGTAAGGATAGAAGGATTTGCGATTGAAAATGGTTATGCTGGGATGCTTAGAGTATTAAAATACTTGAATGTAATAGACCAAGCACCTGATGTTAGTTTTATACCTAAGCATTTTAAAAAAACAACTTGGGTGCGTTCGGCCAAAGCAGGCCTTTTTATTTGGACTCAAAAATCTGGAACCTTTGTCCGAAAAGGCGAACCTCTTGGTTTGATTAAAGACCCACAAGGAGATTGGAGTTATAAACTTTTGGCTCCTAAATCTGGGTTTATTGTAGGTCATAATAATGCATCCGTAGTTCATGTAGGCGATGCCCTCTTTCACTTGGCTTATTATGATTAAATATTTAACATTTGCAGTTTGTATTCTCTTGGGTATGATATGCTATACTCAGAATATTAATTTAGAACCGTCTTTTCAGAAAAAGGTATTTGAACATGCCTCAGTAGCTCTCACAATTATTAATGCAGAGTCTGGTGAAGTATTATTTGACCACAATGGTGACCTAGCCCTGATTCCAGCTTCAACACTCAAAGCGGTTACTACTTTCTCTGGTCTTGAGATATTGGGAGAGGATTTTACATTCAATACTAATGTGTACTATTCTGGAGATGTTTTGGAGGATGGCTCCCTTTATGGAAATATTATCATAAAAGGATCCGGTGACCCTACACTTGCATCACCATTCTTTTCTAAAAGTGAAAACCTTGAAAAAATCAAACAAAAAATATTACGATCAATTAGAAAAATTGGTATTAAATGCATTGAAGGAACTGTAATAATTGACAATTCTTTTTATAATGATAGTCCAATCAACCCAACTTGGCAATGGAATGACCTGAGTAATTATTACGCAGCAGGAGCATGGGCATTCAATATCCATGAAAACCTATTTCGTATATATTTTAATAGAACCTATAAAGAATTTCATCCTACTTCAATCAGCCATCTTGATCCTATGATCCCAAATGTCATTATTGATTCCAAAGTAAAAACAGGAAAATTTGAAAGTGGAGACAATGCATATATTTACTCCCATCCATACCATCATGAGTTAACTATAAAAGGCACTATTCCCCCTGGACAAGGATTATTTAAAATTAAAGGTGCCATTCCCAGACCTGATTTATTCTTCAAGAATAACTTTATTGGCTTTTTAAATGATAAAAGATTAATTACTTCAACATTTCCCTTTTTTTTAAAAGAAAAAACGAACAGAATAAAAAAAATATTGACGCTTAAATCTCCTTCCTTATCAGAAATTGTAAAAGAAACAAATTTTAAAAGTAACAACTTGTATGCTGAAGCAATTCTTAAGTCTTTAGCAATAAGAATAAAAGGCAAAGCAAACACTCAGAATGGAATATCAGCAATAAGAGTCCTTTTGGCCAAGCTTGACTTAAAAACCAGTTCATTTAATCATATTGATGGAAGTGGACTTTCTTCTAGGAATAGAATTTCTACAGCTTTTTTGGCTACGTTTCTATATAAACTTTATAATCAACATGATGTTGACTATTTCAAGAGACATTTACCCAAAGCAGGAGAAGAGGGTACAGTCAGATCTCTATTTAATAATCATAATAGTGATTTCGATATGTATTTGAAATCAGGGTCTATGTCTCAAGTCCAAGGGTATTGTGGGATTATCACTTCTTCTAAAGATAAACTTATCTTTTCATTCATTTCAAATGGTCACGTACATGGTAATCAAAGTATACGCATTGCGTTTGTAGATTTACTGCAAAAATTTATGCAGTAATAGCTGATTATTTCTGATCTTTTCAATTCTTATACATATCCTAATGTTAAAATGAAAAATGTAAGTTATCTTACAATATATAATTACAAATTATTAATTAAAGGAAATAAATTGCTACTTTAGTGGCACCACTCCAACTATTACCAATTTCTAATTACACTTTAAGATTACCTACCAATATTTATCCATTACAGTGAGAGTAAATTAAGATTTACTCCAATATTTAATTATTTACACAAACTAATTTTAAATCATGCGAACTGTACATGGACCATCTTTGATGAGATATTCATCATCTTTTGTAAAAACTATTACGAAAATTTTCTTTACGTGCTTAGTATTATTTTTGTTTATTGGTATTAACCTGAACGCTCAACTTAAAGTAGGTGGTGACCCTACCACTATAGATGATGGTTCTATCTTGGAATTAGAAAGTACTGATAAGGCTTTTATTCCACCAAGAATGACTACTGATCAAAGAGATAATATACCTACTCCATTAAAAGGAGCTATTATTTATAATATATCAGAAGAATGTGTTCAAGTTAACATCGGAGTACCAACATGGCCAGAATGGATTTGTCTTGGTACGGGTAGTGCACATTTAGATTCATTAGTTTGCCCTCCTGGCCCACAAGGCCCATCTGGGCCGGCAGGCTCACAAGGTGCTCAAGGAGAACCGGGTATTCAAGGATCAGTAGGGCCTCAAGGGCCATCAGGTTCAGTAGGAGCTTCAGGCGCACAAGGGCCTGTTGGAGCTACAGGTTCACAAGGGCCTAAAGGTGGTTTTGGTGCACAAGGGCCAATGGGAAAAACAGGTGAAAGTGCATATGAAGCATGGTTACATGAAGGTAATTCAGGCACAGAAGCAAATTTCTTGGCATCATTAAAAGGGGCAAAAGGAAACACAGGGCCACAGGGGCCTAGAGGAGAAAAAGGACTTAGCGGAGATTCAGGAGCAACAGGTTCCACAGGAGCAGTAGGAGCTACAGGTGCTACAGGAGCCACAGGAAATAATGGTTCCACGGGAGCAGTAGGAGCAACGGGAGCCACAGGAAATAATGGTTCTACAGGAGCAGTAGGAGCAACAGGTGCTACAGGGGCCACAGGAAATAATGGTTCTACGGGAGCAGTTGGAGCAACAGGAGCAACGGGAGCCACAGGAAATAATGGTTCTACAGGAGCGGTAGGAGCAACAGGTTCTACAGGAGCAGTTGGAGCAACGGGTTTTACAGGAGCAGTAGGAGCAACAGGTGCTACAGGATCAAAAGGAGATACAGGTTCTACAGGAGCAGTAGGAGCAACGGGAGCCACAGGAGCAGTTGGAGCAACGGGTGCTACGGGATCAAAAGGAGATACAGGTTTTACCGGAGCAGTAGGAGCAGTAGGAGCAGTAGGAGCAACAGGCTCCACAGGAGCAAAAGGAGATAATGGTTCTACCGGAGCAGTAG
>JAZGFD010000248.1:0-2509 GCA_036479115.1 Saprospiraceae bacterium | reverse complement strand
TTTGGTTAGGGCTGCAGTACTGACCCTGCCATCTTTCGGGTCTGGTAGTCGATAAATCAAATCTATTTTTTCTAAACGGTTTAGTAAAGCCGTCATTGCTCCAGAGGTTATCAAAACTGATTTGCGTAATTGAGTTGGAGAGAGTTGATAAGGTGTTCCAGACCTTCTCAGGGTGGCAAGTACATCCAAATCCGTATAGTAGATATTGCTGCTACTCAATGCATTACTGGCCTGTTTCTCTAATTTTTTCCCAAGTTGCATTATACGTCCCACTATGTGCATTGCAGAGGCATCGAGATTGGGTCGTTCTCTTTTCCAATCATTTATCAGATTATCCAAAAGGTCATTTTTATTTATGTTGTCGGACATATTTTCTTTTTTTAATCAGTTTTCACTAGAATAAGCAAGATAAATATCTTAATATCAAGATATTTATCTTAATATTAAACTATATTTTGAAATATAAAGATAAATTAAATCAGCAAATATGAAATTAGTTATCACAATTATAGGCATGTTATTATTAATTGGGTGTAATGCGCAAAATGTAAAAGATACTTCCCGCCCTAATAAAAACAAGGTTGAAGCTTATTCACCTACTATTTTTCCTCAAGATACCACCAAATTATGGGTGGCCGACGGAAACATTGAAAATGAAATAGTTGCCATCTTTTGTCAAGGAGGGCCGAAAGACGTTTTGAGCTTTGCAGAGAAGGGAAAAACGAGTTGGAGGTATCTACCTAACTATGATGACTATTACCGAATACATTTACATCAGGCCAATACTTACAATCCCGATATTTTTAGATTTAAAGGCGAATTTACTATGAAAATGGCAAAAAAAGAAGTTGACAATACTTCTGAAATGCTGTATAGAGCTATTAAATATTATAAGGATAAGGGTAAAACAGTATGGGTCTTCGGACATTCTTATGGGTCTTTTATCATTCCACATTATTTGGCGACAAGGCCATCTGTAGCAGATAAATATGTGCTGATATCGGGAAGAATCGATGATCCAAAACATGTTGTTGAAGCTCACGCTAATGGCTTCAATGGGACTTACAAAGAAGGGATTGTTTTTAGTTCAGAAGAGAACAGAAATTTTAGCGATTACGATGAAAAGGATATTAGATATTATAAAAGAAAACAACTTTTAAAAGCAGCGGTTGGGAGAATTTTATATTCTAAAGCCTTGAAAGAGTTGGACTTATTGAATTCTATTTACATATACAACCCAAAGGATGAGAGAGTGGGTGGACTTAATCAGTATGAGCTGGATTTTTTAAGAGTGAAAGGCTTTCAAATATACAAGACACAACACGAACACGGAAGTACTATATATGGTCTAGTAGATGCGTTAAAAGAGGGAAAGGTTAAACTATGATATCAATTATAGTATAACTTTACAGATGATATGCAAAAAGAACAATTGCTCGACTGCCACAAAAGAATAAAACCCTACATTCACAATACTCCGGTATTGACCTCAAGGCTTATTAATTCGATGTTAGGAGCCGAAGTTTTTTTTAAGTGCGAAAACTTTCAACGGGGTGGAGCATACAAAATGCGAGGTGCTACCAACGCAATTTTACAATTGACTGATGAGCAAAGAACTAAAGGGGTAGTAACACATTCCTCTGGTAATTTTGCGCAAGCCCTTTCATTGGCGGCCTTAAACCTGGGCGTGACCGCACATATTGTAATGCCAACTTCCGCACCACGTATAAAAAAGCTAGGGGTAAAAGAGTATAAGGGTAAAATATACGAGTGCGACCCTAGCCTTCAGGCAAGAGAGGCCATGGCGAAAAAGATCGTTCGTGAAAAGGAAGCTGTTTTTTTGCACCCATCTAATAATCTTAATGTCATTTTGGGTCAGGGTACTGCTGCAATCGAACTTTTTGAGAACTATCAAGATTTGAACGCTATTTTTTGTCCGGTCGGGGGTGGAGGCTTAATAGCAGGTTCATCTCTGGCAGCATATTACTTTGGAAATAATTGTCTGGTTTTAGGGGGAGAACCTTTTGAAGCCGACGATGCCTATCGTTCTCTGAAAAGTGGAAAAATAGAGACAAACACTACCACGAATACTATAGCTGACGGACTCAAAACCGTATTGGGCGATAACACCTTTCCTATAATCAAAAAACATGTAGATAGTATTGTTCGTGTGACCGAGAAAGAAATTATATCAGCGATGCGCTTGATATGGGAACGAATGAAAATCATAGTGGAACCTTCAAGTGCAGTTGCTTTGGCTGCCTTGATTCGCGATGGTCAAGACCATCCTAAAAGATATCGAGAAAAAAAAATAGGAATCATTATTTCGGGAGGTAACATCGACCTCGACAATTTGCCTTTTAAAAAAAACAAGCAGCTCTAGAGCCCATCATCTTTACAAAAATAATTATTTTACTGACTACTGACTACTGACTACTGACTACTGACTACTGACTACTGACTACTGACTACTGACTACTGACTACTGACTACTGACTACCGTCCCCCA
>JAZGFD010000247.1:0-15177 GCA_036479115.1 Saprospiraceae bacterium | reverse complement strand
AGAGCACTAGTGCTCTGTCAAGTGTTAAATGACGGGTGATTTGGAATCTTTTAAACCTGCACATCGTTGGAAAACCACTCATTTAACTCGCTAAAATCGTAGTCGCTAATCCGCTTTCTTGATTCATTCACTTGAAGATTGAGTCCACCCTGAAAACGGATAATTTTCGCAAAATGAATTATTTTACTATTTTTTGAGTTTTGTTAATGCTTGAGTATCAAGAGATTGAAAAAGAGGATAAGACCACTAAAAGATTTATGCAGAGCTTGTCGAAGTGAACATTTTAGATTTTTATTTTTTCGGGGTAGCCGGAAGGTAACACCTTCACTGGTCGGAATCGCTCATTCATGCCTTGATCAGAATCATATTTTCAGCAAATCTAACCCGTTATTTATCTCTTGACACAGCATTAATAAAAAAATAGCAATTTTTTTATTTCAAGTAACTACTCAGCCGGTGTGCTTTTGAAGTAAAAAGTTATTATTTTTTTTACCAGATGACCTCATTTTTTTCGCCATAGCAGAGTTATGGCGAAAAAAATAGTTGAAATATGGTAGAAATTAAATTTTTTTTGACCAAAATTGGCTTCACCTGTGTAGTTACTGTTTCAAAAGCACATTAGATTAGTAGCAGCGAAATATTTTACAATATGTATTTTAGGCGTTTTTTTAAGAAGAAAATTAAAATTTCTGATCCTATGAAGTTTTTAATTGTGGGCCTGGGTAATATGGGCTCTGAATATGATGGCACCCGTCATAATGTGGGTTTTGAGGTACTGGATCATATGGCTACAGAAAGTGATAAAATATGGGAACATAAAAAACTTGGCGACCTCACTAAGATAAGACATAGGGGCAAAACATTGCTTCTGCTCAAACCGTCTACCTACATGAATAGAAGTGGAAAAGCCATTCAGTACTGGATGAAAAAGGAAAAGATAGAAAAGGAGAATCTTTTGGTAATAGTAGATGATTTGAATTTACTATATGGAAAGATAAGGATGAGAGGAAAAGGAAGCGATGGCGGTCATAATGGTTTAAAAGATATACAAAATTACCTTGGGTCTCAATATCCAAGGGTTAGAATAGGAATAGGTGATGATTTTAGAAAAGGACAACAAGTAGATTTTGTATTAGGAAAATGGAGCAATGAAGAAAAAGCTGATTTACAAAATATTATAAATAAATCAGCTGAAGCAGCAAAAGCATTTACACATATAGGCATGAGTAGGGCAATGACAGAATACAACAAGTAATAGATAGCGAGTCGATGTCAAGTTCTTTATCAATCTATTCTGATTTCATCCTCATTTTGATTAAAAAACTTATATTCATTTACTCCATAAGTTTGATTAGGGATAATTTTTATCCATCTTCCAAATTTCTGAAACCATTTCATTCTTATACTTGGAAAACCAGATTTCAAGTATGTGGAAATAAACGGATGGCAATGAATGGCAAATTTTGATTTTGATCCAGAATCAATAATTAATTTGGCTTTTCTTTCAACATCATCGGTGATGAGTATAGTGGGACTTACTCTTCCAGAGCCACTGCATGAAGGGCATTTTTCCGAAGTATTTATATTGATTTCTGGTCGGGTACGTTGCCTTGTGATTTGCATTAACCCAAACTTACTTAAAGGCAATATGGTATGTTGAGCCCTATCCATGCTCATTTGCTTTTTCATGACCTTAACCAGTTTGGTTTTGTTCTCTGCATTACGCATATCAATAAAGTCAATGATGATAAGCCCTCCAAGGTCTCTCAATCTCAACTGTCTGGCTATTTCTTCAGCGGCTTCGAGATTTACACTAATCGCAGATGTCTCTTGATCTGTTTTCTTTATTTTCGGCCCGCTATTTACATCTATGACGTGCATGGCTTCTGTATGCTCTATTACTAAGTAAGCTCCACTTTTCATGGTAGGAGATTTGCCGAAAGATGCTTTAATCTGACGCGAAATTCCAAACTGATCAAATAATGGTCTTTTGCCTTTGTGCAGATTTAGTATTTTTAATTTGTCTTTTGCCACCCCACCAAGATAATGTTTGATATTGGCATGCATTTCAGGATCATTGACTACTATTCTGTTAAACGAATCATTCATCACATCTCTGAGCATTGTCACTGATTTGTCTAACTCACTAAGAACTTTAACATATTTATTGGCACCATATAATTTTTTATATATCTCATCCCACTTGCGAGATAATTGAGAAATGTCCTCATGAAGACCAGCTACTTTTTTTCCTTCGGCTGCCGTTCTTACAATAACTCCAAAATTCTTTGGCTTGATGCTTTCTACAAGATTTTTAAGGCGTTGACGCTCTTCTGAGCTGCCTATTTTTTTAGATACAGCTACTACATTGGAAAATGGTGTGAGCACAACAAATCTTCCTGGAATAGTGATTTCACAAGTTAATCTTGGACCTTTTGTAGAAATAGGTTCTTTCAAGACTTGTACAAGAATTGGCTGTCTATTTCTTAAGACTTTGTCTATTTTTCCATTTTTGTCAATTTCTGGTGGTATCAGAAAATTATCAAGCTTAGAAGTATTTACCTTTTTCTTGACTATTAGATCGGTATACTTAAGTACAGATGACAACTGAGGGCCACAATCTGTATAGTGAAGAAAAGCATCTTTTGGATGCCCTATTTCTATGAATGCCGCATTTAACCCTGGCATTAGTCTTTTGACAAACCCTAGAAATACGTCGCCTACATTGAAAGCATTATCAAGTTCTTCTTGATGAAGTTCTACTAATTTAGAATCTTCCAATAGCGCAATATCTACGGAATTGTCATGAGAATTAATTACTAATTCTTTTTCCATATTGGAATAATTTGTCCTTGCGATAAACTGTAAAGAAATCCCAAGTCACGGCATCTAAGCACCTAAAAATGGCAGAGGCAATAATTACTTCTCACATATATTGCTGATCACGAATGGTTTACATTCTGTCTAAGTCTTGTTTCTTGTAAAAAATCGAAATTTTATTCCGTAGAATAAACAAGTGATATCATTCAGAAACAAGATTTAGCACTATTCATATTCATGACTCAAATTATCATTGTGTTGTGAAAATTGTTAATGCCAGATTGAAGGCAATTACTTCTTCTTATGTCTATTTTTACGTAATCTTTTCTTTCTCTTATGAGTAGAAATCTTATGTCTTTTTCTTTTTTTACCGCAAGGCATATTTTATATTATTATTTAAAAAAAATTATTTATTTGTCAAGTTATTACACTTAGTAATATATTTTTCTGCTTGTATTATTTCATTTTTTCTAGTAAGCACTTCTGCCATTAGGCAAATAGAAGTGACATTATCCGGCTGCAAAGAAAGTGCTTTTTTAAGTCTTTCTAGTGCTTTTTCCAATTGATTGGTTTTCATACCCAATTTTGCCAATTGGTTAATTATAGCAACATTCTCAGGATGGGCCTTGTTCAAATCCAACAATTGAAGTATTCCTTTCATGGGATTGTCTTCATCAGCATGTTCAGCAAGAGTCACTGCTTTATTTAATTGATGCCTCAGCTCGTTACCATCAATAGATATAGCCATATCAAATGCTTGAAGGGCCTTCTCTTTACAAAACTTGCTTTCTTTAATAGATTTTGCATCACCTATGCCCATGGCATATGTGGTAGCCGCAATCCCCCAAGCTTCATCACTATTTTCAACAATTGCTATTTCTTCAGCATAACTACCTGCAATAGAAGGAAATCCAAACTGATACCATGCTCCTGAGAGCTCTTTTTTATACTGTATATTAAGCAGTGTATCACTCGTACTATTCAGCTGAGCATTGAGTAAATCTATCCTTCCTTTTTGGGTATCAGAAAGTGTATTTTGTGCTTCTTTTTTTAATATTGACACATCCGTAGCACTCATTTTTAGGGCTCTCGACTTTTCTATCAGCCCATGATTAGAAGGTTTGGTATCAAATCCAAAATAAAGTGCTATCAATAGAATTACAAATATATTTATTGTGGTTCTTTGAGTATTATTCATATGCACCAATTAACCATTTTCTTCTGGAAGCTGAGTGACATTTGATTTTACTTGCTCCACAAATATCTTAGCTGGTTTAAAAGAAGGGGTAAAATGCTCTGGTATTTCTATAGCCTTATTCTTCTTTATATTTCTACCTATTTTCTTAGCTCTTTTCTTAATAACAAATGATCCAAATCCTCTGATATAAACATTTTCCCCATTAGATAATGAATCTTTTACCTCGTTAAAAAATGTCTCGAGGGTTACAAGTACATCCACTTTGGGTACACCTGTTTTATCTGCAATAAAATTAACGAGTTCTGCTTTTCTCATTTAGTTAGGTTTTTCTAGCTCCATTAACATTTCAAAAGGAGCACAAATTTCGTAAAAATTATACTCTAATGCATATAAATAACAGCTTTTTTTAAGGTATTTATATATTATGAATAATTATAATATAATACTAAGTATATTTACTGCCACTTTTGCATCTCATCACTAAGCAAAGTTTGCATGAAATGAAATTTACAAAGTAAAATTCCATGTAGTCCAAATGTTACAACTTAACTGATTTATAATGCACAAATTTAATATATAAAATATCATATATGACATACTCAATGACAGGTTTTGGAAAGGCTACTGCACAATTTGGCAATAAAACCTATATGGTCGAGATTAAAACTCTTAATGCCAAAAGTAGTGATGTGCGCATTAGAGTACCTGTAGGATTTAGGGAGTACGAAATCAAATTGCGACAGTATATTATGGAAAAAGTGGTAAGGGGAAAGACTGAAATGTCACTTACTGTAATGTCTGATGACAATGACAACGAAAATTCTCTGAATGTTACTCTTTTTAAAAAATACTATAAAGACCTGAGTCAAATCACAGATGATCTTAACATAGAGAATAGTGACTTTGTGCAGGCAATTCTGAGGATACCAAATGTTATAAAAAGTTCAGACTATGAGCTAAGTGACGAAGAATGGAAATTTATCCTGAGACTATGTGACAATGCAGTAGAAGATCTAAATAAATTTAGAAAAGATGAAGGAGAAGTGCTCTATAACGACTTAATAAGTAGTGTTAAAGAAATAGAAGTGTTACTCCTCCAAATCACTCCCCATGAAGAGGCAAGAATTGTACAACAAAGGGAAAAGATGAAAAAAGGTCTTAGAGATTTTATGAATGACCAAAAAGTGGATCACAACAGATTTGAACAAGAGATAGTATACTACATCGAAAAACTAGATATACATGAGGAGAAAGTAAGATTGTCACAGCATTGCAAATACTTTGATGAAGAGATTCATGCTAAAGGCATTTCAAAAGGAAAGAAGCTTGGGTTTTTAGCCCAGGAGATAGGTAGAGAAATCAATACTATAGGTTCAAAAGCGCAAAATTCAGAAATGCAAAAGATAGTTGTGAAAATGAAGAATGAGCTGGACCAAATTAGGGAGCAATTGGCAAATCTATTATAAATAGTGACTGGACAAAAACTCATTAAATTTAAAAATGAGCAATTAATCAGGTGGGCGCTTTTGAGATAAAAATTTGTTATTTTTTTGCCAGACAAAACTCATTTTTTGAGGTAGAGCAGAGCTATGGCGGAAAAATAGCTGAATATGGTAGAAAATGATTTTTTTTTGTCCAAAATTGGCTCCACTTGAGTAGTTACAAAAAATGATAAGTTCCGTTTAGACATTCTATAGTAGCTGATGTGTGGCGAACTAAAAATACTCAATATTCGTTATTATTAATAACAGAAAAGATGACCTAGGTGAATACACTCACAACTAATAATATCAAAATCAGTGTGATCTCAAAATATGAGCCCAAACACTCTTTCCCCAGTAAGAATAAATATGTGCACTCTTATTGGATAAAAATCGAAAATGAAGGGGAGTTAACTGTACAACTATTAAGTCGAGAGTGGCTAATAAAAGACGCAAATCTTGTGATTCGTGAAATAAAAGGAGATGGTGTCATAGGAGAACAACCCATAATAGAAGAAGGTGATTTTCATCAATATTCGTCATGGAGCCCCATTTCTGCACCCATAGGGCAAATGACTGGTCGATATAAGATGAGAAGAGTCATTGACCAATCAATATTTTATGTAGATGTACCACCAATCAATATGATCTATCCTCCTTTGAATAATTAGTGGTTAAAAACGAAAACTCATCAATATTAAAAATGAGTATTTCTCGTTCAGACACTAAGTACTCAATATCATGTGTCACCAGAAAAATTTGTCATCATTTTTGGTTAAAAAAGGCCGCCAAATCACTACCTTCACTACTCAACGAAGGGCGTGGCCATTGGCCATTCAGCTTAAAGGTCTTTAGCCTTTCTATGATGATAATAATATTGAGTATTTACTAATTCTGTTGATAATTGTCTGATAGCCTTGCATTTGCCGAAAGTCGCATATAGCACAGTGACCAAATGAGACCAAGTTTTAAATGTCTTATAATAGCAATCACAACCTGTTCTACGAGTTATTCTATTTACATTCGAACGATCTACTTAATTGTAATACCTGACTGAAAATCGGCTGTCCGACAAAATGTTTACATTTATTCAATGCTGCCTTTGTTTATTTTTCAACTTTAAGATTGCTGTCGCGTCTTGAAATGGACTCTTTTTTTATTTTTTTTAATCGGCTCACCATTGAGCCTACTCTGGGAATTAACATTTTTCATAAAAAGAATTGTTTTGGATGAAATATGCGCTTTTGGAGATTCGGTGATGCCAGAGTATCAGCGAATTGAGAAAAATGTAAAGCTTGACAAAAGCAATTTTTTAGATTTTGTGAGTTTTCTGGGTGGACTCACCCTTACATATTAATGAGTAATTACAGTCAAGTGGGCAGAAATATAAAAAAAGGCTTAAAATAACATTAAGTTAAATTAAGCCTTTGTGGTACCTCCAGGAATCGAACCAGGGACACCAGGATTTTCAGTCCTGTGCTCTACCAACTGAGCTAAGGTACCTCCTCTTTTCTTTCGAAATGGGACGCAAAGTTATATGCTTTTTCGTTTCTTGCAAATGATTTTTCATAAAATCAAAAAATTGTGCAATACTACAGTTCTATTATTGATTCTCCCATGGGCAAAATTACCCTATTTGCCTCAGACAAGGGAGTAACTAAAATACAAATAAATCCATCGGAAATAGTTGATAATCAGAGTAATAAGTGGTCTAAATTAGCGGCTTTACAGTTGAAAGAATATTTTAGTGATGATCGAAAACATTTTAATCTTGAATATGACTTTATAGGATATTCAGATTTTTATATATCAGTGTGGGAAGCACTAATTAAGATTCCATACGGTGATACCTATTCCTATCTAGATATAGCCAGCCAAATTAACAACCCAAAAGCTGTACGAGCCGTAGGTATGGCTAATGGGAAAAATCCAATAGGCATTATTGTCCCATGTCATAGAGTAATAGGCGCTGATGGGAGCTTGACAGGTTATGCTCATGGATTAGACATGAAAAGATGGCTCCTAGAGTTTGAAGGGGCAATAGAACCTGATAGACAATTGAGCCTTTATTAATAACTATTGGGTCCACTTTGAAAACATAAAAAATCTAAAATGTTCACTTCGACAAGCTCTGGATAAATTTTTTTGTGATCTTCAGCAATTCTCAGTTTAGGCATTTAGGAGCATCTAAAATGTAAAGGATATTAGGAAAACACCCTTTTATCAGATTTTGATTAAGCGGTACATTCTCTTTGCCGCCTACTTTCCCATCTAAATTGAGAATTTCTGAGTGATCTTATTCTTTTTTTCAATCTGTTGATACTTGGGCATCAATAAATATCAAACAATGGTAATCTCATCTAAAACAATTCATTTTGTAACAATTATCTGTTTTCTGAGTGGGCTCACTATTGTAAAATCGAGATTCACTGACACATAAAATAAGTTATTAATAGCGCTGCTATTAATATAAAAATAACCTGTGTCTAGCAATAAAATAGTAATTATTTACCTGCCTGTTTGGCAGACAGGTCTCGAAAGCACACCACGGGAGTAGTTGCTTTACATCTAACTTTTAAGTAAAAATATTCTTTTTACGTTACTCTTTCGACTATTATTGTTTCAAGAATCAATCAGCTCCCACAGCTTATCTTTCAATTGAACAATGTTGTATTCAGTCACAGATGAAAAGAAAATATGTGGAATTTGTTGTGGAATATCTTCTGTTATCATTTCTTCTAATTCTTTATCAATAAGGTCGTATTTAGAAATTCCCAACAGCCTTGGTTTATCGAGCAATTCGGGGTTATACATTTTCAATTCATTGACTAAGGTCTCATACTCTGATCTAATATTATCAGTATCAGCAGGAATGATGAAAAGCAGTACAGAATTTCTTTCAATATGGCGTAAAAATCTGATTCCCAACCCTTTACCAAGATGAGCATCTTCAATAATACCTGGAATATCAGCCATTACAAAAGATCGACTATTGCGATACTGAACAATACCTAAATTAGGCTTTAATGTAGTAAATGCATAATCGGCTATTTTGGGTTTGGCTGCAGTGACAGCTGAAAGCAAGGTTGATTTTCCAGCATTGGGAAATCCCACAAGACCCACATCAGCCAGTACTTTAAGTTCTAGTATTGTCCATTCTTCTTTGCCATCTTCTCCGGGTTGAGCATATCTGGGTGATTGATTGGTTGGGGATTTAAAGTTTGAATTACCTCTTCCTCCCCTTCCTCCTTTGAGGGCAATATATTCTTGACCTTCTTCAGTAATTTCGATTATTACTTCTGAGGTTTCAGAATCTTTTACTACTGTCCCTAGCGGCACTTCAAGGGTTATGCTTTCTCCATCTGCACCAGTTTTTCTACTTCCGCTACCTACTGTGGCGTTACCTGCTATTACGTGTTTTCTATATTTCAAGTGGAGAAGAGTCCACATTTGTTTATTGCCTCTGAGGATGATGTTACCTCCATTCCCTCCATCTCCACCATCGGGGCCGCCTTTGGGGTTTATCCTGTCTCTAAAAAAATGTGAAGACCCAGCCCCTCCTCGCCCAGAACGAAGACAAATTTTAACATAATCAACGAAGTTTTGTTCTGACATCCTTTTATTAAGATAGGTTGTTTAAAAAAACGTAAGTTAAGTAACTCAGGTGGTATCAGTTTTAGATAAAAGTTATAAGTATGAACACATTAAAAATAAAATGAAGGCATATTTAATCTTTATTTTTCCAAACTGCTCTTTGTTAAAGAGATATTGAGGTCAAATCTTATGTTACGACATTGCATTGTTGATTCGCTTAGTATAAAATGGTTGAACAAAAACTATAACAACGCAGGGAGTATCAATTTTGGCTAAAAAAGGCTCTTTTTCAGTTATCCCTCAGTTAAGTAGTTACCAATAACTTATTCAAATTAAAAATCATAATTCTCGTCAGGCTACTTCATAGGAATGGGTAATCAGTGACATGCACCTAAATTAAGAATATTTTATTGAACAACCTCAGAATGAAAACTTGGACTGATTACAAATGAGACAAGAATAATTTTCTTCATTTTTTCACCTTCATTAAAACTACAAGAGAGAATTGATGAGCTTATTAAGTCTTGTATTAATTTCTTCTATTGATCCTTTGCCAGAAATGGTTTGAGCTAAGCCTAATTTCTCATAATATGAGTATACAGGTGCGGTCTCTTGTTTGTATACCTCAAGCCTGTTTCTTATCACTTTTACATTAGCATCATCAGCTCGACCTGATGTCTTCCCTCTTTCAAGCAATCTTTTTTCCAACTCTCTGTCATCTACATTTAATGAAATGAGAGACAATATGTCCTGGCCTATAGTTTTTAAAAGAGCCTTCAGAGCATTTGCTTGTGGAATAGTTCTTGGAAATCCATCAAATATGAATCCATTGACATCAGGATATTGTGCAATTTTATTCTTAAGCATGCCTACTGTGACTTCATCAGGAACGAGTTGACCTTTGTCCATAAATCCTCTTGCTTTTTTACCAAGAGGGGTATTATTACCCAATTCATATCTGAAAAGATCACCAGTTGATATTTGTACTAGCCCAAATTTAGTTTCAAGTTTTTTAGCTTGAGTACCTTTTCCGCTACCAGGAGGTCCAAAAAGAATAAGATTAATCTTTTTGGTTTTTATTTTAAGCCCAAAAAATCTAATAATTTTTTTCAACATTCGTAGTCAGGTTGCTTATTACTGACTATGATTCTGTCTCTGTAGTGGGAGCATCTGCTGATGCAGCTTCGTCTGTAGTTTCTTCCCCTTCTCCACCTTCTAATTCTTCTTCTGTTTTGGCTGCTCTTGGTACTTCTACAAGAGCTACAGGGGTAACTGGTGTATTCATGATCTCAATATTCTCAGGGACTAATAAGTCTTTTATTCTTAGTGAGCTCCCGAGTTCCATTTCAGAAATATCCCCTTCTACCTTATCTACAAGGAATTCAGGCAAAGTTTTCAATGTTACACTCCTTAAAGTTTGTATTAATTTTCCTCCTGCCCTTTCTCCAGGAGAAGTACCTTTAAATATAACAGGTACATTACACTGAATTGGATGTCCTTCAATTAGTTTTAAAAAGTCAACATGTAAAATATGGTCAGTCACCGGATGAAACTGGATATCTTTAACGATGGTCTTATAAGTAGCACCTTCGATTTCAATCTCTGCTAATTTGAACTCATTTGTATAAACCAATGATTTCATTTCTTTTGGAGAAATCACTACGTGTTCCACACCTTCTTTAGAATATACAACTGCAGGAACCATCCCACTTTTTCTAATTTCGCTGCTTGCTTTCTTTCCAAAAGCATCTCTTTTATGAGCTTTAATAGCTACTGTTTGCATGACTTTGTTTTTATCGTTTAGTCAAAAGGAGTGCAAAGATACTACTACTCTTACTATAATAAAAGGGTAATCACAAAAAAAGGCCTTGTCTTTACAAGGCCCTATGAAATAACGCTGAATTTAAAAGTGAGATCATATCATTGATCTCATAGTAAAAGACGTCGGTGTTGCATATTTAGTTGTTATATTGATATATTTTATTGCTATATTAACATAATGGCAGTGAGTTGTTAAAAATTTGTATGTTATTATTAACTTCAATAATTTTTGAGGCCACCCTGAAAACTTGCAAAATCAAAAAAAATTTACTTCGATAAGCTCTGCATAAAGCTATTGTGGTAAATTTATGGATGGTAAGAAACTCGATTTTCGAAAATTACAATATTGGGGATTACCTTGCCCCCACTTGAATTACCATTATCTTTGGATGTAATCTTCCTTTGCCGTATCCAAGGATAGGCTTATCACGACATCAATATTTTGATGGAGTGACTATAGAATATCTTCAAATTAGGAAACACAACATAAAACCCTTTTCTTCGCGTCTATTTTCTAAAAAAAGACTAATAATGACAGCAGAAATACATACTCCTAAAGGCATAATGAAGGTAGAATTCTTTGAAAAAGATGCTCCTGGAACAGTAAAAAATTTTACTGATTTAGCTAAAAAAGGATTTTATGATGGATTGACTTTTCATAGAGTAATTCCTGATTTTGTAATACAAGGTGGTTGTCCAGAAGGCACAGGCAGTGGTGGCCCAGGGTATCAAATTCCGTGTGAATTAGATGGTGAAAATCAGCATCATGACAAAGGAGTACTATCAATGGCTCATGCAGGAAGGGATACTGGAGGATCACAATTTTTTGTCTGTCATAGTAGAACCAATACGGCACATCTTGATAGAAATCATACTTGTTTTGGTAAGGTAGTGGAAGGCTTAGATCTCATTGATGCAATCGAACCTGGAGAATCAATTGAGAAAATAGTTATCATTGATTGATACCACTACTATTCCTTATTATTGCAAATAAACAGATAAATATATCATCAAAACTATTACCCTAAAAAGAGGCCGAGAAATAAGTGTACGTAGGCGCCACCCATGGATTTTTTCAGGTGGCATACATCACATTGAAGATGGCATTGAGAATGGTGACCCCATTAAAATCAAAGACCATAAAGATAATATCCTAGGTGTAGGCCATTATCATGAAGGAAGCATTACCGCTCGAATACTTTCTTTTGAAGATATAGATATGAACGAGCTTTTTTGGAATGAGCAATTCCTAAAAGCATATAATTTGAGACAGTCAATAGATATTGTCAAAAATGCACAAACCAATTGTTATCGTCTTATCAATGCAGAAGGTGATGGGTTTTCTGGTTTGATAGTAGATATATATGGATCAGCAGCAGTAGTGCAATGTCATACTGTAGGAATGTACAAAAATATTAAAAGCATCAGTACGGCCATCCAAAAAATTTATGGTTCAGGCGTTGATACTATATATGACAAAAATAAATTGAGTTCTGACTATGGGCATAGGTTCATTTTAGGCACAAAAGAAGAAGCGGTTGTATCGGAAAATGGGCTCAATTTCAAGGTCAATTGGGTACATGGCCAAAAGACGGGTTTCTTCCTTGACCAAAGAATGAACAGAAAGCTCTTAGGCACTTATATTAAGGGTAAATCTGTACTCAATACTTTCTGTTATACTGGTGGATTCAGTGTATATGCCCAAGGTGCTGGTGCGACAAAGGTAGACTCAATCGATGCGTCTTCTACAGCAATAGGACTCACCACAGAAAACATGGATATTAATAAAATATCACACGACTGTGAAAGAACAGAGGTAGTAGCTGATGTAATGGATTATCTCAAGGAAAGCACTACAGAGTATGATATTTTAATAGTAGATCCACCTGCATTTGCTAAAAGCCAAAGAAAGAGACACAATGCAGTACAGGCTTATAAAAGACTCAATGTTTCTGCATTTAAAAGAGTCAAACCAGGAGGGCTAATATTCACCTTTTCGTGCTCTCAAGTAGTAAGTAGATCACTGTTTACAGATACTATAAGAGCCGCTGCAATAGAAAGCGGGAGATCGATACAGATCATTCATTATCTTTCACAGCCTGCTGATCATCCGTCTAATATTTATCATCCAGAAGGTTCATATTTGAAAGGGTTGGTGCTTAAGATAACATAAGAGATAGGCCATTAATTAGTAAGTATACGCTAATATCTATTCTATCTTCTTAGCTGGCATAACTGCACCACCTTGATGCAAGGTTAGGCTTTCAGCACTTCCATCTTTATTCATTTTAAAAAAGATACTTGCTGGTACTGCTTTTAGGAAAAAATTAGTTTCACTTTCTGCAAAAAGAGGAAATTCGGGTTGTCCCGTTGCTTGTGCATAAAGACTGCCATCTCCATATCTTATGGTAAGTATAAAACCTGGTTGCAGTTCATATTTTCCTACATATTTTTTCAGGATATTGGAGCTTACGGTAATTTCTTTTTTCTGAGCAGGAGGAGCCTTGTTAACTTCTTTTCCTTTTTTCTCTCCATCAGAAGATTTCATTATCACCATTCGTTTTTCATTATCATCTTTTGAAAAATTATAAGCAGTAGTACCTTCATCAAAAATAAAATGGCTATCAGAAAGAGCAAATATTGGAAGATTGGTGCTGCCTTCTCTTTGGCTAAAAAGTTTGCCATTTTTCATTGTAATATGACGAATTACTGAGCCATCAAATTGATAAGCACCCACCCATTTTTTAAGCTGCATTTGACTTAATGATACCTCATCCTTTTTATCTGGAAAGGGTTTGCCAATGGCCATTGCGCCTATTTTCATAGTAATATCCCCAATGTTTTTACAAGTGCAATTAGTCAATCCTATCACATACACATCTTCTTTTGGAAAGTATATACCACTAGTTGTGTATCCAAAAATTCCGCCACCATGACTTACGTGTGAAGAACCATTTATATTGCCGTTTATCCATCCATATCCATATTCTATATTTTCACCCGAGTTCAGTTGAGACCCATTGATGGCTTTGTTTAGGCTGGATCTGGTAATAAAGGTGTTATTATTAATTGCATTTTGCCACTTCAGCATATCATCAACTGTAGACATTAGAGATCCTGCGGCATAAGGTAAAGTAAGGCTTAAGTAATCCGCATTTTGATAACCGTCTCCTTTGGGTTGATAACCAGCAGCCCTATTGGGTATCATCTGTTTCATTTTTCCATAATAGGAAGAACCCATTCCTATTTTTTCGAAAAAATTTGTTTCTACATATTCTTCATAAGATATGCCTGATACTTTTTCAATGATATATCCCAATAGTATATATCCAGAATTGTTATATAAAAATTGCTCTCCTGGATCAAAATCCATAGGTTCATTCTTAAACACATCAATTATTTCGGTAGGTGTCATGTCCTGACGGGCCATTTTTAAGAAACTAGGCATACTGGTATAACTCTTTATTCCAGAAGTGTGATTGAGTAAATGATGTATGGTAATGGTCTTATTATCTGAAGGATAATCAGGTATATATTTAGTTATCTTATCTTTTACACTAAGTTTTCCTTGCTCTTCTAACATTAGTATAGCTACCGATGTAAACTGCTTTGTGATAGAGCCTAATTCAAAGACATTCTCAGGCTTCATCGGTACTTGCAACTCAATATTAGCCAGTCCATACGATTTTCTAAATAGAATTTTTCCTTTTTTACTTATCAGGACAGATGCTCCAGGGCCGTCATCGGGATAAATGGATAATATATAAGAATCAATTGATTCTTCTAGGCTTTGGGCAAATGAGAAGTGAACTATTGAAAATAGTGCAAGTAGAATAATAATCTTTTTCATGTGTTTGTTTTTGATGTCTTTTCAAAATTTGGAAGTATCTCGAAAGCACAGTCACTCAAAATATTAGAAGGTTTCAAATATAGATTACTGAATATATCAATAAATATTCACAAATTGAAAAGGATATTCGATGGAGTATTATTATTTATCGATGAACATTGAGGTTTTTTTCTGGATTTATTTTTCTGTAACTACAGGTGGTGTTCTTTTGAGATAAAAAATTGTTATTCTTATCTTTTCTGCTAATTCTTTGGAGACGAGACGTTGCAGTGCAAAGTCTGTACTGGACTTTTTGCTATTTTCATTATCAATTATAAGAATTTATCGTCTTCTCATTTTTGAGAATTAATTATAATAATTTTGAGTCCACTCCGGAAACAGACATTTTTCACAAAATGAGTTGTTTTGGATGA
>JAZGFD010000246.1:0-12223 GCA_036479115.1 Saprospiraceae bacterium | reverse complement strand
ATATAAAGATCGCCAAATGAAACTTTTTTGATTTTGTGTGTTTCCGGAGTGGGCTCATTCTTTCCATTTATAATAATCTCCCCATAGTGCCGTCATTCTATTGGCAATCCCTTGTTCGGTTTTATTGTCTTTGGGAAAATAGAATGAGGTTCTTACAATCTGATCAGGCAACATATTATCTTTTACAAAATTAGAATCATAGTCATGGGCATATTTGTACTCAGATCCGTATCCTAGATCTTTCATGAGTTTAGTGGGGGCGTTTCTTAACTGTAGTGGTACTGGCAAGTTGCCCGTTTCTTTTACGATGGCTCTGGCTCGATTCATGGCTGAATATGATGCGTTACTCTTTTCTGAGGTGGCGAGGTAGATAGCACATTGCGACATCGGAATTTGCCCTTCTGGCATTCCTATTTTTGTTATTGTATCAAAGCATGCATTGGCCAGTAGAAGTGCGTTTGGATTTGCTAAACCTATGTCTTCTGAAGCTGCAATAATCATCCTTCTACAGATAAATTTGGGGTCTTCTCCGCCCTCTATCATTCTGGCCAGATAATACAATGTAGCGTTAGGATCACTTCCTCTTATAGATTTAATAAAGGCTGAGATAATATCATAATGCATATCTCCATCCTTATTATATATTAGAGGATTACTCTTAAGTGCATGTGATACTTTCTCATCAGTGATAATTACCTTTTTATTCCCTTCTGATAGATGGTTTATTACAATCTCAAGGCAGTTTAATAGCTTCCGAGCATCACCTCCTGAATACCTAAGTAAATTATTGTTTTCTTTTAGATCTATCTTTTTTAGTTTCAAAACTTCATCCTTTTCTATGGCATTTTTGAGTATGTTTTGAAGGTCTTCTTTTGTATGAGGATTAAGAATTAAAGTTTGACATCGTGAGAGTAGGGCAGAGATAACTTCAAAAGACGGATTTTCTGTAGTAGCACCTATGAGAGTTATAACACCTTTCTCCACGGCTCCTAAAAGTGAATCTTGTTGACTCTTGCTAAAACGATGTATCTCATCAATGAAAAGTATAGGATTTGGGCCGTTAAATAGGTTAATATTTTTAGCCTTTTCTATAGTGCTTCTTACATCTTTTACTCCAGAATTTATTGCACTGAGAGAATAATAATTTCTGCCACTTGCTTCTGCAATGAGATTAGCAAGTGTAGTTTTTCCTACACCAGGAGGCCCCCACAATATTAATGAAGGGATATGCCCGGATGACATTAACTTACTCAACATGCCAGATGGGCCTATAAGATGCGATTGGCCTATAAATTCTTTTAGTGTTCTTGGTCTTACTCGTTCGGCTAATGGAGTCATTTTATAATTTACCTTCTTTTTATACTCAGTGCAAATATGAATTGAATTGTTGATATTTAACTCAATATTGTAAACGCAATACAGATTCATGGAACTTGAAGAATTGATAAAAGTATTCAAATCAAATGAAAATTCACAATATTCTTTAAAGATGAAATCATATATGAAAGGTCATTTTGAATTTCATGGAATACCTTCTCCTCAACGAAAAGTATTATTAAAGCCTTTCTTGAAAGCTCATAAAAAAACGAATTTTCTTGAAGTAAAAAAAATAGTGTTGTGCTTATGGGATTATCCTTATAGAGAAGGGCAATATGCCGGAATGGAACTGTTATCACTCCATTTAAAATATCTAAAAGAAAGTGATATTTCAATTATCGAAAATTTAATTACTTCTAAATCTTGGTGGGATACTGTGGACTGGTTATCAAGTCGGGGAGCGGGAAGGTACTTTTCTGAATTCCCAGAAATGAAGTTGAAATCTATAGAAAAATGGACAGCATCCGGTAACATGTGGCTCATTAGATCTGCAATAATTCATCAGTTATTCTATAAATCTGATACAGATCATGACCTTTTAGCCGCTTTAATCGTAGAGCAAAAGGAATCTAAAGAGTTTTTTATTAAAAAAGCGTGTGGATGGGCATTACGACAATACTCTAAAACCAATCCATCTTGGGTAGAGTCTTTCATTGAAGAACATCATAACGATATCAGTAAATTAGCAATCAAAGAAGGCTTGAAATGGATTGAAAAGAATAGATGTTAAATAGATTGAGAATATTGTTATTGATGAGGAAAAAGAATAATTAAGAAACCTAAAATGTTCACTCTAGACTGACAACGATGTTGTTTAATAACATGTGTTAAAATTAGTAAGCACTCAATATTGTAATTGTCATAGAAAGGCTGAAGGCTTATAAGCTGAATAGTCAAGGGAAACGCCCTTGGTAGAGTAAGCGCAGATATGGCAACAAAATCTAGATTCGCTAAGGAATGATTTCACAATGATTTCCTAATTCATTAGCAATTTGTTTTTAATAAATTTTTTTGGCTGAAAATTACGATGTTTAAGTGAAATTTAAGAACGTTACTATTCAATCGGTATAAAAATTGGCTAAATAAGCTCTTTTGTCGCTCCTGTTAAGTCAAAAATAAACCTTGTTTAACAAAAAAAATACTAACTTATTATCTGTCTATTTGATAGATAGATATCAAAAATACAAGGACTGAGTTAGCACAAAATAAGTAGTTATGAATAAAATAATCTTGTTAATAATTCTCAGTGTAATGAGTACTCAGTGTGCTCAGCCAGGTTCTAAACTGACAAGCACAAATCAAAATATCAGCATACTTACCTTGGGCGATAGCTATACGATCGGCTCAAGTGTGGAGATAGATCATAGATGGCCGATCCAATTACAAAGTGCCATTGAGAAAAAACATGGAATTGACGTAAGTTTAAAAATCATCGCAAAGTCTGGATGGCGTACTGATGATCTCAGAAAGGCAATAATAGAAGAAAACATCACCACTAAATATGATTATGTCACACTATTAATTGGTGTAAATAATCAGTATCAAAAAAAAGCAATTTCAGACTATCCTCAAGAATTTAATAAGTGTATTGATCAAGCTATTAATTTTACACAATCCCTTGATAATGTTATAGTCATATCAATTCCAGATTATGCGTATACTCCTTTTGGTCAGACTAAAGATCCTAAAAGAATAAGCAAAGAGATAGATCAGTACAACGATATAAATAAAAGAATTTCCATAGAAAGAGGAGTTAAATATGTAGATATTACTGATATCACAAGGATTGGTTTGAGTGATCCAGCATTAGTAGCTAAAGATGGCTTACATCCTTCTGGCAAGTGTTATTCTTATTTCATACCAAGGATTCTTCAAATTATGAAATTGTAGGGTTTAAATTTTTACTAACTCAGGTGGATGCTTTTAGAGCCTGTCTGCCTATCAGGCAAGTAATAAGTTGTTATTTTTTTATCAGATATAGTGCCTGAAAGGAAGCTGTAAAATTTTTTGAAATAGAATATTTTGGATGAGAATTTAGTTTTTTGAAATTCGGTGATGCCGGAGTATCAGCGAGTTGAAAAAAATTGGCTTCACCTGGGTAATTGCCATTTTTATAGCATTTTAAGTAATGTATCATACCACAAATGATCAGAAATATTACAACCATTTTGAATCATTGAAAATATTTCTAATTCTCTTACTTGCTTGTATTCTTTTGTTGCAGAATATCCCTTTAAATCAGATGGAGGGTTACTCTTGAGAGAACCTAGAGATTCTGGCACAGTAAAATCATATGACTCATCAGATGTTTCAATGTTTACAAGTTGAATTTGGGTATCATCACATTTGAATGCAAAGATGGCAGTTGCTTCTATTTTAAGAAGGTACTTGGCATTTCGCATTATTTTTTCGAAGACCACATCGCTAAAAAGAGAAGTAATCTCTGTAGTTTTTGATTTATTTTGAATTTTAAACTTTTCCCAATCGTCATTGGTTATGCCATTTATCACAAGATAAGAAATGAATTCTTTTTCTAAATTTTGTAATTCTTCAATACTCAGCAGCCGATATTTTGGAATATGCCTCTTACACATAAATTTTCGTTCTGTTGTCTATTTTCTAAAAGAGATGAGCAGGTATTGGCCTCCCTATTCGCGCTAATATTTTAGTGCATAGTTTTGCGATACTTGCCGGCCCACCATTGACTGATATTGTGGGTTTACTACAAAAAATAATAATGAACTGTTTTATTTGCAGTTTAATTATCATGTAATAATGCTATTTTTATTTATCAATTTTTCAGAGGAGATTTTCTTGAAGACATTATAAGGTAATTTTGAAAGCAAAGTTAATAGTATAGTGCTTAGAACATGTAATATTCTTACATCATTTCCATTTTTACTTTCACTCTACTTATTTTATTAGAATGAGAATACCTATTTGAGATTGTCGATTTTCCACCCTGACTCTTGAGGATAGTCTGTAGCAACGCCCAAATAATCTGGTTCTAATTGAGTAGAGAAAGTTTGATTCTACCGATTTAGAAAGCCAAATAATGAAATAATTGCTCCTAGCTCGACAATTTGATCTTGAGTATAGTGTTTCTTCAAATCAAAGAAATATTCTTCGTTAACTGCGTTTGGAGTAGCGCCAGAAGCAATTCCAAACCTAAGAGCCGAACGCTCAAGATCTGTAAAAGGAGGACTTTTTTCAAATAACCAAATATCTTGCATCTTCTCCTTGGGATTAAGCGATTTTCGGTTGTTTTGTAACATCTTCGTGTTGGATTCTTAATACTACTGTTTTTCTCGATCCAATCAAGCCCTATGCCCACCGTCTATTCTTACTGTCTCACCTGTAATAAAACTGGCTTGATCAGAGCATAACCATGCTATTGTGCTGGCCACTTCTTCGGCTAGTCCAAAACGCTTCATTGGGATACTTTGTTTAATAATTTCTGAAAAGCCCTCACTATCAATTAAAGAATTGGCCATAGGAGTTAGAATTACTGAAGGGCATACTGCATTTACTCTGATTCCAAATTTGCCATATTCCGCGGCGGCTGTTTTAGTCATTCCTACTACTGCATGCTTGCTTGCTGCATACGCCCCCATTCTTGGTGCTGACCCTATCCCTGCTATTGATGCGGTATTTACAATTGATCCATATTGTTGGGTTTTCATAACTTTAAGAGCTTCTCTCATACAATAGAATACTCCCGTTTGGTTAATCGCTATTATTTTATGCCATTCGTCATCTTTTATACTTTCAAAATTAGAGAGACTTCCTCCTATCCCTGCATTATTTATCATGATATCCAGTTTACCATAGCTATCAATACAGTGCTTTATTACTCCTTCTACATCAGGCAGCAATGATACATCCATACTATAAAACTGAGCCTCTCCTCCTGATTTAACAATATCAGTTAACATTTGTGTGTGTGCCCCTTCAAGCAAATCAGCTATGATAACCTTTGCCCCTTCTTCTACCATTTTTATCACAGTGGCTTTTCCAATACCAGATGTTCCTCCTGTTACAATAGCTACTTTGCCGTCTAATCTTGTCATCATTATGGAATTCTTATTTGTTGAATAGAAATATACAAATAGATGACACTATTCTGTTGTTCTAAAAAGAAATTATAATACCAATTGACTCTCTAAGTTGCTTCAATTGATGAAAAACAATATATTGTCTACGTTACAATAATATATTTGATATTAAATAAGCCGTTAAGTATTTCAGAATGAAAAACATACTGATAATCATATTCACATCATTATCTGTATTTTGTTTAGCGCAAACATTAGCCATCCAAGTACCAGAAAAACATTTGATAAAAGATGATACTAATTTGTTAATTATTTCACATATAGAAAATATTAATTCTTTTGTTGATTTATCAAACTACAGTGAAATAAGCATATCATCAGGAAACAATATTTTTCACTTTAATACCCTCCCTAATAGTTTAGAATATTCTCGGTCATACTTAGTGAGAAATACATCAAACGAATATACATTGTACTTTACCCAATTGCCAATTATTTCTATTGAAACCACAAGTGCTATTATTGATGAGCCTAAAGTGCTTGCTGAATTTACTTATGCTGATGATGATCGTGTAATTGAATCATTTATAGGTATTGAGTTGAGAGGTGTGACGTCACTAAGTTATCCTAAAAAAACTTATGGCTTGGAATTTTGGAAAGATGAAAAAGGAGAAGAAACCCTTAAGGTTCAATTTGGCAAGTTAAGAAATGACGATGATTGGATTCTCGACGCACTTTATAACGAACCCTTAAGATTAAGAAGCTATGTAGCTAATAAACTTTGGCTAAATATGCACAACCCTTTTTACCAACAAGACGAGCCAAATGCTAAATCTGGTGCCAATGTTCAATATGTAGAGGTATTTGTAAATAATGAGTACACGGGTATTTATAACCTATCGGAACGAATTGACAAAAAACAATTAAAGTTAAAAAGTTATAAAAATAATATTCGAGGGGAATTGTACAAAGGTGTTTCTTGGGGTGCATCAACATTTACTAGTTTACCCAACTTTAATAACAATGACAGGACTTGGAGTGGGTATGAACTAAAGTACCCAAGAGAAAATGAAATTACTGAATGGCAGAATATTTATAGTTTTACTGACTTTGTTTTAAATTCATCTGATGCTGATTTTGTAAACAATGTATGGAGTAAGTTTAACTACGAAAATTTCTTAGATTATTTTATTTTTCTCAACTTATTAAGAGCCACAGATAATACAGGAAAAAACATATATATAGCAAAATACAACACTGCCCATCCGTACTTCTATATCCCATGGGATTTAGATGGTTGCTTTGGAACAATATGGAATGGTACCAATGAGAATATCACCAATGATATTTTAACTAACGGTTTCCTCAAAAGAGTAATTAATTTAAATCCAAATGATTATTCAAAAACTTTATCAAATAAATGGTTTGAGTACCGGGATAATATTTTGGAGGAGAATAAACTTATGCAAATATTTGAAAATCAATATCAATATTTCTTGAATAATAAGATATACGAAAGAGAGTCTATTGTCTATCCAAATTCTGAATTCAAACAACAAGATTTAGCATATTTATTAAATTGGCTACATAACAGGATTTCTTTTTTGGATGAGTATTTTAGAAAAGTATTGACTGTTGGCAATATGAATTTAACCAAAACAGAAATGCTTTTTTATCCCAATCCTGCAAGAAATATTATATACATATTAGCTACTGATAAACTAGTAGATGAAACATATGAGATTTACAATAATTTAGGGAATTTAATTGACCAGAGTAAAATTGAGAACAATTTCATTTCTATCGAAGCGCTTAAGCCAGGTAGTTATATTGTAATTATTAATAAAACACCACATAAGATAATAGTGAAATGACATTTTAAAAGAGAGCAACCCATTGGGCGTTGTCAGTTTTGAATAAAAGGCTTTTAATTTTGTTAAACCCACAGCTTCTTGTCTTGCCACTTCGTAAGCGGGTTAATTCAAAAATTGAATCATTGAAGCACCAATAAGTACTGCCCCTAATACTCCAAAACAATCTTTCCAAAATGCTGGCCACTCTCTTGGTATCTAAAAGCATCTGATAACTGATCGAAAGAAAAGACTTTGTCTATTATGGGTTTAATTCCATTGATATTAATGGCTTTCACCATTTGCTCTTGCATCATTCTACTTCCCACAGCAATACCGTGCATATTAATAAATTTGAAAAATAGTTTTGGAAATGTCAATTCACCTTTTCTACCTCCACTTAATATGCCAATGGCTACTACAGTACCTCCTATTTTCAGCGCTTCTATTGATTGCTTCATAGTAGAGCCACCGCCAACATCCAAAACCAAGTCAACGCCTCCAGTGGCTTTATAAATTGACTTGCCCCATCGCGGGTCTTCTTTGTAATTAAATACCAAATCGCATCCCATGCTCCTTAATCTTTCTGCTTTGGATTCAGATGAAGTAGTAGCAATAATACGTGCTCCTGACGCTTTCGCAAATTGTAAACCAAAAATAGACATACCTCCACTACCTTCTATCAGTACAGTTTGCCCTGGTTTGAGGAGCCCAGTGTCCACGAGGCCATTCCAAGCCGTAAGTCCTGCACAGGGTAGAGTAGCGGCCTCTGCATAACTATAATCATTCGGGATAGCAGTAATACTATCAGCCTCAATACATGACTCTTCCACTAAATATCCATCAATAGTTTCTCCCGAAACGCCAACTAACTTTGTTAATTCCGGCTTGCCTTCTACCCATCCTGGAAAAAACATTGACATTGCCTTGTCACCTGTCTTCCATTTATGTACCTCACTTCCTATTTCTATTATTTCACCAGCACCATCACTCATAGGTATTCTGCCATTAAGCACAGGTATGGCTCCTAATCCTACCAGATAGTCATGATAATTTAGAGAAGTAGCGTGCCATCTTATTTTTACTTCATTTTCTTTTGGTGATTTACTTTCTTTATTTGTGATAATCAAATTTTCTAATCCGCCGGGGCTTTTTACAATTAAAGATTTCATGTTTTTATGTTTTTGAAAGTAGACTGAAAAGCTAAGATCACTAAAGATAAAAGAATAAATAACTACTCAGGGAGTGCTTTTTTTTTGCCTAAATTGGTACTACTTGAGCAGTTACAAGAATAATAGTAAGTACAAGTAGGGTCAAAATTGGCTTAAAAAATTCGTAACTATTCAGGTGAGTGCTTTTGAGATAAAAAATTGTTATTTTTTGCCAGATAAAGCTCATTTTTTGAGGCATAGTAGAGCTATGGAAAAAAAAATAGCTGAAAAATAGTAGAAAAAAAACTTGTTTTATCCAAAATTGGCTCCACCTGAGTAAACTTTTCATAAAGCTTTTGGCGAACTTTGCATTTTTCTCAACTCGCTGATACTCAGGCATCACCGAATCTCCAAAAAAAAATGCAAATTTCATTCAAAACAATTCTTTTCTGAAAAATGTTCGTTTCCAGAGTAGACTCAATGTTGATAAAATAAAGGTTTACTTTTATAATGATCCTTTGCTCTTATGCGTCGGCACAAAAATACTTACACCAAAAGACGGCAGGCATTATGCCCTGCATATCTCCTTGATTTTATCACATGGAGTCTGAAAATACACTCAAATTCTACCCATCATCTAGCACTTGACAGAGCACAAGATAGAAGCTGAATGAAAACTATCACTTTTAATCTGGGTGAGTTTTCGATCAGTCTCTAGTTATCTCATCATTAGAGTGTGAAGAAAACATAATTGTCTTATCATTACATTTTTTAAATAATCGTAACTACTCAGGTGGTGTGCTTTTGAAATAAAAATTTGCTATTTTTTTATATAGACGAGACTCATTTTTACCAGAATAGCAGAACTATTGTTATAAAAATAGCCGAAGAGTAATGCAAAAAAAAACTTTTTTTAGCCAAAATTGACCCCTCCTGAGTAGTTACAAATAATCTAATAAATGAGATCATTTTCTAGCGTTACAGATTTCTCTTCTCAAAATGTCAAACCAAGCAAATTGGGAAAGTTATTTATTCCTTATTTACATGATAAGAGGGATTTGCCTTTCATTTATTTTATGCTGCAGATTTCATTCACTTTTGTTCCATTGGCTTTTGTCGCTTTCTTTATTGACAATACAAGTTGGTTGTGGTGGTGTATATTCGTCATTTATGGTGCAGGCCTTATCTTTTTTGCTGGACCATTTATTCTCATGATGCACAATACAAGTCATCGTCCATTTTTCAAACCACATTACAAGGCATGGAACCGCTACATTCCTTGGGTTTTATGTCCTTTTATGGGGCAATCTCCTGATACTTACTTCTCTCATCATATAGGCATGCATCATGTAGAAAATAATCTGGAAAAAGATTTAAGTACCACAATGAAATATCAAAGAGACAGCTTTAAAGACTTTATGAAATATTTTGTCAAATTTCTTTTTGTTGGAGTGATTGAGTTGGTGGAATATTTGAAATATACAAAGAAAGAATTTTTAAGAAAGCGGACTATAAGAGGTGAGATATTCTATCTGATTTTAAGTATTATTTTACTTTTTGTAAATTTTAGAGCTGCAATGATGGTTTTCATTTTACCAATGATAGTTGTTAGATTTTCAATGATGATGGGCAATTGGGCCCAACATGCTTTTATCGATCCTGACCATCCTGAAAATAATTATCAAAATAGCATTACCTGCATTAATAGCGTATATAACAAAAGATGCTATAATGATGGATATCATATTGGCCATCACATTCGGCCTAATTTACATTGGACAGAGATGCCTATTGATTTTAGCAATAACATTGAAGCTTATGTAAAGCACAAGTCCATTATTTTTGAAAAAATAGATTATTTCCAAATCTGGCTATATCTTATGTTAAAAAAATACGACTGGTTGGCTGATAATTTTGTTAATATCGGAGATACTTTTGGATCAAATGAAGAAGTGATTGATTTTATGAAATATAGACTTCAAAAAATGTAAACTTTTACATTTCCCAATTTTGCTTACTTCCCCTCTACATTATCTCATTTGCCATTTTCATAGCGGTTGCGTAATTTTCTAAATTCAAATTTGTTACTAAGTTTCTGTCTTTAGCAAAAGTTATCAGATGTTCAGAAGGCATATTACCTACCAAAGCATTTTGAGCCATCGGACAACCTCCCACGCCTTTTATTGTGCCATCAAATCTTCTACATCCATTTTCATAAGCAGATTCTACTTTTTCTAACCAAGAATATGGAGTAGTGTGAAAATGTGCGCCTATTTCTATTTCGGGATTGGCAGGAATAAGAGCACTAAATAGGTAAGCGATACTATCAGGTCGAGCAACACCAACAGTATCTGAAAGTTGAATAATTCTTATATCCATTGCTGCTAAAACTTCCACCCAGTATTGTACAATGTCCACATTCCATTCATTTCCATAAGGATTGCCAAATCCCATTGAAATGTAGACCACCATCGATTTGCTGTGGCTATCAGCCAGTTCTTTGATACGCTTTAACCTATTTAAAGATTTTTCAATGGTACTGTTAGCATTTCTTATTTGAAAAGTTTCTGAAATAGAAAAGGGGTACCCCAAATAGGCGATCTCTTCATGGATGCAAGCATCGATAGCTCCCCTTTCATTTGCAACAATAGCCAGTAATTTGGTATTGGTGTTGTTCAGGTCTAAAAGTTTAAGGACATCTTGTGTATCCTTCATTTGAGGAATGGCCTTAGGAGATACAAAACTTCCAAAATCAAGAGTATCAAAACCTACACTCAAAAGTTGTTCTATATATTCTGCCTTTTTTAATGTAGGGATGAAGTCATGTATTCCTTGCATCGCATCACGAGGACATTCTACTATTTTTATAAAATTTGTGTCAATTAAATCTTCACCCATCTTTAGAAATTCTTATCTTTTCAAAGGTCAACATTAATTGTGACCGAATTGAATTATTTCTCATCTTTCGGTTTACGTTGCAAGTAACCACTCAGGTGGGCGCTTTTGAGATCAAAAGTTGAGTCCACTTCAAAAACTCACAAAATCAAAAAAGTTGCTTTTGGCGAACTTTACGTTTTTCTCAACTCGCTGATACTCAGGCATCACCGAATATCTAAAAATGTAAATTTCATCAAAAATTATTCTTTTTCTGAAAAATGTTAATTTCCAGAGTATACTCAATGTTGTATTTATTATTACAAAGACTAACAGCCATTAAGCTGAATAGTCAAGCGCAACGCCCTTAGTTGAGTAGCGATTGTTGTGATTTGGCGGCATTTTTAACCAGAAAATAATGACAAACCTTTCTGGTTACCAAAGATATTGAGTACTTAGTGTCTGAACAAAATCTCATCAAAATTAGATATAGTTCTTTTGGCGATTTTATAATTTTGTGACTACTCAGGTGATGTGCTGTTGAGATAAAAAATTGCTATTTTATTGCTAGACACAGGCTATTTTTGAATTAATAGCAGCGTTATTACTAACTCATTTTATTCGTTAGTGAATCTCGATTATGTTGCCACATTTTCGATTTGAGACATAAATTGCCGAAGTATAGTGATAAAAGAGTTTTTTTTAGCCAAAATTGATACTACCTGAATTTCTACGCTTAACCAAATAATACATTAAAATAGTTTTTATACATAATCTTTGGATTATCCGGAGACATTTTTCTTCAATATGTCAGTTTTACATAAGGAGTTTGCCTTTTGATCACAGCAAATGCGCGATGAACTATTTTGTTTTTTACTGCATTTAATACGATTCCTTTTGCCTTTCCTTCAGCTAT